>VGQX01000001.1 GCA_016882305.1 Cyanobacteria bacterium K_Offshore_surface_m2_239
CGCTTCGGCTGATCCATCATCGCAGGGCTGGCCGGGTTTTTCAGCGAACTCCTAAGAAGGGAAAGGCTGCTGGTATTGATGGCCAGAGTCTCGACGACTTCTCTAGGGACTTAAAGAATAATCTCTGCAAGCTCTGGAACCGTTTGGCATCAGGAAGTTACTTCCCGCCGCCGGTCCGTCGTGTAGAGATTTTGAAGTCCAAGGGGGGAGGCGTGAGGCCACTGGGCATCCCAACAGTCTCCGATCGCATCGCACAGATGGTGGTCAGAGAGATCATCGAACCTCAATTGGAGCCGATTTCTAATTCGGATTCGTTTGGATATCGGCCACGTCGTTCTGCTCATCAGGCCATAGAACAGTGTCGGCAGCGTTCCTGGAAGCGTGACTGGGTATTGGACCTTGAGATCAAGGGATTTTTTGACTCAATCGATCATGATCTTTTGCTGAAGGCCCTCCAGTTACATATCAAGGAGCGTTGGGTGACGCTTTATCTGCGGCGTTGGCTCGAAGCACCTGTTCAACTGCCCAATGGAGAACTGTAGGCGAGAACCTGCGGGACGCCCCAGGGCGGTGTGATCAGCCTACTTCTTGCCAATTTATGTCTGCATTAGGCATTTGATACCTGGATGCGCAGGAATCATCCTGACATCCAGTTCGAGCGTTATGCAGATGATGTGATCTGCCACTGCTCTAGTCGGCGAGAGGCGCAGGCTTTAAACGAAAGCCAGCAGGCCCGATTCTCGGCCTGTAATTTCACGCTACATCCTGAGAAGACTCATGTGGTCTACTGCAAGGATTCCAATAGATGTGGTCCGTTCGAGGTGATTCAGTTTGAATTCCTAGGCTTTGCGTTCCGTCCTCGCTGTGCAAAGAATCGCTGGGGTAAGTTGTTCACCAACTTTGTACCAGCGGCAAGTCCCTTGTCCTTGAAAAAGATGAGGGAGCATATCCGAGGGTGGAGATTGCGCCATCACGCCTATTTGTCGTTAGAGGAGGTTGCCAGAATGCTCAATCCGTTTCTACGGGGCTGGTGGTAGTATTACGGTCGCTATTATCCGACGGAGATGTGGAATAAGCTATTTCGTTGCTTTGACGAGCAGCTTGGATCCTGGTTGCGTCAGAAGCACAAACCTCTGCGCGGCCACCGTGGGCAAAGTCTGCGACTGCTGAACAACATTGCTCAGCAGAAAGCACAGTTATTTGTCCATTGGCAAATTCTTGGCCACGCAACGGTTGGATGACAAGAGGCGGATGACGCGAGAGTGTCACGTCCGGTTCTGTGAGCGCATGCGGGGGCAGTTCCCGCTGGCGACTCGACAGTTCTTCATCGGCCTGGAGGCCTTTCAATACTCGGCTCCGTTTGACCCATCGATGATGGTGTACTTCAGGAAACGGCTACCGGAATCAGTCGTGAATGACTGCAACGAGCGA
Source organism: Cyanobacteria bacterium K_Offshore_surface_m2_239 (assembly GCA_016882305.1). Taxonomy (GTDB): domain Bacteria; phylum Cyanobacteriota; class Cyanobacteriia; order PCC-6307; family Cyanobiaceae; genus Cyanobium. The sequence continues at coordinate 1,432 of VGQX01000001.1, forward strand.
ATCGTGCTTCACGGGCTGAGCGTGATCCGCTTTGCTGCTGCGGATTCTCATGACAATGATGACAGCAGCCAGGGAAGTGAAAACGCCGCCGCAACTGATCAGCAGATTGAATCGGAAACGACAAGGCCACTGAAGGCTCATAGCTGATTGATGCAACATGTGTCCCTGCCGATATTCGTTACCCAACTGATCTCTCGCTTCTCAATGAAGCAAGGGAGTTGACTAAGACGCTGATCGATGCCATGCATCCGCAGGTCAGAGAATCCTTTGGCAGGATTGGCTGGAGCGGGTCCCGCAGGGCGCCAGCTTAGCGGCTGATGCAATCCGCAGGCCGGGCTGGGGGGAACCACGGGGGAGGAAACTAGAGGCGCAGGACAGTGGCCGACCCGATGTCTAGCCCCTCACCCCACAATCCGACCATCCCGAAAGTGCACCACCCGCTGCGCCCTGGCCCCCACCTCGTCCTCATGGGTCACCAACAGGATCGTGATTCCCTCCCGGTTGAGTTCATCAAAAAGGTTGAGCACTTCCGTGGTGGTCTGAGAATCCAGGGCACCGGTAGGTTCATCCGCCAGCAAGAGTGATGGATGATTGATGATCGCGCGGGCGATGGCGACCCTCTGCTGCTGACCACCAGAGAGCTGATTGGGACGATTGTCGATTCGATGGCCCAATCCCACCCGCCGCAGCACCTCCACCGCGCGCTCCCGTCGCTCTGGGGCGGGCACGCCGGCATAAATCATCGGCAACATCACATTTTCTAGGGCTGTGAACTGCGGCAACAGATGAAATTGTTGAAACACAAAGCCCAGCTGCGTGTTGCGAATGTTGGCCAGCTCATCGTCGTCCAGGCCCGCCACTTCGATGCCGTTGAGCCAATAACGGCCATGTGTTGGACGATCAAGACATCCAAGAATGTTCATCGCCGTGCTCTTTCCAGACCCGGAGGTCCCCATCACGGCCAGGTAGTCGCCGCGATTTACGGTCAGGGACACATCACTGAGAGCGTGCACAAGGGCATCGCCCTCGCCATACACCTTGTCGACGTGTTCAAGCACCGCAAGACTTTCGACCAGTGCGCTGCCAGAGGCCTCGGACAACGCCTTGGTCGGGGAATCAGCTGACGACAGCCGCATGTGCATTGGCCAAGGCGGCCTGTAGGATCGGCGTACCGGCGACAGCGGCGCTGGCCCAGTCAAAAAGCGGGCTGGAGAGAATGCCACCGATGGCGGTGACCACAACGCAGCTCACCAGGGCAGCGCGGAGCGGCTGCATGCCGGCGAGATTCCACTGAATTGGCGGATAGGCCTTCACCACGTCCGAGGCCTCTTGCGACTCTTTGACCACCATCATTTTGATCACTGAGATGTAGTAGTAGATCGACACCACAGAAGTGACCAGCCCAACGATGACAAGCAGATATTGCTGATCTGCCCAGCCCGCAAAGAAGAGATAGATCTTGCCGAAAAAGCCCAACATCGGCGGGATGCCACCCAAGGAGAGCAGACAGAGGCTCAATCCCAGGGTGATCAGGGGATCTTTCTGATAAAGCCCGGCGTAGTCAGCGATTCGGTCGCTGCCGGTACGCAGGGAGAAGAGGATGATGCAGGCAAAGGCCCCCAGGTTCATGAACAGGTAGGCCGCCATGTAGAGCACCATCGCTGAGAAGCCATCTTCCGTGCCACACACCAATCCGATCATCACAAAGCCGGCCTGGCCGATGGAGCTGTAGGCCAGCATCCGCTTCATGGAGGTCTGGGCCAGCGCCACCACATTGCCCAGGACCATGCTCAACAGAGCCAGCACCGTGAACAAAAACTTCCACTGCACGTCAAAGCTGTCAAAGCAACCCACCAAGATGCGCAAAGCCAGAGCAAAGCCAGCCGCCTTGGAGCCCACAGACAAAAAGGCCACCACCGGTGTCGGCGACCCCTCATAGACGTCGGGAGTCCACTGGTGGAAAGGCACTGCGGCGATTTTGAACGCCACCGTGGAGAGCACAAACACCAGGGACAGCGCCGCGATCGGCGCGCTGCTCGTGGTGAGGGCCACACCGATGGCTTCCAGTCCGCTGTTGCCACCGCTCAAGCCATAGAGCAGGGAGGCGCCGTAAAGGAAGACAGCCGCCGCTGCCGAACCGACCAACAGATATTTCAGGGCCGCTTCCGAACTGCGGGCATCCCGCTTCATGTAGCCGGACAGCAGGTAGCTGGCCACCGAGAGCGTTTCCAGCGAGATGAAGATGCTCACCAGATCTGTGGCGCCGCAGAGGAACATGCCACCAAGCGTGGCCGCCAGGAGGATGGCGGCGTATTCCCCGAGGGGTGTGCCGCTTCGCTCTACGTAGCGCCAGCTCAGCAGCAAGGAAATCAGGGTGGAGGTGGCCACCACGGCCCGGAAGGCGATGGCCAGGTTGTCCGCCAGGAAAGCGCCCAGGAACGAGGGCTCGGCGGCGCCGTTCCATTGCAGAGCGAGAAGCACCAGCGAGGAGCCCAATCCGACGTAGCAGATGGGTGGGACCCAGCGACTGGCTGTGCGCTCACCCGCCAGATCGACGAGCAGGCAGCCCACCAGGGCAAGCAGCACAGCGGTTTCCGGGGCGATTGCCGCGGCGTTCAACTGCAAACCGATGTCGGCAACCACGGCGGAGCAGGAATGGACGGAGCGGACTGTAGCGGCGATGGCGGCTGGCGATGGCCTCCAAGGCCCACCGATTCCGATTTCTTTGACCGGGAGGGCGCCTCGATGCGATATGTAAGGTCATTCGGTCTCACACAAGCCCTGTGGCGCACACTCTGGTGATCGTCGAGAGCCCCACAAAGGCCCGCACCATCAGGAGCTTTCTCCCCGGCGACTACCGGGTGGAGGCGTCCATGGGGCATGTGCGCGACCTGCCCAACAACGCCAGTGAGATCCCCGCCTCGCACAAAGGGGAGAAGTGGGCGAACCTCGGCGTCGACACCGCCCGCGACTTCGAACCCCTCTATGTGGTGCCGAAGGACAAGAAAAAAGTGGTGAAGGAGCTCAAGGACGCCCTCAAGGGCGCCGATCAGCTCCTCCTGGCCACGGACGAGGATCGGGAGGGAGAAAGCATCAGTTGGCACCTGCAGCAACTCCTGGAGCCGAAAGTGCCGGTGCGGCGCATGGTGTTTCACGAGATCACCAAGCCGGCCATTCAGAAGGCTCTCGCCTCCCCCCGGGCGATCGACATGGAGCTGGTGCACGCTCAGGAAACGCGGCGCATCCTCGATCGCCTCGTGGGCTACACCCTCTCGCCTCTCCTCTGGAAAAAGGTGGCTTGGGGCCTCTCCGCCGGTCGCGTTCAATCGGTGGCGGTGCGCCTGCTCGTGCAACGGGAGCAGGCCCGCCGCGCCTTTCGCAGCGGCAGCTACTGGGACCTGAAAGCCAGCCTGGAGCAGGACAAGGCGGGCTTCGAGGCCAAGCTCACCCACCTCGCTGGGGAACGCATCGCCGGCGGCTCGGATTTCGATGAGTCCACCGGGTCCCTCAAAGCCGGCAGCAAGGTGAAGCTCCTCAGCGAGGCGGAGGCGCGGGAGCTCCAAGCCCGCGTCGAGCGTGCCCCGTGGCGGGTGAGCGCAGTGGAGGAGAAACCCACCGTGCGCAAGCCTGTGCCCCCCTTCACCACCAGCACCCTGCAGCAGGAGGCCAATCGCAAGCTGCGCCTCTCCGCCCGCGACACCATGCGCACCGCCCAGGCGCTCTACGAGCGAGGGTTCATCACCTACATGCGCACGGATTCCGTGCACCTCTCCGATCAGGCGATCCAGGCCGCGCGAAGCTGCGTGGCCGCCCGCTATGGCCAGGACTACCTCTCCCCCGCTCCCCGTCAGTTTCAAACCAAGGCGCGCAACGCTCAGGAGGCCCACGAGGCGATCCGCCCGGCGGGCGAATCCTTCCGGGCGCCGAACGACACCGGTCTTGATGGCCGGGAGCTGGCGCTCTACGAGCTGATCTGGAAACGCACTGTCGCCTCCCAGATGGCTGAGGCCCGCCTCACCCTCCTCACGGTGGATCTGGAGGCTGCGGAGGCCACGTTCCGCGCCAATGGCAAGCGCATTGATTTTCCTGGCTTTTTCCGCGCCTATGTCGAAGGAAGCGACGACCCCGATGCGGCCCTCGAAGGGCAAGAGGTGTTGTTGCCATCCCTGAAGCAGGGGGATTCCCCCCGCTGCCGCGGAGTGGAGGCCTTGGGCCACCAAACCCAGCCCCCGGCACGGTATAGCGAGGCCGCTCTTGTGAAAATGTTGGAGCGGGAAGGCATCGGCCGACCGTCCACCTACGCCAGCATCATCGGCACCATCCAGGATCGCGGCTACGCCACCCTCCAGAACAACGCCCTGATCCCCAGCTTCACCGCCTTCGCGGTTACCGCCCTGCTGGAGCAGCACTTCCCCGATCTCGTGGACCCAGGCTTCACGGCGCGCATGGAAACCAGCCTGGACGACATCTCCGCCGGCAAGACCCCCTGGCTGCCCTACCTGGAGAAGTTTTACAAGGGGGAGGAGGGGCTGGAGGCTCAGGTGCAGAAGCGGGAGGGGGAGATCGATCCCACGCTCTCCCGCACCATCTCCCTGGAGGGCCTGCCCTGCGTGGTGCGCATCGGCCGATTCGGCGCCTATCTCGAAAGCAAGCGCGAAGCGGAGGACGGCACCGAAGAGCTCTGCAAGGCCACCCTCCCCCAGGAAATCACCCCCGCCGATCTGGACGCGGAGAAAGCGGAGCTGTTGCTGCGCCAGAAGAGCGAAGGCCCCGAGTCCCTGGGAGAGGATCCGGAAACCGGTGAGCAGGTCTATCTCCTCTTCGGTCAATACGGTCCCTATCTCCAGCTCGGCCAGGTGAGCGAGGAGACCCCCAAGCCCAAGCGGGCCTCCTTGCCGAAGGGGGCCAAGCCGGAAGATCTCACCCTGGAGGATGCTCTCGGGCTCTTGCGCCTCCCCCGTCATCTTGGCGAACACCCCGAGGGCGGCAAGGTGCAGGCCGGGTTGGGGCGCTTTGGTCCTTATGTCGTGCATGACAAGGGCAAAGGGGAGAAGGACTACCGCTCCCTCAAAGCCGAGGACGACGTGCTGGCGATCGGTCTGAGCCGGGCTCTGGAGCTGCTCGCCCAGCCGAAGCGCGGGCGAGGTGGACGGACCGCTCTGCGCGATCTCGGCACGCCGGCGGGCGCCAGCGAGGCCATTCAGCTCTTTGATGGTCCCTACGGGCTCTACGTGAAACAAGGAAAAGTCAATGCTTCCCTTCCCGAGGGCACCACGGCTGAGAGCCTCACCTTGGACCAGGCGGTGGAGCTCCTGGCCGCCAAGGCGAGCAGCGGCAAGAGCGCTGGGCGGCGCCGCGCGGCCGCTGGCGCTTCGGTTGAGGGCAAAGCTGCGGGCGCTGGAAAAGCCGCCAAGGCAAAGGCTGCGGCCACGACGGCCGCCGGAGCCAAAGCCAGCCGCTCCAGCGCCACGGGCACCGCCCGCAAGACACCGGCGACCACCAAGAGCGGCCGGTTGCGGGCCAGTCCCGTGCGCGTGATCCGTCCGGCTGGAAACGGATGAGCGCGGGTTTTCGATCCATCCGGCCCCGGGTGGCCCTGGGCTGGGTGCCGCTGGCGTTGATGCTCTCCGCCTGCGCGGGGTCCCCCTGGGGGGAACGGCTGGCGGAGAGCTTCCCCCCCGCGACGGAGACCACCCCCCAGCCCAACACCTCCACGCCCGCCGCCGCCCCCTCGATCACGGCCACCAACGCCACGTCGGCCGGGAGTACCTCGTCCCGTTCAACCCCCAACTCCTCTCTACCCCCCGGCCAGCCCTTCCCGCCCGCCGCGCCTCCCGTCGCCAGGGCGAAGCCCGCCGCCTCGAAGCCCGGCCCGGCCACGCCATCCTCCAAGACAGCCAACCCCACGGCATCCACCAATCCTCAGCCAACCGCCCCCGCCCCGGGAGCCGGCCCGCTCGTCGGCGGGCGCTCCTCCGCTCCATCCCCCTTGCCTTATCGGGTCACCCTGCGCCTGCCCCGCGCCGATCCCTCTGCACCTGCGGAAGCCGTCACCCAAGCCCTGCGCGCCGCGGGCATCGCCTTTGAAGTGGAAACCATCGAGCGCGTGCCTTCTGGAGCGGCGGCGCCGACCGTTCGACCCGCTCCTCCGCCCCGTTGACCATGCCTCCCCCGTCTCTTACACCCGCCCCCGGGGAACCGCGCGAGCTCAGTCCGCGGCAAGCCCGGCAACTGATGGACACGGCCTATCTCTCGGCGTCCACCGCCCTCCTGTGGGCCGCTCTTTACTACTTGCCCGTGGGCGGTCCGCTCTTCCGGCTGGCGCTCCCCCTGCCCCTCACCCTGCTCCAACTGCGCCACGGCTGGCGATGCGCCCTGGAAGGCGTGGCGGTCACCAGCCTCCTGCTTGTGGCGTTGATGGGGCCGATACGGGGACCGCTCGTGCTCTTTCCCTACGGCTTCCTGGCCCTCTGGCTGGGCTGGGGCTGGCGGCGGCGCCTCAGCTGGTGGCTCACCCTGCCGGTGGGCGCCCTCATCGGCGGGCTTGGCTTCCTGGTGCGCCTGGCCGTGCTCTCCGTTCTGGTGGGGGAGAACCTCTGGGTGGTGATCACCACCGCGGCCTCCCAGCTTCTGGACCGCTTCGCCGATGGCCTCGGCCTTGGACCGGGTCTGGATCTGGCCCAGGTGCAGACGGTGGCCCTGGGGTTGGTCCTGGTGCAGAACCTCCTCGTGGTGCTCTGCCTCCATGCCGTGGCCTACTGGATCTTTCCGCGGCTGCGCTCCCCGATCAGCGAGCCGCCCCCCCTGTTGCAGGCCTTGGTGAGCCTGGATCCCCTTTGACCCTCGCGGGGTTGCTGCTGGGCCCCCCCGCTCGGGCCGCCGCCTGGCAGGCCCGTTGGCTCCAGCACTGGCCCACCACCCGGGTGGCACTGTTGCTTGCGGCCACCGAAACCGCAGCGGTGCCAGGGATCTCGGCGGCGGGCTGCACGCCGGCATCGCGACGGGCCACGGCCGCGGCCGACGCCGAACTGCTCCTCCTCGGCCCCGAGGGGAAGCGGCCCCATGCCCTCCCTCCGCTGCCGGCGGGGGTGACCCCAGCCTTGATCAGCCATGTCGTCGCGCGCTCCCTGGGCCTCGCCCCCCTCGTGGTGGACCTGGGGTGCGCCCTGGCGCCCGCCATCCCCCATCTGCGCCTTCCCCCCCCGGCGGGGGGCGGAAGCGCCCGTTGCGTGAGTTCCGGCGCAGCGATGGCCCCCGCCCGCGCGGTGGCCCTGCTGGAGCAGGGACGGCGCTGGGGGCGTCGGCTGGCGGCCCGGCACCCCTCGGCCCCCGTGCTCCTGGCGGAATGCGTGCCGGGCGGCACCACCACCGCTCTCGGCGTGCTGTGCGGCCTCGGGGTGGAGGCCACCGGTCTGGTGAGCGGCAGCCTGCGCCAGCCCGCCCATGACCTCAAACAGGCGCTGGTGGAGCAGGGCCTTCGCGCGGCCCGGGAGCGCCTGGGGGCGCCGGGAGCCCGCAATCCCCTGCTGGTCGCGGCGGCCCTGGGGGATCCCATGCAGCCCCTGGCGGCCGGCCTGCTTCTGGAGGCCACCCTGGGTGGGGTGCCGGTGATGCTGGCCGGGGGCAGTCAGATGGCGGCCGTGTTGGCCCTGGCCCTCGCCCTGGCCACCCCGGCGCAGCGCCAGCGCATGATCCAGGCCACCGCCCTCGCCACCACCCGCTGGGTGGCGAACGAGCCCGGCAGCGATCTCGCCTGCCTGCTGGAGCGCATCGGTGCAGGCTGGGGGGTGGAGCCCCTGGCCTTTCATGCCGCGCTCGCCTTCCGCGGCGCCTGTCACCCCGCCCTCGCCCGGTACGAGGAGGGCTATGTCAAGGAGGGGGTGGGGGCGGGAGGGCTGGCCCTGTTGTGGGAGTGGAGCGGGGGCGATCCCGAGGCCCTGGCTCAGCGCTGCAGTCTGGCCTGCGATCGGCTGCACGCCTCTGCCGAGCCGGGGACCGGGGAGCGTCTAGCGTCGAACGATGGCTGAGGGGCAACTGTCGCGGCGAACGCTGCTGGAGATCGGCGTGGCTGGCTCCCTGGCCCTGCTGACGGGATGCTCGCGACCGGGCCCGCGCCTGGTGGCCCGCCGCGGAGACCTGCCTGAGCGCTGGTTGCGCCGGTTGCCGAGCGACTGGCAGGTGCGCTGGCTGGAGGGGGCCACCAAGGTGCGAGAGGCGGTCGGCGATTCGGCCGAGCGCCGACCCGCCCTGGTCCAGCTCAGCGATGGATGGGCCACCGACCTGCCGCTGAACGCCTGGGCCTCTTTGGACCAGCCCGCCCTCCTGCGCCGCCTGACGGCCGGCGCCAGGCCGGTGAGTCGCCTGTACGGCGGGCCGGAGCAGCCTCCCGTCGCCTTCCCCTGGAGCTTCAACCCCTGGGTGCTGGTGCTGCGCGACAGGCCGGATCTGGCGGTGCGAGCCTCCCGGGGCTGGGAGCTGCTGTTGGACGAGAGCCTGGCGGGCCGGGTGGTGCTTCCCTCCAGCCCCCGGGTGGTGATGGCGCTGGTGGGCAACGACCCGGAACGGTTGTGTCGCCTGCGCCGCCAGGCTCTGGCCCACGACGACCGTCAGGGCCTCCAACTGCTGCTGAGCGGCCCGGCCCGGGCTGCGGTCCTGCCGCGCCAGCAGGTGGTGCCCCTTCTCCGTCGCGATCCCCGCCTCACGGTGTTGCTGCCGGACGAAGGGGCGCCTGCCTCCTGGTCGCTGATCCTGCGACCTGCCGGCAGCGCCGTCGCCCCTCCCGCGGCTTGGCTGGAGGCTGTGCTTCAGCCGCCTCTGCTGCCGCGAGTGCTGGCGGCCGGCTGGGTTCCTCCTCTGCCTCGCGCGGCCCTGACCACGGCCTTGGCGGGCTTCCCCCCCGCCGTGGCGCGCCTGCTCCTCCCCGAGGAGGCCGTGTTGGACCGGTGCCGCGACCTGCCGCCTTTGGACGCGGATCAGCGTCGTCGCCTGCAGGAGCTATGGGACGGCACCACCCCCTGCCAGCAACGGCCCTAACCCCAGAGCCGCCGCCGCGGCGGAGCCGCCAGGCGGCGGTGGCCGTCCGCCAGGAGGTCGGGAATCGGCAGGTGATGCGGACAGCGAGGCAAGCAGTCGCCGCAGCGCTCGCAGGCCCGGCCATCCACCCGCTCCCACCAATGACCAGCTTGGCCGATCAGGCTGTAGCGCTCGCGGGCAAAGGCCTCCAGGCCGTGGCCAAGGGCGAGTTGCCGCAACCGCAGCAGGCTGGGAATCGGCACCTCCCGCGGGCAGGGGAGACAGGCTTGACACTGTCCGCACCAGTCCGCCCCCAGCCGCTCCTTGCCACGGGCCTGCAGACGTTCCAGGACAAGCTCCTCCTCGGGGCTCAGCGGTTCCCCCCGGCTGGCCAGCGCGTCCACCAGCGCCAAATCGGCGGGTCGGGCGGCCCCGACCGTGAGGGTGCTGATGCCCCGCGCCAGCAGGAAGCGATAGGCCAGCGCGAGGGGCTCCCATGGGGCGCAGTCCTCGCGCAGCCGGGGGGGGGGATCCTGCAGGCGTCCCCCTTTGTCGGCGGGAGAGATGGCCATCACCCCCATTCCGGCTTCCAGGGCTTGGGCGGCGAGGGGGAGCCGAGCGGGGTCGAAGAGGTGGAGGTGAAGGCTGCAGAACTGAAACCGGCCGCTCTCCAGGGCTCGGAGGATCAAACGGTTGGAGCCATGGCTGCTGAAGCCGATCTGCCCCACCACCCCCTCGCCCAGGGCGCGCTCCCGCAGCTCCGCCCCGGGACCATGCAGGGCCCAGTGCAGATGCTCGGCGGTGTTCAGCCCGTGGATGGCCAGGTTGTCCAGCCGCCGCAGGCCCAGGCGCCGCAAACTGCCGTGGAGCCGCGTCCAGGCCTCCGCCGCGCTGGAGCCGGGAAGAATCTTGCTGGTGATCACCAGGCCAGCCCGGGTGGCGGGCAGGTCGCGTTGAAGGGCATCCAGCGCGGAGCCGAGGTAGCGCTCCGCCGGTCCATAGGACGGAGCGGTTTCGAGATGGTTGATGCCCGCCGCCACGGCGCGGCGCACCACAGCCTCCATGGCCTCAGGGCTCTCCAGCGCCCGCATGGTTCCGAGAGTGAACAACGAAACAGGCGGGCCAGCGCCGAACGGACGGCGCATGGGGGACGGCGCGGGAGATTCCCCGGGTTCAGGCTGTGGGTTCGCCATCCTCTGGCGCGCCGGGCGCATCCTCCGGGGATTCGGCCTCACCCCCCTCGGCTGCGGGAGCCTCAGGGGAGGGCGAGGCCGCTTCCGGCGCGGCTTTGTGCAGATGGCGGATCAACTCCGCCGGGCTGGTGCGGTCCAGAAAGCGGCGGAAATCCTCCTGATCCTCGGCGTCCGCCTCCGCATCCACCGGTATGGACGCATCGGCCACCACTTCTTCAAGCATCCAGATGCCACTGCCGGTGCGCAGGGCCAGGGCGATGGCATCACTGGGCCTGGCGTCGAGATCCGTGCTCTCGCCATCAGCGTTGACCAGCTTCAGCACCGCTCGAAAGGTGTTGTCCTCAATGGCATGAACAATGACCCGTTCCAACCGCAAGTCCGCGATCTGGAGGATCTGGGCCATCAGGTCATGGCTGAGGGGCCGGGGAGGCCGCTCCCGATTGATGCCCGCCAGGATGTTTTGCGCCTGGGCCTGGTCGATCCAGATCGGCACCTGCCGGCGACCGGACGGATCGCGCAGGAGCACGATCGGACTGCGGCTGGCGGCATCCAGGGCAATCCCGGCGACTTGCATTTCCACCATCGTCTGTGTGCTCTTGGGGGTTGTGGGCTCCGTGGGATGTGGGCCGCCTGGCCGCAGGACGGCCCTTGCGCGGGGGTCGGGGGAGGTCCGGTGGGGAGAGGGGGTGAAGTTGGAGGGGCTGTGCGCGTGGGGGCGGCTCTGGAAAGCGCCGAGCTGTTGTTTGATTATGGCCAGCCACTCGCCGCGCTCCGCCCCGAGGAATGTTCACCGGATTGGTTCAGGCCGTGGGCCAGCTGGAGCCCTGCTCCCATGGGGTGTGGGTCCGCGGCGATCTGCGGGGGTTGGGAGCCCTGGCCCTCGGCGACAGCGTCGCTGTCGATGGCGTCTGTCTCACCGTTGCGGAAAGGGATGAAGCCCATCGGGGGTTCCGGGCCGATGTGAGCGAGGAAACCCTCTCCCGCACCACCCTCGGACGGCGGGCCCAGGCCCGGGCCTTGGTCAACCTCGAACCGGCCCTGAGGCTCGCCGACCGGCTCGGGGGCCATCTGGTGAGCGGCCATGTCGATGGGACGGGCACGGTGGTGGGCATCGATGCCCTGGCGTCCTCCTGGCGCTTGACCGTGGCCTGGCAGGACCCGAGCTTCGGCCGCTACGTGTGCGAAAAAGCCAGCATCGCCCTCGACGGCATCAGCCTCACGGTGGCGGGGGTCCAGGAGGCCGGCGCCGTGTTCTGGCTGGCGGTGATCCCGCACACCTGGCAGAGCACCACCCTGCGTCAGCGGCGAGTCGGGGATGTGGTGAATCTGGAGGCCGACCTGCTGGCCCGCTACTTGGAACGCCTTCTCGCGGAGGGAACCTCAGCTCAGCGCCCCGCCGTCGCGAACCCTCTCACCGGTGATTGGCTGGCCGAGCACGGCTGGTGAGGGGCCGGCGTGGTTGCGTCGCTAGAACAGCGTTCAGGTCCTGAGGGGAGTGCAATGGCGCGGGATCACGCCAACCAGAGGGCTGCGCAGGCGGGAGAGGCTTGGGTGACGCGGGAGGAGCGGATTCTGCTGCGCACCACCCTGCTGGAGGGTGGTGTGATGGTGTTGCTTGGTGCTTCGGCGCTGCTCTTTCCTTGGGTGGCCTCGATCTGGCTGACCGGGGTGGTGGCGATGGTCTTCCTTGTCTCCGGTTTGGTCACGGGGATCACAACAGGGTTTCGCGCCCGCCGGCTGAGCGTGCCGCATGCCTTCTGGCGTTTCGTGCTGGCCACCCTGCTGGTCCTGGCGGGTCTCTGGATGGTGGGCCAGCTGGCGTCGGGACCCATCGCCGCCTCTCGCCAGGTGGGGAATCTGGCTCGGGTCGCCGGACTGGTGTTCGTCCTGGAGGGACTCGCCGCCAGCGTGTTCTCCCTCAACCACCGCCGCATTCGCGGCTGGGGGTGGGGACTGGTGAATGGTTTGGGAACCTTGGCTTTGGGGATCGTGCTCCTCTCCTTGCGCCTCTCTCATCTGCCTTGGATGGTGGGGATCCTTGTGGGGATGAGCTTCCTGTTCAGTGGTCTCGATCTGCTCTTGTTCGGCAGACGCTTCCACGAGGAAGGGATTCAAGGCCAGGAGTGAGGGAGGGCGTCCGGTCCGCCGTATCGCGGCGGAACCGGCGGGAAGGATCCTTGACTCAGCTCTCCTTGCTGTCTGGCTCGAGCGGCAGCAACCAGATGGACCCGGTCTCGCGATGGATCTCAATGCGGAACTCCTGGCCGGGTTCCAACCCCATGCGTCGGGTGTAGGCCTGGCCGATCAGCAGGTTTCCATTGCCGTGCACGCGGGTTCGGAAGTCGGCATGACGTCCCCGGCTCATGCCAGCAACCATGGTGCTGGAGGGAAGGCTGTAACCCTTGGCTAGGACAAGAGCCCGATAGAAACTCTTCTTCAATACCCTGCCGCTCGGACCGACATAGCCGCAGGCACGGGCAATCTGATCCTCTGGTCGGTTGCTCAGAGAGCGTGCTCTGTCAAGAAGTTCCTTGCCTTCCAGCGGCGCCTGCATGGGCTGCGCTGGTAGCTCAGGGGTTGTGTTGGGGAACTGTTGGCCCGCAGAGATGGATGCTGGGCCTTTGTTGGCGGCCATTCGCCTGCTTATGCGATCCTTATTAAATTTTGCCTTCGCGGAGAGCTTTTCGCAAGGAATGCAGCCTTAAGAAGGGGGGAGTTCGGTTTACAGCAGATACAGCAGTCCATAGAGGACCACCCAGATGCCATCCACAAAGTGCCAGTAAAGTTCAGCGGCCTCAAGACCAAAGGGCTTGATGGCGGAAACCTTGCCATTGGGTCCGACTTGAAAGAGAACCACCAGAATGCAGATCACCCCCAAGGTGACGTGAAGGCCATGAAAGCCCGTCAACGCGTAAAAGGTGCTGGCAAAAAGATTTTCAGTGAGGCCAAAAGGAAGATGAAAATACTCAACCATCTGGCCGACCAAAAAGGCGATCCCCAAGGCTGCTGAGACCCCGAGCCACAGCCGACAATCATGGATGCGTGATGTGAGCAGGGCCCGGCCGGCGCGATGAAAGGTCAGGCTGCTGATGATCAACAGAGCGGTGTTGATGGTGGGCAGCACAAGCTCGAGTTCATAGTTCGAGCCACTCGGCAGGGGGTTCACCGCCCGGAAGGTCAGATAGGCGGCAAAAAAACCGGCAAAGGTCATGCCATCCGCCACAAGAAAGGTCGCCAGCCCAAACATGCGCACATCGTTGTGCTCTTCGGCCACGCCATGATCTGTGGCGTCTTGGTGGGGGCTGGCCTTCGCATCGCTGGTCAAACTTGTCGCCAGGGTGTCCATGGGAGAAGGTCGATGGGGCGTGTGAGGAGCGGGGATCAGGAACCAGTCCAGACATCTTGACCTGTCGCCTGATCGACAGGCAGGCCTGCGGAGGGGAGCTGGCCATAGCCGTAAGGATGGGCGACCAGGGGAGCCTCACCTTTCCAGTTTTCAACGGGCGGAGGAGACGTGGTCAACCACTCTGGCGTCAGAGCGTTCCAGGGATTATCACCGGCCACGGCGCCGTGCGAGAAACTCCGAATCACATTGATCAGGAAAGGAAGGGTGCTCAGAGCCATCAGCAAGGCGCCAACACTGCTCAACTGATTGAGCGTGGTGAACATGGGATCGTATTCGGCCACCCGACGTGGCATGCCGTTCAGGCCGAGCCAATGCTGGGGGGCGAAGCAGAGGTTGAAGCCGATGAAAGTGAGCGCAAAATGGATTTTTCCCAGTGTTTCATCCAACATCTTGCCCGTAAACTTTGGATACCAGTGATAAATGGCGCTGAAGATCACAAAGACAGTGCCACCATAAACAATATAGTGAAAATGGCCGACTACAAAGTAAGTGTCGTGAACATGGATATCAAATGGAACCTGGGCTAGCGCCACGCCTGTGATCCCGCCGAACACAAAGTTCACAATGAACGCACAGGCAAACAACATCGCACTATTGAGAGCAATCTTCCCGCCCCACAATGTGGCCAACCAGTTGAAAAACTTGATTCCTGTTGGCACGGCGATGAATGCCGTTGCGATGGTGAAAAACAACCGCATCCAGGGCGGCGTGCCGCTGGTGAACATGTGGTGGGCCCAAACGATCAAGCCCAGAAAAACAATGGCCATAATGGAGTAGACCATTGTGCTGTAGCCAAAGAGTGGTTTCCTTGCATGCACGGGCAGAATTTCACTAACAAGCCCAAAGGCGGGCAAGACCATGATGTAGACCGCCGGATGGGAGTAAAACCAAAATAAGTGCTGGTAGACAACAACATTGCCACCGAGGGTTGGATTGAAGAAACCGGTGTGGGCAACGATATCAAAACTGAGCAATAACAAGGTTCCCGCCAACACAGGGGTGGAGAGAACCGCAAGAATGCTGGTTCCCAGCATGGCCCAGCAATACATCGGCAACTGCATCAGCTTCAAGCCAGGCCGGCGCATCTTCATGACCGTGGCGATGAAGTTGATGGCGCCAAAAATGGAACTTCCTCCGAGAAGAAGTACGCTGATGATCCAAACCACCTGAGCCATGGCCGGAGTCGTCAGGCTCAATGGGGGATAAGCGGTCCAGCCGGACTGAGCGGAACCAGTGATGAAATGGCTGGCAATCAGCAAGAGACCCGCCGGAGGAATCATCCAGAAGGCAACGGCATTGAGGCGTGGAAAGGCCATGTCCCTCGCGCCTACATAGAAAGGAATCAAATAATTGCCAAAGCCGCCATTCACAACAGGGACGATCCAGAGAAAAATCATGATCGTCCCGTGGAGCGTCAAGACTTCGTTATAGGTTTCACGGCTGACGAAATCTGACATCGGGCTGACCAGCTCTGTGCGGATCACTCCGGCCAAAGCACCACCGATCAAATAGAACAGAAAGCTGGTGACAATGTATTGGAGACCGATGACCTTGTGGTCAAGGCTGAAGCTGAAATAACGCAACCAACCCTGGGGCTGAAGTTGGCCGGAGGGTGGTTGGGGAACCGCAAGGTCCTGAGGAGAGGCGATGGTCATGGATCAGGCGACAGGGAGGACATCAAGCTGTGCAACGGAGGCGGTGGGCGGCGGCGCTGGAGAGTTTTTCTGGAGCCATGCCTCAAAATCATCAGGCTCATGCACCACAACGGACGATCGCATCCCACCGTGGTAAGGGCCGCAGAGCTCGGCGCAAACAATGGGATAGGTTCCGGGTCGAGTCGCGGTGAAGGTCAGAATGGTTTGCTGACCGGGGATGATATCCTGCTTGAGACGAAATTGTGGAACCCAAAAGGCGTGTATCACATCATTGGCTTTCATTCTTAGTTCGACAGAACGATGAGCAGGGACGTGAAGTTCACCACTGGTGATGTTTGCACCCGGGTAATGAAAGATAAAGGCAAACTGCAAGGCCGTGAGGTCGACGGGGAGAATATCTTTGTCTGATCTGACGCCGATCCCACCCCAAACTCTTGGCTCCTCAGAGGTGGCTGCATTGGCGACCTGCATGGTTGCAGAGGCTTCCATACTGGCCGCGTGAACCATGGCACTGTGATCATTCAGAGGGGTCATCCCCCCCATGCGATCGTAAATATCGTAACTGTAGATTCCAATAAAAAGAACGACAACAGCTGGAATGGCTGTCCAAACGATTTCCAGTGGAAGGTTGCCTTCGATGGGCGCGCCATCGCTGTGGTCTCCCTCGCGGCGACGGAAGCGGACAAGGCTGAAGAGAAGCAGGCCAAGAATGCCAATGAACAGAATGCTGCCAATGCTGAACAAAACCTTAAACAGTTCGTCGTAGACTGGCGCGTTGACGCTGGCATCGACGGGGAGCAGGGAAACGTTCTGACCCAGCCAGAGGCCAGCCAGAACAAGTGCCATGCCCACCAGGAAGGTGATCAGGGAGGGGGGAATCGGCATGACCTGAAGGTTCAGGGAGGAGTTCCGTCGCGGGAAGGGGCCGGATCAGGAGCCAACGGCAGATCCGGTCTCACAAGGTTATGAAAGCTGGCGTGGCAATCGCGGACCTTTTGTAGTGAACACGCCTTTTGCCGCCAAATTTTACAAATCAACCTCAGATGTTTGCAATCCCTGATTGAAAAACCTCGTTACCATGGCTCCGTTGCCGCTTCGACGGCCTTGTCGCTTGCCTCTTCCCTCAAAGTGCTCACCTCCCATCTGGTGGTCGCTTTGATCGCTCTCGTCGCGATCGGAGGGGCCACGCGCGTCATGGAGGCTGGCCTCGCCTGTCCCGATTGGCCGCTCTGTTACGGGGTTCTTCTCCCAGGACGCCAGATGAACGCGCGGGTCTTTCTTGAATGGTTCCACCGATTGGATGCCTTCCTGGTGGGCCTGGCCTTGCTCGCTCTGCTCCTGGCCAGTGTTCTGGGCCGCCGGCATCTGCCCTCTTGGCTTCCCGGGCTGTCTTTGCTGTCCGTCACTTTGGTGGCCCTGCAGGGCATCCTCGGCGCCCTCACCGTCACTGGTCTTCTTGCCGCCCCCACCGTGACTGCCCATCTCGCCACCGCCCTCGTCCTCCTTCTTCTCGTCAGCGGTCTGGACCAAGGGTTGACCGAGAACGGGCCATCGCAGGCTTCTCCCGTGTGGTGGGGATTGCTGCCTCTGCTCCCTGCGGCGATCGTCCTGGCCCAATGTGTCCTCGGTGGGGCCATGGCCAGCCAATGGGCTGTGGATCATTGCTTCGACTCAGGAAGCCAATGCGACTTGGTCTGGCGTCATCGGCAGCTGGCGGGCCCGGCGGCGCTCTCCATGCTGGCCCTGGCGGCCGCCCAATGGTTGTCTCCCTGGTCCGATCCCCTGTCCCGGGGTCTGGCCTCCGGCGGGGCCGGCCTGGTGGGCCTTCAGGTGGTTCTCGGTTTGCTCACCCTGCAGGCCCAACTGGAGTGGCCGTGGCTCACCGTCGGCCATCAACTCGTGGCCGCCCTGCTGGTCGCCACCCTCGGCGCTCTCAGTGGCCGCGGTCTCCGCTCAGTCTTTGGCCGCTCTTCCTTGCCCTCTTTGAAGGTGACCTGTGGCTAGCAGTTCCATCCCTCGCTCCGTTCGCCTTCCCGCTTGGCTCGAAGTGGCCAAGCCTCGCCTCATCCCTCTTCTCCTGGCCACCACCCTGGGAGGAATGGCCCTTTCCGCCGGCTGGCCTCTCGATGGCTGGCGCTTGGCCTGCACTCTTGTCGGGGGTGCCATGGCATCGGCGGGAGCCGGGGTGCTCAACTGCCTCTGGGAAGAGGAGTTGGATCGCCGCATGCTGCGCACCAGCAAGCGCGCCATTCCCTCTGGTCGCCTGGCCCAGCAGCAGGCCTTTGCCCTGGCCATCGCCCTCACTGCGGGCTCCGTGCTGGTGTTGGTTCGGGGCGTCAATTCCCTGGCCGCCGCTCTGGCGCTCTTTGGCCTCTGCAGCTATGTGCTCCTCTACACCGCTTTTCTGAAGCCTCGCACTTCCCTGAACATCGTCATCGGCGGTGTCGCCGGTGCGATCCCCCCCCTCGTGGGAGCCGCGGCCGCTGGCTCCATGGGGTGGTCCTGCTGGTGGCTTTTCACCCTGGTGCTGGTCTGGACACCCGCCCACTTCTGGGCTCTCTCCCTCCTGTTGCGCGAGGATTACCGCCAGGCCGGCATCCCGATGCTCCCCGTGGTGAGTGGGGTGGTGCCCACGGCTGAAGCCATCAGTCGCTACAGCTTTGGCACGGCTTTTCTGAGCCTCGTTGGCATCCTCGCCCTGCCAACAGGAGGCTGGCTCTATGGGCTCCTGGTGCTGCCGTTCAACGCACGCTTGCTGCAGCTCGCCCATCAGCTGCGCCTTCAGCCCGAAGACCCCTCTTCAGCGCGCAACCTGTTTCGCTGGTCCATCTTCTATCTCTTTGGCATCTGTTTTCTGCTGCTGATCTGTCGCAGTCCCCAGGCGGCGCACTTCGACTGGACCGGGATGACGGTTCTCCTCCAGCTGCCCGTCCCTGGCACTGCCTAGATTGCCAACCTCTTTGACACGCTGGAGAAGCGCGGCTTGATTGAGCTCCACCATCTCAGGAAGGGCTTCGCCGGAGGCCGCAAGGCCCCCCCGGTTCAAGCCTTGGACGATTTCTCGTTGAACGTTCCCCGAGCTTGTCTCTATGGCTTGCTCGGTCCCAATGGCTCCGGAAAAACCACGGCGTTGAGAATTCTCTGCACTCTCCTTGCTCCAGACTCCGGTGTGGTCCGAGTGGCGGGTTGCGATGCCCTCGCCGACCCTCGTGGCGTGAGACGCCTCCTTGGCTATGTGGCCCAGGAGGTGGCGATCGACAAAATTCTCACCGGTCGCGAGCTGCTCCGACTGCAAGGAAATCTCTACCATCTATCCGGCGCACAGATCGAGGAGCGTCTGGCCGAGCTGATCTCCCTCCTGGCCATGGAGGATTGGATCGATCGCCGTTGTGGCACCTATTCCGGTGGCATGCGACGCCGGCTCGACCTGGCGGCGGGATTGCTCCATCGCCCCGCCGTCCTGGTGCTCGATGAACCCACAGTGGGCCTCGACATTGAGAGTCGCAACGCCATCTGGCAGGTCCTGCGGCTGCTGCGGGACGACGGGGTCACCATCCTGCTGAGCAGTCACTATCTGGAGGAGGTGGATGCCCTGGCGGATCGTCTGGCCATCGTCGAGGCGGGCCGTGTCATCGCGGAAGGGTCACCCGCATCGCTGAAGCAGTCCCTCGGAGGTGACCGCGTCACCTTGCGGGTGAGGGAATTCAGTGATGGGGTGGAGGCTGAGCGGGTGCGCGAGCTGCTCGGCGACTGCCAGGGCGTGCGCCAGGTGGTGGTGAACCGCGCTCAGGGCTATTCCCTCAACCTTGTGGTGGAGGATGAGGGGGTTGTGGCCGGGATCCGAGAGACGCTGGCCCGGGAGGCCTTGCCCGTATTCGCCCTTGCCCTCAGTCGACCAAGCCTGGACGATGTCTATCTGCAGGCCACAGGACGCACCTTGATGGATGCTGAGCTGGCGGTGGTCGGCCAGAGGGACCCCAAACTGGAACGCAAGCGACAGATGCGTTGAAACCCTTTCCCGACGCGGAACTTCTGCCACCTTTGCCTTTTCTCTGCCGACCATGACCAGCGCATCCCCCAGCCTGAACACCTTGCCAGCGGACACCCCCCCCTCCTCCGCCCTGGGCGAGATCCTTCAGGAAACCCTCGCCCTGACGGGACGTCTGTTTGTCCAGTTGCGGCGAAGACCGTCTACGTTGATCGCGGGTGTGTTGCAGCCATTGATCTGGCTTCTACTCTTCGGGGCGCTCTTTGCTAATGCGCCGAGTGGTTTTCTGCCTGGGGGTGAGAGCTATGGTCGATTTTTTGGCGCTGGCGTGATTGTGTTCACGGCTTTCAGCGCCGCCCTGAACGCAGGACTACCCGTGATGTTTGATCGGGAGTTCGGCTTCCTGAATCGGCTGCTCGTCGCGCCCTTGCGCTCTCGCAGTTCAATCGTGTTTGCTTCTGTTCTTTATATCTCTTCCCTCAGCCTCATCCAGAGCCTGGCGATCATTGGCGCGGCGGCTCTGCTGGGATATGGCTGGCCGGGGTTCGCTGGCCTCTTGGTCGTGGTGCTTACCCTGGGGCTGCTGGTGTTCGCCGTGACGGCCTTGAGCCTGGGTTTGGCCTTCGCCTTGCCCGGTCACATCGAGATGATCGCCGCGATCTTTGTCGTCAATCTGCCTCTGCTCTTCGCCAGCACCGCCCTCGCCCCCCTGTCCTTCATGCCGTCCTGGCTCGCTTGGCTTGCCGCCGTGAATCCATTGACCTTTGCCATCGAGCCCATCCGGGCCCTTTACAGCGGCCAGCTCCCCCTGTCGGAGGTTGTTCTCCAGGCTCCCTACGGCTCCCTGACCGGTTATGCCTGCCTGTGGATCCTCTTCGCTCTGGCGCTAACCCTCTTTTTGCTGGTGCGTCCGTTGCTGGATCGCAAATTGCAGTAATCCCCGCTCTCCCGCTCTGATCCGCCGTGTCCCGCCCTTCCCGCCAGTCCCCAGCCCCTGATTGGCAGGCATCGCTCCTGGAGGCCATCCAGCACCGTGACGCTCCCCGCGCCATCCCTCTGGCGCATCGGTGTGTGCATCGCCGAGGGATGGCAGCCCTGCAAACCGTGCTGGACCGCGCCGATGCGGCCGCCGGGACAGAGGGTGAGGCCCGCGCCTGGCTCCTTCCGCTGATCAAGCAAGCCGAAACGGGCTCCCCACCCGCTTCCGCCCCCGACCCACGCCCCCCGGAACAACCCGCGCAACCGGTCGTGGCGTCCGCTTCCCTTCTCCAACCTTCAGCCCCGAAGCCGGAGGCCCCAACAGCGAAGGCGGAGGCACCAGCCCCGAAAGGGGAGGATCCAGCCCTGAAGGCGGAGGCCCCGACAGCGATCAAGCAGGAAGGCCTCCCTGATGGTGGGGAGTCCACCACACCTCCCATCCCTGAGTTCCCCCAGGCCTCCTCCTCGCCCCCCCCTCTGGCACGCGCGTCCACCTCTGAGGCTCTGGACCAGGCGTTCGCCCCCTTGGAAATCGCCTTCCCTCCCCTGCCGTTGCCCGAGCCTCCGGCGGAACGCGGGTCATCCCCGGAGGCCGCCTCAGCGTCTCCACCCTTTCGCGTTTCCAGCCCGTTTCAAGCGTTCCAAGGGCAGCCGACGACCGCCGGCCCTGGAGAGGACACCAGCGAAGACCAGGAACCTTCTGGCATTGAGGAGTCCTCCGCGCGCCTGGCGACCAAGGGCCCGCGCGATCCCCTTGAAGGCCTTCGTGGTGCCTCCGGCTCGCGCGTCTCCACCGATCGCAAGCCTCCCGTCACGCCCGACCCTCAGAACGCCCCTTCCCAGCGGTTGGACAACGCCGCGCGGCAGGACGTCCCCACTGGCGAGCCGGCCGCGCCTGTGGTCAGCGCTCCTCCAGCCGCTGGTCTCCCGACGTCCGAGGATCCAGCCCAGCGCCTGGATGCCTTCTCAACTGCGGTCGCCGCACCGGTGCCCTCGTTTCATGTGGATGCTTTGGAGGGGTGGGCCTCCGTCGAGAGTCGCCAGCGCCCTGAACCTCAGATCCCGGCGGACGAGGCCGCTCCCGCAGCGCGGGCCAAATCCTTGCAACGATGGCGCGCCTGGCTTCCCGGCGCCTTTCGATCCCGTTCCCGCCCTTGATTCGCCATGGCGCTACCCGATTGGTCCGCTCTGAAAGGGGGTCTGAGTGTTTCCGTTCAGGCGCCGGAGGGCTCTCCCCTGCGTCAGCCCTTGGCCATCGCCGCCATGGCGGAGGCCTGCCTGGCCAATGGGGCGGCGGGCGTGCGACTGGAGAGCCCGGAACACATCGCTGCGGTGCGGCGGCGCTGTCCACAGGCCTTGATCGTGGGCTTGTGGAAACGCTCCTGGCCCGATTGCTCCGTTTACATCACGCCACGCTGGCAGGAGATCACCGCCGTCTGGGGGGCTGGCGCGGATGTGGTGGCTCTCGACGCCACCGATCGTCCCCGCCCCGAGGGGCAATGCCTGGACGAGCTGGTGCGTCGAGCCCGGGAGGAGCTGGGTGTTCCCCTGATGGCGGACGTGGATGGGTTGGCCGCGGGCCAGCGGGCCGCTGATCTGGGATGTGCCTGGGTGGGCACGACCCTGTTCGGCTACACCGAAGCCACGCGCGAGCGGACACCCCCCAGCCTCGAGCTGGTGCGCCTCCTCCGGGAAGCCCTCCCATCCTCCGTCCCCGTGGTCTGTGAAGGCGGGATCGCCTCTCCGGAACAGGCCATGGAGGCCCTGCGTCACGGGGCGGACCTGGTTGTTGTCGGAACGGCCATCACCGGCGTGGATGCGCAAGTAGAGAGATATGTCAAAACCTTGCGGGAGGATCGCAAATCTTTCTGTAAGCTGTGACACATGGGTCCCGTTCAGGCGCACCATGGAAGGTGTGATCTTGGAGGACGAACGGAGCCATGCGCTTGTCACGTCTTTTCCGTTGCGGGGGCCCTGGCCAAGTCCTTGGAACCGGCCAGGGGGCTCTGTTGGGGGTGACCCTTCTGGCCGCAGCCGCTCTTCCCCTCAGTCCTGGCCATCTGGCTCAGCTGGAAGCGCTGAATCGGGAACTGGGCAAATTGTGTGGCGGCAACCCGCCTCGGCAGGCTCTCAACGTCTGTCGACTTCACGCCAAGTTGGTGGGAGCCCTTTGAGGCCTCGCCTCACATCATCCCCATTCCGGGCATCCCCATGCCGCCCATACCACCCATACCACCCATACCTTCTCCGCCGCCGGGAGGGGTGGGTGGCTCGGGACGGTCGGCAATGATGGCTTCGGTGGTGAGGATCAACGCGGCGATGGAAACGGCATCCTGCAGGGCCAGGCGCACCACTTTCGCCGGATCCAAAATGCCAGCGCTCAGCAAGTCTTCGTAGGCGCCGGTGAGGGCGTTGAATCCCTTCCCTTGACGGCGGATTTCCGCCAACACCACATCGCCATTCGCGCCAGCGTTGCTGGCGATCTGACGCAAGGGATCGTTCAGTGCTTTCTGGATGAGGCGCACCCCGGTGACCTGGTCTCCCCGCAGTGAGGAGGCCAGCTCTTCCAGATCGTCCGCCAGTTCGAGGAGAACCGTGCCTCCTCCGGGAATGATGCCCTCCTCCACCGCAGCCCGAGTGGCGTTGAGCGCATCTTCAATGCGCAGCTTGCGGTTGCGCAACTCGGTTTCGGTGGGAGCACCCACCTTGATCACAGCCACGCCACCGGCCAACTTCGCGATCCGCTCCGTCAATTTTTCACGGTCGTAGCTGGAGTCTGTGTTGTCCAGCTCGCGCCGAATCGTGGCGATGCGCTGGGCGATCGCTGGGCGCCGGTCTTCCCGGGCGAGAATGGTCGTCTGGTCCTTGCCGATGGTGATGCGCTCGGCTTGGCCGAGATCGTCCAGGCTCACCTTGGCCAGGCTCATGGCGCGGTCTTCGCTGATGACCGTGCCGCCGGTGAGCACCGCAATGTCCTCCAGCATGGCTTTGCGCCGATCACCAAAGCCCGGGGCGCGCACCGCGGCCGCCTGCAGCACCCCCCGGGTCTTGTTGACCACCAGGGTGGCCAGCGCCTCTCCCTCCACCTCTTCCGCCAGGATCACCACCGGCCTGCCGCTGCGGGACACGGCCTCCAAGACCGGCACCAGGTCCTGAACGCTGTTGATCTTGCGATCCGTGAGCAACAGGTAGGGCCGGTCGTAAACGCATTCCCGCCGCTCCTGATCGGTGATGAAGTAAGGCGAGCTGTAACCGCGATCAAACGCCATTCCCTCTGTCACCTCCACCTCGGTCGTCAAGGACTTGGATTCCTCCACAGTGATCACGCCATCGGTGCTCACCTTGTCCATGGCGTCCGCGATCATGCGACCCACTTCCTCGTCGTTGCCGGCGCTCACCGTCGCCACCTGCCGGATCCCCTCCCCTTCGACAGGGGTGCTGCGGCGGGCGATGCCCTCCACCGCTCGAACAACGGCCTGCTCCATGCCGCGGCGCAGCTCGACCGGATTGCATCCTGCGGCCACGTTGCGCAGACCTTCCCGCACCATCGCCTGAGCCAGCACGGTGGCGGTGGTGGTGCCATCTCCCGCGGTGTCTTTCGTCTTGGAAGCCACCTGCTGCATCAGCTTGGCGCCCAGATTTTCAAAAGGATCCGCCAGCTCGATCTCCTTGGCGATCGTGACGCCGTCATTGACGATGTCGGGAGCACCGAACTTTTTTTCCAACACCACATTGCGGCCTTTGGGGCCGATGGTGACCCGCACCGCCTCCGCCAGGGCGTTGACCCCCCGTTCCAGGGAATCTCTGGAGGCATCGGAGAATTGGATCAGCTTGGCCATGGGAACAGCGGTGGACGACTGGCTCGGCCTCCAGGCTCCCATATGGCGGGACGGCTTGCGCCAGAGCGCGTCTCCAGATCCTCAACCGAACGCCGTGGCGGGACTCGGATTCGGCCCCTGGTCGGTAGGGTCAGGACTTTGGTGCCCGGGTGCGAAGCCATGGAGGAACTCCTCCAAAACACGTTGGAGGGTGCCGCGGACCGTGCCCTTTCTCCCCCCGGCGGCGCCGACGGGATGGTCTTCCTCCTGATCGCTTCCCTGGGATTGGTGATGGCCCTGGTCTATGTGCCGATTCGCCTTTTTCTCACGATCACCGCCCGCAGCCGCCGCCTGCGGCTGCTGCAACAGATCCGCCGTCTGCGGGAAAGCCTCGGGAAACCCCTCAACCCTCCCCCAACGCCTGAGGCCGCGGAGGAGTCCGCCGGGCAACCTTCCCCCTGAGGCGGGGTCAACGCATCACCAGTCCGCCATCCACCTGGAGCACCTGGCCGGTGATGTAGGCCGCCGCAGGGTCGGCGGCCAGAAACCGCACCAGCCCGGCCACCTCTTGGGCTGTTCCCATGCGTCCGAGGGGAATGGCTTTGAGGATCGGCTCAGCATCGAGGCTCGCCGTCATCTCACTCGCGATGAAGCCTGGCGCGACGGCGTTGACAGTGACGCCGCGGCTGGCGAATTCCGCAGCATTGCTGCGCGTGAGGCCGATCAGTCCCGCCTTGGCGGCGCTGTAGTTGGCCTGGCCTGGATTGCCCATCAGGGCCACCACGGAGGTGATGTTGATGATGCGTCCGCCACGGGCTTTCAGCATCAGCTTGCTCACTGCGCGGGTGGTGAGGAAGCAACCGCTGAGATTCAGGTCGAGCACGCTCTGCCAGTCCGCGGTCTTCATGCGCATCAACAAGCCATCACGGGTGATGCCCGCGTTGTTCACCAACACATCAATTCGCCCGTGCCGGCGCACGATCTCCCGCACCATCTCCTCCACCTCGTCCTCCCGCGCCACATCGGCCCGATGGGCCCAGGCCTGGCCACCCGCCGCCGCGATGGTCTCCACCACCTCGGCCGCCGCCTCCTCGGACCGGGCGTAGTTGACCACCACCTCCGCGCCGGCGGCGGCCAGCTCCAGGGCGATGGCCCGCCCGATGCCTCGACTGGCCCCCGTCACCAGGGCCACCCGTCCCTCCAGGGAAGCGGCTGAAAGACCATGGGCCGGCTGGGCGGAGGTCGTCATGGGGAACGGGGGGTCTGCGGCGGCGATCGTATGCCCGCGTCGCTCGGGATCAACCCGGCATCTGCTCGACGCTGACCACCGCGCTCCCCAGCAGCTCCTGGAACCGTGCGAGTTGCCGCTTGCTCCCCAGCACCACCATCAGCTGACCGGGAGCGAGCTTGGTTTCTCCTCCGGGGTTGGCCACCAGGGTGGGCGTGCCGCCGTAGCTGCTGCCTCGGTAGGTGTAGGGGTTGACCACAGCGGGAGCGGGCAGGCGAATGGCCAGCACCAGGGCGCCGGAGCGGCCGCGAAGGTCGAGTTCCGCGAGGGTTCGGCCATTGAGCGTTCCCAGCTCGGCGGGATTGTCGCTGAGCTGAAACTCCTCCACCTCACACTCGGATCCCGCCAGAAGGTCCATGAAGTCGACCGCCAGGGGGCGCGTGGCGGTGGCCGCCATGGTGCGCCCGCCCGCCACATAGGGGCTGACGACCTGATTGGCGCCCGCTTGGCGCAGTTTGCGCTCGGCTTCCTCGCTGTCGGAGCGGGCGATCAGACGGCACCGGGGGGCGATGGCTCGGGCGCTGAGCACCACATAAACGTTGGCGGCGTCGTTGGGCAGGGCCGCCACCAGGCTGCGGCAGCGGTGGATTCCCGCCTCAATGAGCGTTTCGTCCAGGGTGGCATCGGCCAAGAGCACGGGGAGGCCCTTGGCTTCCGCCGCGTCGCGTCGCTCCGGATCCATCTCCACCACCAGCAAGGGCGTGCCCTCCCGGCTGAGCTGGGCGGCGATTTCCCGGCCGATCCGGCCATACCCGCAGAGAATGACGTGATTGTTCATCTGTCGCAGCCAGCGAAGCAAACGGCGCCGGTGGAGCTGTCGAAAGTAGCCCGATTCCGACAAACCCAAGAGATTCTGAATCGTGAGCTGCACCACCACGAGGCCGCCAACGATCGAGAACACGGTCACCACCCGGCCGGCGGTGCTCAGGGGCTCCACCTCTCCGTAGCCGATGGTGGGAATGGTGATCGCCACCATCCAGTAGCAATCGCCCCAATCCCAGCCCTCGGTGAGCCGATACCCCAGGGCGCTGGCATTGACCACCGCCGCCAGAGCGGTCAGGGGGATCAACCAAGGATGGCGATTGCGGGATCGCGGCGGTTTGCGGCGCCCCGGGCCGTGGCGAACAGGGGGCCGTTTCCCCCAACTCCTGAACTGATCAGGCCAGGCCAAGGGCGTTCAACACCTCCCCGTCGCCAAGGCTGGCCAGCCCGGCGGCGCTGGCCAACCCCCGCACGCCCTCCCGCCGGGGAAGGCTTTCCGCGCCGCGGCCCAGGGCCACCAGGGGCACGCCGCAGTAAAGAGCCAGCTCCTCGCTGATCGGGTCGCTGGCCAGCACCACGTCGCTGGAGCCCACCAGGGCGGCCCGCTGGAGCACGCTCGCAGGCTTGACGGGTGGCAACAGCTGGTGGCGCAGGCCGGGAAGCTTGGCGCGAATGGTCCGCGGCAGCTGGCTCCAACGCTCCTCCGGCCAATCGCCCGGCACACCCGCCGGCACCAGCAACAACATCGGACCATCGCCCTTCGGAAGCTCCGCCGCGGCGGCCTCCAAGGCCGGCTTGGGCAGGGCCAGCCGGAACCGATCGGCCTCCAGGGGCACCCCGATCGGTTCCAGCCAGGCCGCCAGCGCCTGGCTGGGCCAGCCTCCCTCCCTCGGGCTGACCCGCTCCGTGGCAGAAAATCCGCTCGCCGCGATCCGCGTGGGGATGTGGCTCATGGAGAGCATCAGATCCACTTGACGGCCGCCCACCAGATTGACGCACACCTGGAAGTCGGGTTCCCGCACACAACCCAGAAGGTTGGCCCAGTCCGCCAGGCTGGCCTCGCTGAAGGAGAAGGGAATCACCTTCTCCACGGCGGGAAGCAGGGTCCAGATCGGCGCAGCGGCCGGCGCGCAGGCGACCTGCAGGCTGAAGCCGAGGGTTTCCGCCACCGCGGCCGCCGCGGGCAGGGCCTGCAACTGATGGAGGGCATCCCCGGGGATCAGGAACAGGGCGCGCATCGGCGGGAACCGGACGGGAAGCCTGATTGTATGGAGCAGGTCTCGAACCGTCCGTCGCCAAGGAGCCGCTGCATGCATTTGCTGATCGCCGCCGCTGGCAGCGGCCGCCGCATGGGCGCGCCGATCAACAAGCTGTTGTTGCCCGTGGCCGGCCGGCCCGTGTTGGCCTGGACGCTGGAGGCCGCTCTCGCCTGCTCGGCGATCCATTGGATCGGCGTGATGGGCCAGCCCGAGGACGAACCCGCCATCCAGGCGCTCCTCAGGGCGGCGGCGCCGGAAGGGGCGCTCCACTGGATTGTCGGCGGCGCGACGCGCCAGGAGTCGGTTTGCCGCGGCCTGGCGGCCCTTCCCCCGGAGGCCGAGGCCGTGCTGATTCACGACGGCGCGCGCTGCCTGGCGACCCCGCAGCTGTTCAGCCGCTGTGCCGTGGCCCTGGAGGAGGCCCTGAAGACGGGGGCGGGCCTGATCGCCGCCACCCCGGTGACCGACACCATCAAGCGGGTTGACGCGCGGGGCCGCATCACCGGCACGCCGGACCGCCAGCATCTCTGGGCCGCCCAAACCCCCCAGGGGTTTGCCGTGCGGCAGCTGCGGGGTGCCCATCATCAGGCCCTGGACAAGGGATGGACCGTCACGGATGACGCCGCGCTCTACGAGCGCCTGGAGCTGCCTGTTCAGGTGCTCGAGGCGCCGGCCTCCAACATCAAACTCACCACGCCCTTTGATCTCGTGTTGGCGGAAGCGGTGCTGAACACCCGCGCCGCTGTCTCCCCCGCCAACCCTGGCTAGCAAGGGAACGACCGCCTGTTTCCCATGTCCCTTCCCGCCTCGGAGACGGCCCCTCCCTCCCCCCCTGCGGGTCGGGAGGCGGTGGAGGCCATCGCCCGTCTCTGGGTGGGGCGCTTTGCCAATCGCCGCCAGGTGGAGGCCTCATTCGCCCGCGGGGGACCGGCGGCGCCGGAACTCACCCGCGAGCATCGTTCCCAGGAGGTGGTGCGCCTGGAGGCGCCCCAGCTGGGGGAGGTGGTGCTCTTCCTGCAGGAGTGCCGGGCCGCAGTGCCGGGGCTGGCCCATCGGCAGCGGGTGATTCGCCTGGTGGCGTCTTCGGAAGACGGCGAGGTGACAGCGGAGCAGCTCTTCTTTCGGGAGGGGCCGACCTATGACCGCCCCCTGGCCGCCCCGGAGGTCGTCGCCGCCCTGGGGGAGGACGCCTTCACCCGCTGGCCGGGCTGCGATCTGGTGTTTCACTTCGAGCCCGCCTGGCGGCGCTGGCGGGGGGCGATGCGTCCCGGCGGCTGCCGCTATCCGCACCCGGTGGATGGGGAGGTCTGCGCGGAATTCGCCATGCTGTTGTCCCCGGATCAGCTCTGGTATCGCGATCGCAGCCTGCGGTTGCGCGATGGCGGCATTCGCGGCGAGGTGGATGGGTTCAGCTGGCTGCTCTTCGACCGGTTGCCCGCCACGGAGGGGCTGGAGAGCGGTGCGCGTCCGCTGCAGGCCGAGGCGCTGGTGGCCCTGGGCCTGCCGACCTTGGCCGCGCAGATGGGCGTCTGGGAGGGCACCTTCCGTCGCTATGACGCGGACGGTGGGCTGCGGGAGGCGTTCGCCAGCACCGTGGTGCAACGGCTGGAGGCCCGGGAGGGCCGCTGGCACTACAGCCAAACCTCCCTCTTCCCGGAGGCGGCCGACGGCCCGAAGCGGATCGAGGCCAGCGGCTGGATCGAAGGGGGGCGGTTGCGCTTTGAATCCGACCGGCTCAGCGGCTGGGCCATGGACATCCCGGACGCCCCGGGCACCACGGTGCTGCTGCTGGAGAGCAGGGATGGCTCGAACCTGCGGATGCAGGAGATCAGTCAGCTGGTGGAGGAAGGGCGGCGACGCTTCCGCACCACCCAGACGCTGCGGGAGGGTCAGCTCCTCAGCCGCACCCACATGGAGGAGCGCCGAACCAGCGACGACTGGCGCGTCTGGTGTCCACCGGAAATCAGCGTCGCCGATGGCTGACCTCGCGCAACAGTGGTCGCTCTGGGCGGTGGCCGCGGCGGTGCTGGCGGCGCTGACCTCCCTTCTGGCCAAGGTGGGCCTGGAGGGCCTGCCCAGCACCCTCGCCACTCTCCTGCGCACGCTGGTGGTGGGGGTGGCGCTGGCCGTGTTGGTGCTCGCTCGCGGCGAGCTGCCGCCCTTGTCCGACCTGCCGCGTCGCAGCCTGCTGTTCCTCCTTCTGTCCGGTTTGGCCACGGCGGGATCCTGGCTCTGTTTTTTCCGTGCCCTGCAGCTCGGTCCCGTGGCTCGGGTGGCGCCGATCGACAAGCTCAGCGTGGTGCTCGTCGCCGTGGGGGGCGCGACGCTGCTCGGGGAGACCCTGAGCGCCGCCCAATGGCTGGGCGTCGCTTTGATCGCGGTGGGGGCGGTGTTGGTGGCCTGGACCTGAGGCGGTTGAACCCTGGCGGGGTGTGCCACAGGTCAAGCTGACCTGAGATGTGCATCCCGTGACGCATGGTCCTGGCCCTCTCGCGACCCCGCGGCCTGAGGCTTGCCGCGCTTCTGGCACTCCTCCTGACGGCCTTCCTGACAGCCCTTCCGGCCATGGGGGCCGGCACCGCCACCCCGGCCGCTCCTGAAGCGTCGAGCCGACCGCGGGACCAGGCCTGGATCACCCTCGATGGCCAACGCGTGCTGGAGGTGCGGGTGGCCGCTGGTGCCCAGACTCCCGAGATGGTGGCCGCGCGGGGGTCGCGCACCCTGGCCGAGCTGGCTCGCGACGAGAGCGTGGATCCGGATCAGCTGGTGGTTCGTGACGATCCCCCCTACGCCATGGTGGGACTCCTGGACCCGGATGGTCGCTTTCGCCCGTTGCTGGCCGTGGATGATCGAGCCGCCAAGGCCTTTGATCTGAGCCGGGATCAACTGGCGACCCAGTACCGCGATCAACTGCGCGGGGCCATCAAACAATTTCGGGCCACCCACAGCCTCGACGCCTGGTTGCGGGGTCTCGGTCTGGCCCTGGCGGTGCTGATCCTCTACCTCGTGTGGTGGAAGGCGCAGAGCACGCTCAATCACCGTCTGGAGCGCTGGCTGACGTGTCGCTTCGGTCAGAGGGGCCTGCGGGTCGGAGGCAATCAGGTGCTCGACGCCGAGCAGTTGCGCGACGGGTTGCAGGTGGTGCGCCGTCTGGCCCACGGCACGCTGCTCCTCCTGGCCAGTTGGCTGCTGATCCCCTTGCTGCTGAGCTTTTTCCCACCGACCAAAGCCGTGGCGGAGGGCTTGCGGGGCCACATCCTCAGGGCTCTGGGCCAGGTGCTCGATCAGGCCACCAACTCCGTCCCCAATGTCCTGGCGGTGGTCTTCATTCTTTTTCTCACCCGCCTGGCCATGCAGGGGTGCGGCGCCTGGTTCGCCGCCATCGAACGGGGCCGGCTGACCTTTCCGGGCTTCTACCGGGAATGGGCACGGCCCACCGGGCGTCTGGTCTCCGGGGCCATCCTGCTGGCGGGACTGGTGACGGCTTATCCCTACATTCCCGGCTCCGGCAGTCGGGCCTTCCAGGGGGCTGGCCTTTTTGTGGGTCTGCTGGCGGCCCTGGGATCCAGCGCTGTCGCCGCCAACGTGATCAGCGGCTTGATGCTCATCTACACGCGGGCCTTTCGCGAGGGGGATCGGGTGGAAATCAACGGCGTGCAGGGTGTGGTGCAGGGACGGGATCTGCTGGTGACGCGCATCGTCACCCCCCGGCACGAGGTGGTGAGCCTGCCCAACGCCTCTGTGATCGCCTCGCCGATCATCAACTACAGCTTCAGCCGCCGCGAGGGAGCCCTGCCCGTGGCGCTGGCCACGACGGTCACCATCGGGTACGACGTGCCCTGGCGCCAGGTCCATGGCCTGCTGCTGGCGGCGGCTCGCTCTGTGGCCGGCATCGCTGCGGATCCAGCCCCCTATGTTTTGCAGACCTCCCTGAATGATTTCCACATCAGCTACGAGCTGAATGTCTGCGTGCCAAAAGAATTAACGTATCGCGAGATCCGCACCGAGCTGCTGGGAGCGATTCAGGATCAATTCGCGGCGGCGGATGTGGAAATTCTCTCCCCCGCTTATCACGCCATGCGCAATGGCAACCCCAGCACCGTGCCCGCCTGGCCCCCTCGCCAGGGGCTTTGAGGGGTCATCCCCAACAGGCGTCCACCTCCAGGCGACCCGCATCCCCATCCAGTCGCGCCCACGCGCCCACCGGCAGCGCGGCGTTGCCCGGCGTGTGCCCCACCGGCAGGTTGGCCACCACGGGGATACCCAGATCGGCGGTGCGCTCCCGCAGCACCTGCTCGGCGCTGAAGCGAGCCTCCTCGGGCTCCCCGTCCCGATCGCTGTCGACACAGCCACTGAAGGATCCCAGGCCCAGTCCAGCCAGCTGTCGCAACGCGCCACTGAGACGCCAGTGGGTGAGCATCCGCTCGAGGCGATAGGGCGCCTCTCCCACGTCCTCGAACACCACGATCGCTCCCCGCAGATCGGGCAGGTGGGGGGTGCCCAGCAGATGGGTCGCCACGGTGAGGTTGGCCGTCAGAAGCGGTCCTTCCCCGACGCCCCCGACCCAACCCTCCCCCGCCAGCGGCGCCACGCCCCGGCCGAAGAGGAGGTCGCGCAGGCGCACCTGACTCCAGAGTGGTTCGCTGGCCAGGGTGGTGAGCAAAGGGCCGTGCACGCCCCCCGCCCAGCCCCGCGCCCACCGGGCCCAGAGCAGGGAGGTGACGTCGGAAAAGCCGAGCAGCCATTGGGGGGAGGGGTTGGTCTCCAGCCAGGCCGGAAGGGGATGGGAGGGCTCGGGCAACAACCGCGCCGCCCCCCACCCCCCGCGCACGCAGGCCAGCAGGGGAACCCTTCGGCCCGCTGGCTCCCCTGGCGCCAGATCGGCCGCCCGTTCCGCGTCGCGCCCCGCCAGATACCCCCAGCGCCGTCCCAGCAGAGCCGCGCTGTCCCCCACCTCCAGTCCCCAGCTCCGCAGAACACGCCGTCCCGCCTCCAGTCGCTCGGAGCCCTCAAGCGCGGAGCTCGCGGCGACAAGCTCCACCCGATCGCCTGGGCGCAAGGGTGGCGGAAGTGCCGGCGGTCGCATCACGGGCCTCCTGTCCCGGCCCGGCCCACCACCAGGGCCAGCAGCAGCAGGCCCCCGAGCAGCACCTGATGGCTGAAATGCGCTCCGTAGGCGCCAGGAGGCGGGGCGGGTTGCCGCAACAGGGCCGCCTCGCGCTGCATGGCCAAGGTCGCGGCGCCCCAGAGCAGCCAGAACGGTGGCGTGGCCATCCCCCGCAGCAGGGCGGCGCCAGCCAGGGCAACGGCGGTGAAGGCATAACACACCGCCACGACACCGGCCGCGGCCCCGCCGAGGGTGAGCGCGCTGCTGCGTATCCCGATGCGCCGATCATCCTCCCGGTCGCTCATGGCATAGACGGTGTCGAACCCGAACGTCCACACGACGGCGGCAAGCCAGGTGAGCGCCAGGGGGACGGCCTGGGCGCCGCCGGCGAAGCCCTCCGGCCCGCCGCTGGCGGCCCAGGGGATCAACACGGCGAAACCCCAGCAGAGGGCGAGCACGAGCTGGGGAAAGGGAAACCAGCGCTTGGCGGACGGGTAGAGCAACACCAGTGGCAGACAGGCGAGCGCCAACGCCACGCAGAGGGTCCGGGTCGGGCCCGGCAGAACCAGCACCACTATCAGGGCTGCCGACAGGCAGAGCGCCAGGAGCGTCCAAGCGGCGGCGAGACCCACCCGACCCGAGGCCAGGGGGCGCCCTTTCGTGCGCTCCACCCGCGGGTCGATCTTTCGGTCCCAGAGATCGTTGGCGATGCAGCCCGCGCCGCTCACCGCCAGGCCGCCCAAGACGATCCATCCCACCAGGACAGGATCGGGAGGGGAGGTGGGGCTCAGCCACAAAGCCCACCCCGCGGGGATGAGAAGGATCAGGCGACCGCTGGGCTTGTGCCAGCGCAACAGCTCCAGCCACGGGCCCACCCGTTGGACCAGCGTCCTGGCGCCCCCAGGGGTGAAGCCCACCCGCTCTCGCTCAACTGCGCTCGATTATCGATGGCCGCCCCTGCGGATTGCCGCGAGGGGCTGACCCTCGGGCGGCAAGAATGGCAAAGTGGCGCCGCCTGAACCCCGGCCTGAACCCCGGACTGTCCCCATGGGCATGACCCCGATGGGCACCCAACCGATGGGCAACGGCGCGCCCTCGGAGTTGCCCCCCTCCGAAGGCCTCCCCCCCGGCGGGGAGCGGCGGGTGGCCGCGATCGACATCGGCACCAACTCGATCCATCTCCTGATCGCCGCCGTGGATCCGGCGCTGCACAGCTTTCGCGTGCTGTTGGCGGAGAAAGCCACCACCCGCCTGGGAGAGAGAGATCCCGTGAGCGGCGACCTGGCCGGTGAGGCCATCGAACGCGCCTTCCTCACCCTGCGCCATTGCCGCGATCTGGCCCGGAGCCATGGCGTGGAGCAGATCCTCACCGCCGCCACCAGCGCCGTGCGGGAGGCCCCCAACGGTCGAGAGGTGTTGCAGGCCATCGAGGATCAGCTGGGCCTGGAGGTGGATCTGGTCAGCGGGCCGGAGGAGGCGCGCTTGATCTATCTCGGCGTGCTGTCCGGCATGGCGTTCGGCCAGACACCCCACGTCATTCTGGACATTGGCGGCGGCTCGACCGAGCTGATCCTGGCCGATGGCTCCGACGCGCGGGTGCTGACCAGCACGCGAATCGGCGCCGTGCGCCTGCATCGCGACTTCGGTCAGGAGGATCCCCTGCCGCCGGCCCGTCGGGTCTTTCTGGAGGCCTACATCCAGGGGGCTTTGGATCCAGCCGTCGCCCAGATCAAGGCGGCGTTGCGGTCTGGAGAGAAACCCTTGCTTGTGGGCACCAGCGGCACCGCGATGGCCGTGGCCGCCCTTTTGGCGGCGGAGGAGGGTCGAGCCCCCATGCGCCTGCAGGGCTATCGCTTCAGCCGATCCCGGCTGGAGGCGCTGCTCAGCCGTCTGATCACGCTGCCGTTGGAGCAGCGTCGGCATTTGCCAGGCATCAATGAGCGCCGCGCCGAGATCATCGTGCCCGGGGCGCTCATCCTGCACACCGCGATGGCGATGTTGCAGTTGCGCGAGCTGGTGGTCTGTGAGCGGGCGTTGCGCGAAGGCTTGATCGTCGACTGGATGCTCCGGCAGGGGTTGCTGGATGACCGGTTCGCGTTTCAGAGCACGATCCGGGAGCGCACGGTCCTGCACCTGGCGCGCACCTACGGGGTGGATGTGGATCGCGCCTCCCGCGTCGCCAGCCTGGCGTTGAGCCTGTATGACCAGACCCGGGGCTGGCTGCACCAAGACGACGGCCAGGGTCGGCTCCTCCTCTGGGCCGCCGCCCAGCTCCACGCCTGCGGTCAACACATCAACGTGGCCGCCTACCACAAACACACCTGGTACCTCATACGCCATGGGGAGCTGCTCGGCTATTCCGAGGTGGAACACCTGATGGTGGCGGCCATCGCCCGCTACCACCGCCGCGGTCTGCCCAAGAAACGGCATGAGTCCTGGCAGCTGATCGAAAGCCGCGAGGATCGCCGGACCGTGAGCACCATGGCCCTGCTGCTGCGGCTGGCCGCGGCGCTCGATCGACGCCCGGGCCGGGTGGTGGCAGCGCTGCGGGCGCGCCGCCTGGAGGCCGCCAGCCTGGAGATCACCCTGCTGCCTGAACCCTCTCCGGAGGGGGAGGGTTGGCAGGATCTCAGCCTGGAATGCTGGAGCTTGCGGTCTTGTGCACCGGCGGTGCTGGAGGCCTCGGGGTTCGACCTCAAGGTGTCGGCGGAAGCGATGGGGGATGGAGCGCGGATCCCGCCGCGCTGAAACGTTTCCAGCGAATGTCGGTCACGCTCCCCAGGGCCTCCGCTGGAGCCGCCCCGACAGACGCGCGGACGGCGTGGGGGCGCCCGGCGATCACCTCGATGCCGCTGCCGACGGGAAATCGCTTCTCCCCGGTGAGGATGCCCTCAAACAGGGTGCGGCCCCCCAGGTCGCGCACCTCCACCCAGCTGGGCTCGCTGGCCTGAAGCCGCAGGCTGTTCGCCGCCGCAGGGGACGCCGCGGGAGCGGTGGCGGATGCCGGAGTCGCGACGGGACCGGGGGCAGGCGCGGGGGCGGGCAGGGTCGCAACGCCCTGAGGGCTGGGGCGAGGACGCGACAACCAGACGGTCGCCAGGGCTCCAGCGACAACAAGAGCGGCGAGGGCCGCCAGCGGCCAGCGATCGGGGCCCGGGGGGCCGGGGTGATGGGCGAAGTCTCCCCCCTGGCTCTCGGAGCTGACGGTCACCGGGCTGGGCGGCGGCGCTCCCGGGCCCCGGGAGTCCGGGACCCCGGGATCAGCCTCTCGGGGAGCGATCGGAGGGGGCACGGGTCGGACGGCCTCCTCGGCACCCCCTTCCGGCGAGGCTGGGCGGACGGCGGGGACAGAGCGCCGCATCAGACGACTCTCACGCACCGCCTGGAGGGCCTCGTCCACATCGGCGTTCAGAGCTTCCGCCACCCGTCGGGCCAGAGCCACCACGAAGACGCCCTCCGGCAAACGGGTGTGGTCTCCCTCTTCCAGCGCTTGCAGTTGGCGCGGCGCCAGCCGCAAGCGCTGGGTGAGGGCGTCCTGCGACATCCCCGCCGTCTGGCGCGCCTGAGCCAATTGCTGCCCCAACCGCCGCAATTCAGGAATCAGCGGCTCCGCCCCCTCGCCGCGGACGCTCGGAGTCAGAGGATCGCTCAAGGGTTCCGGGAGGTGTGCTTGTCCAGTATGGACAACCTTCCGTCAGCGTTCCAGTGGTGACAAGATCCCGATGGCCGAGAGGATAAGACGGGACAGCCGGGGTCCCGCCATCGGGCTGCGGCGAGGTGGCTCAGCCTTGAACTCAAGGGTGTGGTTGTTGAGGGGTCCAACGCTCTGGATCCCGACAAAAAATAATCCGACAGCAATATCAATATTGTTATAGTTTTTCAAAGCTTTGATGGGCGATACTGGATTCGAACCAGTGACCCCTTCCGTGTGAAGGAAGTGCGCTACCACTGTGCTAATCGCCCTCGAATGTGTCCCTTCCAGCTCGTGAAGGAAAGCCAGTGGTGGCCTCCAAACCTCACGTGACCCGCGAAAGCGGATGGCCTTCAGAGTCTGCGGAAGCCCAGAATGAAGTAACCCGGAGGTCGGTTTGCTGAGCCTGTGCTGTGACTAGCGAAGCATAGGGCACGGCCCCCCGCTGAGGGAAACCTGATCCGCCACCATGGAAAAGCCCTCGACCCCTGGCATCCATGCCGCCGCTGGAGACCTCTGCCGTTGAAGCGGCAGCCTTGCCCAGCACGGATGTGCTGATCGTTGGCGGTGGTGTCTGTGGAGCCGCCCTGCTGTTCGTTCTCGCGCGCTACTCCTCCCTGCGACACGTGACCCTGGTGGAGCGTCAGGCTCGGCTGGCGCAGGTGAATTCCCGGGCCTCCAGCAACAGCCAAACCATCCACTGCGGAGATATCGAGACCAATTACACACTGGAAAAGGCGCTCAAGGTGCAGCGCATTGCGGGCATGATCAGTCGCTACGCCTCGCTCCTGCCCGCGTCTGAACGCGAACGCTGCGTGTTTCAGAC
The DNA here is from genome assembly GCA_016882305.1 of Cyanobacteria bacterium K_Offshore_surface_m2_239. Classification (GTDB taxonomy): domain Bacteria; phylum Cyanobacteriota; class Cyanobacteriia; order PCC-6307; family Cyanobiaceae; genus Cyanobium. The sequence continues at coordinate 38,415 of VGQX01000001.1, forward strand.
CCAGAAGCTGGTTTTGGCTGTGGGAGAGGCGGAAACCAGCAAACTGCGGGAAAGATATCAGCGATTTTCTCCCCATTTCCCCCACATGCGGTTGCTGGAGAAAGAGACCATCGCCGAATGGGAGCCCCGCGTCGCCCTCGTGAATGGCGCCCTGCGCGACGAGGATCTGCTGGCCATCGGCATTCGCGGCGAAGCCACGGCGGTGGATTACGAAGCGCTTTCGGAATCGTTTGTGGACCAGGCCCGTCAACACTTCGGCGCGGAGCCCGGGCGCACGTTGGACCTTCACCTCGGGACCGAGCTGCGCCAGATCACGCCCGATGGGGATGGCTTCCTTGTCGACCTGGCCCCCTGGTCGGGGGGAGAAGGAGCGCCAGGACGGCTTGCGCAACCCCAGCGGCTGCGGGCGCGCCACGTGGTGGTCAACGCCGGTGCCCACAGCCTGCTGCTGGCCCAACGCATGGGTTATGGCCTGCGGTATTCCTGCCTGCCGGTGGCGGGAAGTTTCTACTTTGCACCCTCTGTTCTGCGGGGGAAGGTCTACACCATGCAGAACGACAAGCTTCCCTTTGCCGCCTTGCACGGCGATCCCGACGTGCGCGTCGGCGCGCAGACTCGGTTTGGACCCACCGCGCTGCTGCTGCCCCTGCTGGAACGCTACAGACCAGCCTCCTTCCTGGACTTCCTGCGGGTGCTGCGCCTGGATGGCGATGTCTTGGCGGTCCTGAGCCAGCTCTTCGCCGATCCGGACATCCGGGCCTACATCCTGCGCAACCTCCTCTACGAGGTTCCCGGACTGCGTCGGCGACTGTTCTTGGCCGATGTGCGCAAGATCGTGCCCGATCTGCGGGTGGAGGATCTCCGGTTCGCCCAGGGGTATGGCGGGGTTCGCCCCCAATTGATTGACAAGGAGCAAGGGAAGTTGCTGTTGGGCGAGGTGAGCATTCCCGCCTGTCCGGGCTTGATCTTCAACGTCACCCCCTCCCCCGGGGGCACCTGCTGTTTGGGAAATGCCGTGCGTGATGCCCGATCGGTCGTCGACCATCTGGCGTCCTCCCTCGATCAGGCGCGGTTGGAGCAAGAGCTGCTGGTTGTCCCGCCGGAGCAAGACAGCCCTCGGGCGGCAGAGTGGCGGCCGGCTGACACCAGCGTTCAGCCAGCCGCCGTGGAGGGGCCCGCGGGGCCGCCCATGGAGGAGGCCAGAGGACTCTCCGTCAGCTCCTGATCAATCAAGGCATCCAGGGTCACCGCGGAATGCACCAGGGCTTGGTAGCGGCGGATGACCCGTTGGCTGCGCTTCATCGCCTGTCCCGGGTGGTTGGAGAGCTCCCCTGGACCCGGCCCCACCGCGCCGCCATCCTCCAGCAGGAGGTCGAGGTCGTCCTGGTGAGCCAGCAAGGCCAGCACCAGTTCATGGATGCGTTGACGTCGATCGGTCATGGTGGAGAGTCGTCCTCCCGCGAAGGGGCAGCGGCATCATGGTGAGCGGGCATCTGGATGTGGTGGGCACGGACGCCGCCGGCCTGACCAGCCTGACGTCCGCCTGGCGGCAACGGTTGCGGGAGGTGGACTGGGTGGCCGCGCCCAGCCGTCTTCATGGCGACCTGGAACCCTGGTGCGCCACGGCGCAACCCCCCCCTCGGCTGCTGGAGACGGATCGCCTCGATCAGCTGCTCCCCGTGCTCAAGACAGCGCTCCAGGAGGGGCAACAGGGGGTGTTGCTGGCCAGTGGGGACCCGCTCTGGTTCGGCATCGGTCGCCTCCTCCTGGCCTCCTTGCCCTCCGACTGTCTGGCCTTCCACCCCGCCCCCACCTCCCTTCAGCTGGCCTTCTCGCGCTTGGCCCGTCCCTGGCAGGACGCCCGCTGGGTGAGTGTGCATGGCCGCGATCCGGAACCGCTGGTGGAGGCTCTGCGCCAGCGTCCCCCCGCCCTTGGCGTTCTGACCGACCCTGGCCCCGGCAGCGCGGAGACGGTGCGCCGTGTCCTTGTGGCCTCTGGCCTGGCGCGGAGTTACGGTCTCTGGATCTGCGAACGGCTGGGTCACCCCCGCGAGCGGGTGCGGCGGCTGCCCGCTGATCAGCCGCTTCCCGAGGATTTGGACCCGCTGCATCTGGTGGTGCTCCTGGCCGAACCGCCTGCGGCGCCCGACCCCGACACCCTGCCCCTCTTCGGGCTGGAGGATGGCCTCTGGTTGCAGCACGAGGACCACCCCGGGCTGATGACCAAGCGGGAGGTTCGCGTTCAGCTCCTGGCCGATCTCGACCTCCCGGCCACCGGGGTGTTGTGGGATGTGGGCGCGGGGGTGGGGTCAGTGGGCCTGGAGGCCCTGCGGCTGCGCCCCCGGCTGCGGCTCTGGGCCCTGGAGCGTCGGCTCGGCGCCGCGGCGCTCATCCAGGCCAATGCGAGCCGGCTGGGCGTGCGACCGGAGGCGGTGGTGGAAGGGGTGGCGCCAGAGGCCCTGGCGGGTTGGCCCGCGCCGGATCGCGTGCTGATCGGTGGGGCGGGGCGCGCGCGGCGGCAGGTCTTGCGGGCCGTCTTGCGCGTGTTGCGACCGGGGGGTCGGGTGGTGGTGCCCTTGGCCACCCTGGAGGCGATGGCGGAGCTGCGTGAGGATCTGGAGTCCGCCCGTCTGGAGGTGGCTGTGGGTCAGGTGCAGTTCTGGCGCGGGGTTCCCTTGGCGGAGGGCACGCGCCTCGCCCCCCTCAATCCGGTTTTTGTGGTGCGGGCTTGGCGGGGAGGGGAAGCCAGCGGATGTCCACCGGACGGCCCGCCTTGAGTCCCAGCCGCTCCGCCTCGCCCGCCCGGAGCTCCACCACCCCCTCCACGGGCTCCGCCGGGCCATAGGTGGGGCAGGGCAGGCGGGGGCAGATGGGCACATTGGCCTCGATGGCCAGGATGCGGTTGTTGGCGATGAAGATGAGATCGAGCGGGGCCAGGGTGCGATGCATCCAGAAGGTCGCCACGCTGGGCGGACTGAAGGAAAACCACATGCCCCGCAGGGGGGGAAGGGCTGGTCGCATTTGCAGCCCCATGCTGTACTGGCGCGGGGTTTGGGGGACTTCCAGGTCGATGCAGGGAGCGGCGTTCCCGTTGTTCAAGCACCAACGGGCCTCGATCGGCAGAACCTGGGGGGGGCCTTTCTCCCTCTCCTCCGCCTTGCAGGCCGCCAGGAGCGTGCCCAGAGCCAGGAGCGCTCCCGAAAGGACCGCCCCGCCCCGAGGATGGATCGCTCCCTGCGGACGGAACGCGCCCCGAGGACGATCTGTTCCGAGAGCTCGCTCTCTCTGTGGCCTGCTCGGTTGTCGCCTGCGCATGGGTTGTCCTCAGCGGGGGGGCATTCAGCTCGATGAGGCTGGCGCTTGGCGCAGACAGTAGCCCTCACCGCGCACGGTGTGGATCAGGCGCGCGTGGCCCCCCTCCTCCAGCTTGCGGCGGAGGTAGCGCACGTAGACCTCGATGACATTGCTGGCGGCCCCGCGCTCTTCCGGCCAGATCTCGCGCAGGATCCGTTCGCGGCTGACCACCCCGGGCCTGTGGCGCAGCAGGAGCAACAGCAGCTGTTGTTCCCGGCTCGTGAGCGCCAGGACGCGACCCCCGCGCGTGACGGTCTGACCCTGGGGATCCACCCGCAGATCGCCCACCACAATGGCGGCCTCCCCGGGCGGGGGGGGCGCGGGCTGAAGGTTGAGATGGAGGCGCAGCCGCGTGAGCAGATCGCTCGGACCGACGGAGGTGAGCCACAGATCATCCGCTCCGCCGCTCAGGGCCTGGCACCGGCCCTCCACATCGTCTCGGGGGGAACCGAGCAGGATGGGAACCGCTCCCCAGCTGCGACGCAGGTCAGGGATCCGGTCCGCGAAGGAGGGGGAGAGGATCACGGCGGCAGGGGGGGGCGAGGCGCCTTCCTCCGGCCCTTGGGGGAGCGGCGCCGACGCCGTTCGATAGCCGGAGGCCTCCAGCCGGGGGGCCAGCTCCACCGCCGCCGCCCCGATCAGCCAGAGGAGGGGGGCGGTGTCAGCCATGGCCGTTCCCCTGGCTCGGCTTGGCCACATGGGGCAGACCCCAGCCCAGTTTGTTGCGCAAGACCTGGAAGAATTCGTGATCCGTCAGCCGAACAAAGCCAACCGGATGTTCGCTGCGGCGAATGTGCACCCGGTCCTCCGGCCACACGTAGCAGCCCGCGCTGCCGTCCACCACCATCATCAGCCGTTCGGGTGTGGCGGGGAAAACGGTGACCGGCTCCCGATCGGAAAACACCAGCGCCCTTGAAGCGAGGGAATGGGCGGCGATGGGCGTCAACTGCAGAACGGGACAATCCGGCGTGATCACCGGGCCTCCCGCGCTCAGGGCATAGGCGGTGGATCCCGTCGGCGTGGAGAGGATGACGCCATCCGCAGCGATGTCCACTGGGGCGTGGCGTCCGATGGCCACTTCGAAATGGCACATGCTGGTGAGGGGTTCGCGGTGCAGCGCCATCTCGTTGAGGCAGAGCAGTTCCCAGCGGCGCTGCTCACCGCGCATCACCGTCACCACGAGCATGGTGCGCGGCTCCACGCTCCAGCGTTGGGCCACCACCTGATCGAGAACGCGATCCAGGTCTTTGAGGTAGGCCTCCGCCAGAAAGCCCAGATGGCCTGTGTTGATGGTGAGGATCGGAACGCCGATCGGGGCCGTTTGGCGGGCGGCGGACAGCACGGTGCCATCTCCCCCCAACACCAGAGCCAGCTGCAGGCTGGTGTCGAAGCCCTTCGGCACGCAGGCGGCGTAGCCCACCCCCCGCAGATGCTGATCCGGGTTGGCGAAGCCCACCACTCCCCCGGAACTGCTCACCCGCACCACCTCCATTCCGGCTTCGGTGAGCCGGGCCTCGACGGTGTCGGCGGTGGCGATCGCCAACGGCTTGCCGTCATTCACGATCAGTCCAACGCGGGGCACCGATCGCAGGCAGCAGGGCTCAATGAGTGTATGGGCGCACGTTCAGAACTGTTCCAGGAAACGCAGATCACTGGTGTAGAGGCGGCGGATGTCATCGATGCCATGGCGCACCATGCAGAAGCGTTCCACGCCAAGGCCGGCGGCGAACCCACTCCAGCGTTTCGAATCGATGCCGAGCCCCTCCAGCACGGCCGGATCCACCATGCCGCAGCCCATCACCTCCAGCCAGCGCCCGCGCCAGCGCACATCCACCTCGGCGGAGGGTTCGGTGAAGGGGAAATAGCTGGCGCGGAAGCGCACGGGCAGATCGCCGAAGAAGGCCCGCAGGAAGGTGGTCACCGTGCCGCGCAGATGGCTGAAATCCAGGCCCTCGTCCAGGGCCAGCACCTCCACCTGGTGAAACACCGGGGAGTGGGTGGCATCCATGGAATCCCTCCGAAACACTCGGCCGGGAGCCACCACGCGCACCGGAGGGGGGTTGGCCTCCAAATGGCGGATCTGCACCGGTGAGGTGTGGGTGCGCAGCAGGCGCTGATTCCCCCCCTCTCCGGAGCGGAGATAGAAGGTGTCCTGCATGTCCCGCGCCGGGTGGTGGGGAGGGATGTTGAGGGCCGTGAAGTTGTAGTGATCGGTTTCGATTTCTGGACCCTCGGACACCCGATAGCCCAGGCCCGCGAACAGGTCAACGATCTCCTCGCAGGTGGCCACGAGCGGATGGCGATGGCCAGGGGGCACCAGGGCACCTGGCATGGTGACGTCGAGGCGCTCCCGGTCGAGCCGTTCCCGCAGCTGGGCAGACCGCAACTCCTCCAGGCGCGCGCTCAGCTGCCGCTGCACCAGCTCCTTGAGCCGATTGGCCCGCTCGCCCACCAGGGGCCGCTGATCCGCCGACAGCTTGCCCATGGCGCCCAGCACCGCCGACAGCCGACCTTTCTTGCCGAGCAGCTTGACGCGCCAATCCTCCAGCTCGGCGGGATCGCTGGCCTGGAGGATGGCGCCCTCCGCTTCCCACTCCAACCGCTCCAGCTGTTGGATCACATCCCCGGGGTCACTCCCCCGCGCGGCGAGCAGGGCGGCATGGAAAGCGCTGAAATCCAGACGTCGCTGTCCTTCGGCCGTGGCGCTGACATAACCGCAGCCCTCCACCAACTCAGCCTTGCTGGCCTCCCCCAGCTCCTCGAGCTTGCCCAGAAGCTCAGGCCCGGTCAAGGGGATGGGATGGCGACTCACGGCGTGCTGATGGCTGGGAGCGACTGTAGGGAGCTGACTACTGTGGGTTTCGGGGTCGTCCCTCCCCTGCCCACCCCCATGACCACCCCCTCCACCGCAAGCCCGCTGCGCATTCTCATCAGCAACGATGACGGCGTCTTCGCCGATGGCATTCAGTGCCTGGCCGCCGAAGCCCGCTCCCGAGGGCACCGGGTCACCGTCGTCTGCCCGGATCAGGAACGTTCCGCCACGGGCCATGGCCTCACCTTGCAAACGCCCATCCGCGCGGAGCGCGCCGATGAACTCTTCGCCGAGGGGGTGACGGCCTGGGCCTGCAGCGGCACGCCGGCGGATTGCGTCAAGCTGGCCTTGTTCCGCCTGCTGGAGGAGCCGCCGGATCTGGTGCTCTCCGGCATCAACCACGGCCCCAATCTCGGCACCGACGTGCTTTATTCCGGCACAGTCGCCGCCGCGATGGAGGGCACGATTGAAGGGTTGCCCGCCATGGCCGTGAGCGCGGCGGATTTCGGCTGGCGCGAGTTTGGTCCGGCCGCCAGGCTGGCCATGGAGGTGGCGGAAGGCATGCTGGCCAACGGATGGCCGGATGGGTTGCTCCTCAATCTCAATGTCCCTCCCGTGCCTGCGGAGTCGATGGGCCCCCTGCGCTGGTGCCGCACGGCGGTGCGCCGCTACATCGATCAATTCGACTGTCGCGTCGATCCCCGCGGTCGGGTCTACTACTGGTTGGCGGGAGAGGTGAGCAACGATCTGGAGGCCAGGGTGGCGGGTCCCGGCGGCTGGCCCACGGATGCCGCCTGGATCCAGGCCAATGGTCCCAGCCTGTCCCCCTTGCAACCGGAGCTGTTCTGGCGTGGCCAGGAGACCGCCCTCCCCCGGCTGGCTGGCATGCCCCCTGCGGACGGTTTGGACGACGGCGCCGCTTAGCGGGGCGGCATCAGGCGCGCCGGTGGATGCGCTGCAACAGCCAGAGGGTGAACACCAGACCGATCAGATGGGCGAAGAGCACCTGGGTGTTGCTCAAGACGCCGAGCATTTCTATGGAGGTGATCGGGAAGCCCACCACCCGGTTCAGGCCTCCGCTGATCGGGGCTCCGAAGAAACCCGGCGCCTGCAGAGAGGCCTGCACGAAGAGGCTGCCGGCCAAGGCTTGATAGCCCACAGAGGCCAGGATCAGGCCCAGGAGATCTCCGACCAGGCCCCGTTTGAGCAGCCGGGCGGTCTCCCCTCTGCCGGGACGCACCGGCTGGGCCAGGGCCCGCCCGCAGCGCACGATCAACCACCCCTGCCAGAGACTCCACAACAACACCAGAAACGAGAGGGTGGTCAGGGAGAGTCCCGGCCCCAGGCCGAGGGCCCGCTGGGAATTCGCCGCGAGTTGGTTGCCCACCTTGCTGAAGAACAGCACCCCCACCACGACCACGCCCAAGGTGAGCTGGCTCCAGAACCTCATCCAGCCGATGCGGCGAAGGGCCGAGGACATCCGGCTCATGTCAATGGGGTCAGCCATGGTGTTGCGCGGGCGTCCTCCAACTTGCCATGGGAGGATCGAGGCAGCGAGAGCAAGGTCCATCTCGAAGCCCGCCCCCCCGGGGTGCCTCCCCGGCCTGCGTCCTCGTCCGCGTTCTCGCCTGTGACCAGCCTGTCTCCCCCGGCGGCGGCGCGCGTGCCCACCGCTCTGGCCCTGGGCACCTTCGATGGCCTGCACGCCGGCCATCGCCGTGTGATCCAGGAAGCGATCGGTTTGGCGCGGGAGGACGCCCGTCTGGAACCGCCTTCCGTGCCGACGGTGGTCAGCTTTTGGCCGCATCCGCGGGAGGTGTTGTATGGAGACACCCGTCTGCGGTTGGACCTGCCCGAGGAGAAGCTCGCCCTCCTCGAACCGCTCGGTGTCGCGCAACTCGTGATGCTCCCCTTCACGCGGGAGTTGGCCGCCCTCAGCCCCGAGCGCTTCGTGGTGGAGGTGTTGCTGGGCCAGCTGGAGGCCCGTGCCGTGGCGGTGGGCGAAAACTTTCGTTTCGGAGCCCGACGGGCGGGCGATGCGGCGGACCTCGTCCGCCTGGGCCGCCGACACGGGATGCGCGTGACCGTGGTGCCCACCCTTCACGACGGGGGAGGTCGGGTCAGCAGCAGCCGCATCCGTCAGGCCCTGGCGGAGGGAAAGATTGCGGCGGCGGAGGCTTTGCTCGGACGCCCCTATCGGTTCACCGGCACGGTCGTCAAGGGGCGGGGACTGGCTCGCCAACTGGGCTGGCCCACAGCCAATCTGGAGGTGCGCGCTGGAAAGTTTCTGCCCATGGAAGGGGTGTATGCGTCGTTGGTCTGGATCGGGGCGCCAGCGGGCGATGATCGTGTCACGCACCGGGGGCCGCTGGCCGGTGGGCTTGGAGAGGGGCCGCTTCCCGCAGTGATGAACCTGGGTCGCCAACCCACGGTCGATCCGGAGGCCGCGTCCGTGCCGGAGGTGCATCTTCTGGATCAGGAGCTGGATCTTCAGGGCCGTGATCTGCTGGTGCAACCCCTGCGCTGGCTGCGAGGTCAGCGTCGCTTTGCCGATCTCACCGCGCTGTCCAGCCAGATCGGAATGGACGTGGAAGTGGCCCGGCAGCACTGTTTGTCATTGGTGGAGGCCAGATGAGCGGCTCTGTTCTGTCCGATGGCGGGGCCCTGGAAGGCCAGCGGCCCGCCATCGAACGACTCCTTGATGCCAATCTGGATCGCGCTCGCGAGGGCCTCCGCGTCCTGGAGGACTGGTGCCGCTTCGTGTTGCGACGGCCCGATCTCGTCAGCCGGTTGAAGGATCTGCGGCAGCGGCTGGGGCGCAGCCATCGCCTTGCCTACAAGCTGGCGCGCCACGCCGCCACGGATGTCGCCGCGGGATTCACCCACCCGGCCCAGCAAGAGCGCCACGATCCCCTCGCGGTGGTGGCGGCCAACGCGGCCCGCGTTCAGGAGGCTCTGCGCGTGTTGGAGGAATTCGGCCGGAGCCTGGATCCGCCATTGGCCCAAGAAGCCTCTCGTATCCGCTACGCCCTCTACGACCTGGAGGTGGAGTGCCTGCGCGGAAGCTCCCCGGAGGGTTCGTCGCGGAGGGAACGGCTCGTCCAGTGTTCCCTCTACCTGATCACCTCACCGGTGCCCAACCTGGAAGGAGTGGTGGAGGCGGCCCTGACGGCCGGGGTTCGGCTTGTGCAGTACCGCCCCAAACAGGACCCCGCGACCGATCTGGAACGGTTGCGGCAGGCCCGGGAGCTGCGGCGGGCGTGCCAGCGCCACGGGGCGCTGTTTCTGGTCAACGACCGCCTGGATTTGGCGTTGGCGGCTGACGCCGATGGCGTTCACCTCGGCCAGTCCGATCTCCCGGTGGCGGAGGCCCGTCGACTGCTCGGACCGGAGCGGCTCATCGGCCGCAGCACCCACGCGCCCGAGCAACTCCGCCAGGCCGTGCGGGAGGGATGCGACTACGTCGGAGTCGGTCCGGTGCACACCACCCCCTCCAAGCCCGGACGCCCGGCGGTGGGTCTGGCCTATGTGGCGGCCGCCGCGGCCGACTGCCCCATTCCCTGGTTCGCCATCGGCGGCATCGAAGCCTCGAATCTGGCCTCCGTTCGCCAGGCGGGGGCACAGCGCGTGGCTGTGATCCGCGCCATCACGGAGGCGGCGGATCCCGGTGCCGCGACCCAGCGGCTGTTGCAGGAGCTGGAGGCGGTCCGATGATCCACATCCAGGTGAACGGGACCCGACGCCCTTGCCCTGAGGGTCGCGACCTTCCGGAAGTGTTGCGTGCTCTGGGGTATCAACCGGCCATCGTCGTCGTGGAACTCAATGGCGTCATCCTTCCCAGGTCCCAGTGGGCTGGGCGGACAGTGGTGGAATCCGATGTGCTGGAAGTGGTCACCATCGTCGGTGGAGGTGCGTAGATTTCGCGAATGGCTCGTTTGTTTTCCCCCATGGGATGCCGTCTGTTCAAGCGTCTTGCGGGCTTGCTGGTGGTCCCCATCCTCCTGAGCAACATCGTCCTGCTGGCGCCCCATCCCGCGGATGCGGCCAGTGGCGGAAGAATCGGCGGTGGAAGCTTCCGGTCCTCCCCCTCACCGCGCAGTTACGGAGGGGGGAGCAGCCGCTATCGCGGTTCCGGCGGCGGTTCTGGCTACGTCCCCGTGCCGTATGGCGGCGGCTTTGGCGGTGGCTTGTATGGAGGCGGTGGCTTCGGATTCCCGTTCATCGTGCCGATCTTCGGCTTCGGGGGTGGTCTGTTCGGGTTCCTGCTGCTGATGGCGGTGGTTGGCCTGTTCGTCAATGCCCTCAGGGGTGGCGGCGGATCCTCCCTTCCAGGGGGCTACAGCGGCGAGGGGGCCTCCGCTCTTGCCCGCGGGCCGGTCTCTCTGGTTCAGGTGCAAGTCGGGTTGCTGCCGGCGGCAAAGGATCTGCAAGCCGATCTTCGCCGCCTGGCCACCACGGCCGACACCGGCACGACTTCAGGTCTGCGTCAGGTGCTCCAGGAAACGACGCTGTCCCTGCTTCGCAATCCTGAGCTTTGGGTCTATGCCAACACCGAGGCCGCCCAGGTGCCCGCCACCTCCGCCGAAGACACATTCAACCGACTCTCCATGCAGGAGAGAAGCAAGCTGCGCAAGGAGATGCTCAGCAACGTGTCAGGGCGTCGCGATCAGGTGTTGCCCGCAGCGGAGCGACAGGACACCGGGGGGGTGGGTAGCGACTACATCGCGATCACCCTGCTCGTGGCCTCCCGCAACCGGATGCTTCTGAAAGACACCAATACGGCCGAGGCTCTGCGGGAGGCGCTCCAACAGCTTGGCGCCATCAGCGAAGACGATCTCATCGCCCTGGAGGTGATCTGGCAACCCGAAGGAATCGGTGAAGTGCTCAGCACCGAGGAGCTGCTTACGGCCTATCCCCAGCTCCAGCACCTTTGACGTCGATTTCTCTGGTCGGCTCCCGGAAACCAACCCGTGCGTTGAGGATGCGCAGAGCCGCCATGGCGGCGCCATAACCGTTGTCGATGTTCACCACGGTCAACCCCGGCGCACAGCTGGCGAGCATCCCTTGCAGTGCGGCGTTCCCCCCCGCGCTGACCCCATAACCCACGGACATCGGCACGGCGATCACAGGCTGGGGCAGCAGACCAGCCACAACGGTGGGCAAGGCGCCCTCCATCCCCGCGCACACGATCAGCACGTTGGCCTCCCTCAGAAGCTCCAGCCGGTCCAGGAGACGATGGAGTCCCGCCACTCCCACATCTTCCACAAGGGAGGTGTGAACGCCATGGCAGCGCAGGGCAATGGCGGCTTCACGAGCCACCACATGGTCGCTCGTGCCTCCCGTCACCACCATGACCCGCCCCATGCCTTGCTGGATGGGAGGGAGAGCGGGAGCCGTCAAGCAACGCGCTTCGGGGTGATGGGTCAGCGGCGGTCCTCCAGGGGTCTGCGCTTGCAGCAACCGTGCCACTGCGGCTGCTTTTCCAGGGGAAACCCGCGTGACGAGGGCGGTTTCCCCGGCGGCCACGAGATCGCAAAGAATCGCGGCGATCTGGTGCGCCTGTTTGTCCTGGCCCCAGACAGCTTCCACCATGCCGATCCGCGGACGGCGATCGAGATCCAGATGAGCGGGTGTGCTCATGTCAAACGAACCTCCCCCGCGAAGAGGAGGGGAAACGGATTGTCGCTGTCGGCGGGGAGGGCCAGCCAATGCTTGGCAGCTGTTTCGAAACGCGCCTGAATGGTGGCCACCTCATCGTCAGGGATGGCCTTCCAATCCTCGTGGCTGGCCCAGTGGATCAACAACACGCCTTCCTCCAAAGAGCGATCCCACAGCACCTCGCGCTCCACAAACCCCTGTTTCTGACGGAGCCAGGGATCCCAGGTTTCCAGCTCGGCCCGCAGCCAAGCTTCACGGCCCCCTGCCGGCACGCGCAGCCGCAGATGCTCCACCACAACGACAACGCACTCGCCGTCCGCGCCGTTCCTGACCCTCGCCGGATCGTCTCCCAACAAGACCTCCAGCGCCTCATGGCGAATGTCAGCCAGCCCTTGGAGTTGCCCGTCCACACGTGTCCTTCCGACCTCGGATTGACTTGAAACCTTAAGAGCTCAGCCCACGAACGGAGGCGTCCTCAACGGGCGGCGGAGCAAACCGAGCGGCTCAAGGTTGGTGCAGCAACGCCACCGCATAGGCGGCAATGCCCTCTTCGCGGCCGGTGGGCCCCAGCCCCTCGTTGGTGGTGGCCTTGACGCCCACCCGATCGGGAGGAATCCCCAGTCGTTGGGCCAGATTCTCGCGCATCTGTTCGATGTGGGGACGCAACTTCGGTCGTTCCGCCACCACAACAAGATCGACATTGATCAGCCCCCAGCCCCGCTGCCGCACCAGGACCATCACCTGTTCGAGAAGGCGGAGGCTGTCAGCATCCTTCCAGCGAGGATCTCCCGGCGGAAAGTGTTTGCCGATGTCCCCCAAACTCAAGGCCCCCAGCAGCGCGTCCATCAAGGCGTGCGTCAACACATCGGCATCGCTGTGTCCATCAAGCCCCAGGCCCGCTGGATGCGTCAAGCTGACTCCAGCCAGGATCAAGGGCCTGCCAGCCACCAGGCGGTGGATGTCATAGCCCTGGCCGATGCGCAAATCCATGGGAGCCTCAAAGGGAGGTTCAAGTCTGCTCCCGGGAGATGTTCTGGGATTGCCAGAGGGCAAACAGATCGGGGCGACGCTCCCGGGTGCGACGCTGCCGCTCCCCCTCGCGCCAGCGCGCGATGGCTTGGTGGTCGCCACTCCTCAACACCTCAGGCACTTCCATGTCCCGAAACACCGAGGGTCGCGTGTATTGGGGGTGTTCCAGCAAGAAGCCCTGATGGCTTTCCGCCTCCAGAGAGGCTGGCGTGCCCACGGTTCCCGGCAGCAGGCGGACGACGCCATTGATCACTGTCATGGCCGGGAGTTCGCCGCCGGTGAGCACAAAGTCTCCCAGGGAGACCTCCTCATCAGCCAGCGGGCGGATCCGTTCGTCAAACCCTTCGTAATGACCGCAGAGCAGCACAAGCTGATCCACGCTTTTCGCCCAGCGTTCCAGGTCAACTTGATGCAACCGCTTTCCCTGAGGTGTCATCAAGAGTGTGCGACGGACTCCGCTGGTGGGAATCGATTCAAAGGCGGCATACACCGGCTCAGGCTTGAGCACCATGCCGGCTCCACCTCCATAGGGTTCATCATCAACCTTGCGATAACGGTCCGTAGCGAAATCGCGTGGATTATGGAGATGAAGCTCCGCAATTCCTCGCGTCAGGGCACGACCAATGACACCGAGTTGAAACAGGCCACGAAAGACCTCCGGCACCAGACTGATCACATCGATCCGCATTGTTGGTCCGGCTTCTTCGATCAGTTTTCAACCGGAGCCGTGGTCTTCGCCGGAGCACGCACGCGACGGATCTCCGAGCTGAAGCTGGCCCGCCCGGGGCTTCCGTCACGGGCTTGCTCCAGGGTGCAACGCAACCGCAGGTTGGGCTTGCTGAACCAGATGCGTTCCTTCACCACCCCGCCGTCCTTCTCCAGGCTCAACTCCAAAGTGCCGTCGGAAGCCAAGAGCCACCGCCCTGAGTCCCCGGCCAGCACGACCGATCCATCCCCACGGAAGACCAGACGCACGGTGCTTCCCGTGGGGAGGCCAACGTCCAGGCCACCACACTCCCCGGGTTCTTCCGCTTCAAGGAACGCAACCGTCAACTCGCCCCGGTCCGCATGATGCCAGCCCTGAGCGGCGTCCAACAGCTCGCCCGTCCCGTGAAGAGATCCAGTGCCCTCAGGGGTTTCCGTCTCCAGCACGCTGCGCAGCGAGAGCCATTCTCCCGCGCAGAGTTGTAGAAAACCGCGGATGTCCTCGGGGGGGAAGGCGTTCAAGGCCCCAGTTCTGCTCAGCTCTGACCTTAAGAGGTCGAGCTCCCACTCCCTCAATCCGAGCCGCCATAACCGAGTTCAGCCAGACGAGCCGAGCTGCGTCGCCAGTTGGGCACCACCTTGACGAAGAGTTCGAGATACACGGAAGTGTTCAGCAGGGCTTCCATTTCCTTGCGCGCCCCGCTGCCGATGGTGCGCAGCATCTGACCACCGCGACCGATGAGGATGACTTTTTGGCTGTGCCGCTCCACCAGCACTGTCGCCAACACAGCCACGCGCGTCTTGCCCTTCGGCCCGGGACGCTCGTCATCCACGATCCTGTCAATGTGCACGGCCACGGAATGGGGGACCTCCTCCCGCGTGTGGTGCAACACCTGTTCACGGATGAGCTCAGCCAGGAGCGCGGATTCCGATTGATCGCTGACGGTCTCCGGTGGGTAGAGGCAGGGGCCAACCGGTAGGGCCTGCTCCAGAGAGGCCAAAAGGGTCTCCGTGCCCAGACCGGTGAGCGCACTGATGGGGTGAAGCGGCCAGTGGGGGGGAGAGCCATCCTCCTCGATGGGCTCCGCCAGGAGCTCGCGGTAGCTCGCAAGCTGATGGTCCGCTTGGGAGGAAGGAACGTTGTCCCAATGATTGAGGGCCACGTGCACAGGCACCCGGGCCTGTCTCAAGAGATTCACGATGAAGGCATCGCCGCGGCCCGCCGCCTCGGAACCGTTCACCAGGAGCAGAACCAGGTCAACCTCGCCAATGGTGTCGCGGGCGCTCCGCACAAGCCGCTCGCCCAACAGATGGTGCGGTTTGTGAATGCCCGGGGTGTCGACGAAGATGAATTGGGAGCCGGGTGTGGTGTGGATTCCCCGCAGCCGCCTGCGCGTCGTCTGGGCCACGGGAGAGGTGATGGCAACCTTTTGGCCCACCAAGCGATTCAAGAGGGTGGACTTTCCCACGTTGGGACGACCAACCAAGGCGATGAAGCCAGAACGGAAGCCAGTCGAGGGGCCTGAAGGGTCAAGAGCTGGCGGCTCCGGGGGGGAAGGGAGGGGCGGGCATGGGTTCATCCTTCAAATCTGCCAGTGCGGAACGGTTTTGGCGAGAATGGACACCAGACGCTGGAAGGGATCCATGTCCAAGCCGCCCACGTTCCAAGAAGCGATGACCATCAGCGCCGAACGCATCGCCCTCTGGGATGCCGGCGAACTGAGCGATGAGGTGCTGGCTGACGAGGTGGGACAGCTGGTTGGCCATCGGGATGGTGCCAGAGGATTTTTTGTGGTGTCACTCACCTCAGATTCGCCGCTGATGGATCGCCTTCCGGAAACGTTGGTGATGCAGTTGCGGGAAGCGGGAGAGGACGTGGTGGATCTCACGGCTCGAAATTTGGCGATGAGCACAGCGATGGCGTTGCATCACGAGCGTCAACAGGATCAGACCATGCGGGAAGGATCCTTGAAGGTACAAGCTCGCAGCCTGGATTTATTGAAACAGCTTGAGGCTAATCTCGTCAAGGAAAAACTAGAAAAACTCATCGCGGGTCTGGAAGGAAAGGGGGAGGAAAAAGATTTTTATGATCGCTGGAATTATGATGAAGAGCAAAGAGGAGCCATTAAGAAGTCGCTGCTCGCTGTGGCTTCCTAGCCAGATTCCCACCCGATTCAGGTGAATCAATCGACTGTACGCCTGCACGCTGTACACCAATGGCGTGGCACCTTTCGGTTTGCAGGCTTGGACGACATACGAACCTGAGTCCGTGATCGTGCTGATGCAATCCCTGGGGGTTGATTGTGAGGGCGATGAGTCTCCGCGCTGAAGGGAGCGTCCCACGCCTCCCCCTCCTGGCGGAGGGACTGCCCTTTCAACCCGCCTGCCGCTGCCCCGCTGACGCGCCAGCCGCCGCACCCGCCGCAGGCGCCTTGGGGAGCGGGGTGCTGCCCACGGCGGGGGCTGGGCGCTCCAGGGTCTGGAGCAACTGGCCGAAGAGCACGGCCACGGCATCGGGCGGCGTCGCGGGCTGTGGGCCGAGGCCAGGCAGGCCGGGCAGGGCGAGGTTGGGGAAGGGGCCCGAGGGGCGACCGGGGCGCAGGTCGCCGGGGTCGATGGCCACCCAGCCACCGTTCTGAGGCAGGCGGAGTTCGAAGTGCAGATGGGGTCCGGTGCTCAGGCCCGTGCTGCCGACGCGACCGATGACCTCCCCCTGGCGCACGCTGTCGCCTGGGCGCACATAGATCTCTGACAAGTGGCCATACAGCGTGCGCCGCGAGGGCTTGCCATGTTCGATCTCCACGGCCAGGCCATAACCGCCGGCGTCGCCGCTGCTCACCACTTGTCCGGAGAGAGCGGCCACCACCGGCGTGCCCTCCGGCGCGGCGTAGTCGTTGCCGGAATGCATGATCCAGGAGCCCAGGATCGGATGCTGGCGCCAGCCGAAGGGGCTGGTGGGCACCGCCGCGCCGATCAAGGGAAAGATCAGGCCGCGATTGCCATTGCCGCCGATCGGCGCGGGACGGGGCGTGAGCCGGAACACATCGCTGAGACGCAAGCGACCGTTGACGCCGGCCAGCAAGGCGTTCACCGGCACGCTGATCGGCGGCAGGGGAGCGGCGGCGATGCCCTCGCGCGCGCCACCCAAGCCCGAACCAGCGCCGCTCCAGCCACCCCCCTCCAGACCGGGGGCGGACTCGCCGGCCCGCAATGGGCCGTCTCCTTCCAAGCGTCCCCGGCCGCGGAACACCACTCCCGTGCGGCACTCCTCGGCGGAGAGGGCGCCGCTGCCGCAGGCCTGGTTGCGGAGGCCAGGGGGCGGATCAAGCACCAGGGTTCCGCGCACCCGGATCCGCTCCTTCGGCGAAACGATCCCGTCGCGAACGAGGGCATCGAGAGAGGTATCGAAACGGCGCGGACTCTCCGGCTGCAGCTCCGCTGTGGCGGGCCGCAACGGCTCGGCCCGCGGGGTCATGGCGGGGGTTGGAGCGGTGGGCCGTTCGGGTGCCGGCAGCTCGGCGGAGGGAACGACCGGGGCGACGGGCGGGGGGGGAGGCGGCAAGGGGGCCCTGGCGGGCTCTGGAACGGTGGGGCCGCTCGCCGCCGGAGGCGGTCCTTCCGTCTGGGCGAGCACCAGGGTTGTGCCCACCAGGGGCGCTCCACAGGCGGCCGCGAGCAGCAGGAGGCGGATGCGTGAAACCATGGGGGAAGGAAGGGCGGCGGCAGGGAGTGAGGGGGCCGGAAAAAGGGCGGAGGGGCGGGCGAAGGCATTAACGCGACACGGTGTCGCCTTCGTCTGCTGTCGGGACAAAATCTGAGCCAATGTAAATACCCCCCGTCCATTCCGGCCAGGAGTGGTGCAGGACGCGCCGCCGGCCATCGTTCGCCACCAGGAGCAACCCTCCCTGAAGGGTGAGTCCCCGGATCCGCCAGAGGGTGCCGTCCAGCCGCAGGCGCCCGTTCGGCACCCACAGCCGCTGTTCCGCCTCCCGCCGCACCCGCTCCCCTTCCGCAGCGCTGGCCATCGCCCACTCCAGCGCCGCGAACACCCGAGGCAGCAGTCGCCGCGGACGGGCCCGCTCACGCCCCAGCGCTCCCGCGAGATTGGTGGCGCCGGGAGGGACGGGATTGCGGCCATTGAGGCCGAGCCCCACCCGCGCCCAACGCACCAGCGCCCCCCGCATCCGCAATCCCGACAGCAAGCCCGCCACCTTGCGCCACTTCCCATCCCGGCCCCGGAGCAGCAGATCGTTGGGCCACTTCAACCGCACGTCCAACCCCAGCGCCTCCAGCTGCAGGAGGAGGCCCACGGCGACCGCGAGGCCCGGCGCCGCGCACCATTCGGGCCCATCCGCCCAGGGCAGGGCCGCGCTCAGCCAGACCCCGCCGGGGGGCGAAAGCCAACTCCGGCCATGCTGCCCCTGACCAGCGCGCTGCCGCTCGGCCAGCACCAGCCGGGGGTGCGCCAGCCGCAGGGGCGCGTCGACGGGGCGGCGGGCCAGCCAGCGCTCCAGCTCCCGCTCTGTGCTGCCGCACACCCGCAGGGCGCGCAGGCGCCAGGGCGGGCGCGCCTTCACAGGCTGGCCAGCCAGCGTCCCATGCGGGTGGCGGCCTCCTCCAGCCGCTCCACGGGATGGACCAGCGCCAGGCGCAGCCAGCCCTCGCCCCCCGGGCCGAAGCCGACGCCGGGGGTGAGGCAGACGCCGGTAGCCGTCAGCAGCTCAGCGCACACCGATTCGCTGGACCAGCCCCGCTGGCGGGCCGCGGCCGGCAGCGGCAGCCAGAGATAGAGGGCCATGGAGGGTCGGGGCACCGTCCAGCCCGCCGCCTCCAGCGCCAGGGACAGCCGATCCCGCCGTTGCCGGTAGACCTCCCGCAGCTGGGCCGGCCATTGCGGCGCCCGCTCCAGGGCGGCGATCGCCCCCGCCTGCAGGGCCAGGGATTGGTTGAAGTCGATGATCCCCTTGAGCTGTCGCAGGGCCGTGATCAGGGGTTCGGCGCCGACGGCGAAGGCCAACCGATAGCCCCCCAGGCACCAGCTCTTGGAGAGGGAGAAGAGCTCGATGCCGCAGCGTCGCCAGTCGCTGTGGCGCAGCAGGGCGGGCGCCGTGCCCTCCAGGGCCAGGTCGACGTAGGGGTTGTCGTGGAGGAGCACGACATCGTGGTCGAGGGCGCGGGCCACGGCGGCGTCCAGCCAGGCCTGCTCCCCCGTGGTGGCGGTGGGGTTGTGGGGGAAGCCGAGCACCATCAGCTTCAGGGTGTCCCAGGCGCTGGCGGGAAGGCGCTCAAAGGCGGGTCGCCAACCGTGCTCGGCCTCCAGCGGCAGGAGCACCGGCGTGGCGGAGGCCAGATGCAGGCCCCCCAGGTGGGAGGGGTAGCCCGGATCCAGCAGCAGGGCGGGGTCGCCGGGATTGAGCACGGCCAGCGGCAGGTGCGCCGTGCCCTCCTGAGAGCCGATCAACAGCAACACCTCCCGATCGGGATCCACCTCCACCCCGAAGCGGCGCTCCACCCAGGCGGCCGCCGCTTCCCGGAAGGGCCGCGTGGCGCCATGAAGGCAGTAGGCGGCGCTGGCGGGCTCGGCCAGGGCGCGCGCCATGGCGTCGACCGCCACCGGGGGGGGGGGCAGGTCGGTGGAGCCGAGGGAGAGATCGATCAAGCCGAGCGTCTCGTCGGGTGGGGCCGGCGCGTAGGCGAGTTTGCGATGATCATTGCGGGCAAACACACCGCTGCCCAACAGGGAGACCCGTTCAGAGATCGGCATCACGGAGGGCGGGAGGATGAGGGATGGCGATCAAAGATGGGTGTCGAGAAACGTCTGGAGCTGTTGCTGAGGAATGGCTCCCTCGTGACGGGCCACCTCCTGTCCCGCCTTGAACAGAATCAGCGTCGGCAGGCCCTGCACCCCCAGGCGCTCCACAGCGGCGGGGCTGGCATCGGCATTGAGCTTGGCCACCACCAGATTGGGGCCATACGCGGTGGCCGCCCAATCCATCAACGGGGCCATCAAGCGGCAGGGGCCGCACCAGGACGCCCAGACGTCGAGCAAGAGGGTGGAAGACGTCGCCACGGCGTCAGCCAAAGCCCCGTCATCGCTGAGGTTCAGAACGTCGGAACCCTGGAGAGAAGGGAGATCAGCCACGGCACCCTGTAGGGAAAGGTCTGATTGTATGGAGACAAAATCCGGGGTGGGGTTGCTGCTCTCAGAGCTTGTCGATGGAGCGCCTCAGCTCTTCCAGCTCCGCATCCACCTCCGCCGCCTTCACCGGTTCCAGCAGGGGCGCCGGGCCGTTGGCCGCTGGCAGTTGGATGGGGGTGGTCCCCCCCTCCAGCCGCTGCTTGAGGGCCGCCAGGTCGTCATCCACGTCCGTGCCCGCCAGGGCGGCGAACTGGGATTCGAGGTCGGCGCCCGCCAATTCCGCAGCGGCTTGGCTGCGCGCCTCCAGGTTGAGCACCTTCTCCTCCATCTGGTCAAACGCCGCCATGGCGTTGTTGGTGCCGAGGCTGCTGACCGCTGATTGCAGCTGCTCCTGGGCCTGGGCCGCCTGGGCGCGGGCCTTGAGCATCTCCTTTTTGGTGCGCGCCTCGGCGATCTTGCCCTCCAGGGCGGTGAGGCTGCGCTTGAGGGTCTCCACCTGCCCCGCCTGGTTGTTCACCTGGGTGGTGAGGGCGGTGGCGGTGTCCTGATAGGTCTTGCGACGGGAGAGGGCTTCCCGCGCCAGCGATTCCTCGTTCTTCTGGAGCGCCAGTTCCGCCTTTTGATACCAGGCCTTGGCCTGGGAATCGGCCTGCTCGGCCTGGTTCTGCAGGCGTCGCTGGCTGGCGATGGCGGTGGCCACCGCCTGGCGCAGCTTCACCAGGTCGGCCTGCATGTCGGCCACCGACTGGTCGAGGATTTTGGCGGGATCCTCCGCCTTGCTCACCAGATCGTTGAGGTTGGCGCGCAGCAGACGGCTGAGCCGATCAAAGAAGCCCATGGGGCGGGGCGGTGGATTCAAGACCATACTGACGCTATCGCCCCCCGATCGCCTGATCGAGGGGAGGTGGCGGTCTTTCGCCCCCCTTCCGCTTCCGCCCCCGGCTCGATCTGAACCCGGGCTCTCCATCCACAGGCTCCATGGCCTCTGAACATCCCTCCTTGAACGGTCGCCGGCGCAAGAATGGCGCTCCGCGCCGCGGCGACACCAACGGGCCCATGGAGGGGCGACGGGTGGGCAACGTGTCCTTTTTGCTGCCGCCGCCACCGGCGCCAGCCGAGGGCCTCAGCGCCTGCCTGGGCAAGCTCCAGGACCAGTGGCGGCAGAAAGGCCATCTGGCGGCGCTCTGGCAGGCCTGGCCCCGTCTGGCCGGGGCCCAGCTCGCCCCCCACTGCCGTCCGCTCTCCCTCGCGGGCGGGGTGCTCACGGTGGGAGCGGCGCCGGGACCCTGGCTGCAGGGGCTCCTCTACACCCGCCATCAGTTGTTGGGGGCCTTGCGGGGAGCGGGGTTTCCCGTGCGGGAGGTGCGGGTTTGCCAGCATCACGGTGCCCCCTTGCCCCCGGCTGCCGGCAGCCTGGAAGCGGATGTCTGGGCTCGGCACCCCAGCCGGATCGACATCCATGGATTGGCGGACTGCCCCGCCTGCGGCCGTCCGGCGCCCACAGGGGAGATGGCCCTCTGGGGCACCTGCGGATTCTGTCGCCGCGCCACCCTGTCCGAGCGGCTCCCCGGTTCAGAGCGATTCCCCGGCGGTTGAGGTGAAGCGAGCCCGCCAGGCGGCCTCCTGCGCCACCGCCTCCGGCGTCCCCTCTGCGGGAAAGTCGGTCAGAAAATCCTTGTCGCGGGTTGGCTCATAGGGACCCTGCTTGATCTCGAACATCACGGTGTCGGGGGCGAGGGCCACAAGCGTGTGCACCTCCCCCTCGCGAAGGTCGACCCCGCGCACCGGTCCGTCGGCGTCCAGGCGCACCTGCTCCAGCACCTCCCCCTGGCCGTCGAGCACCAGTAGCCCCAAGGATCCCTGCAGCACCACAAAACATTCGAAGCCCTCCCCGGGCTGGGCCCGCAGGTGGCGATGGGGACGCACGTAGGTGCCCGGTTGGAGGACGTTCAGAAAGCGCTGCACCCGATCCGGTTCCGCGTGCAGGTTGAAGTTGCGGCGCAGACGAGGGGCTTGACGGGCCTGTTCCGCCACCGCGTCGAACAGGCTCTGATCCAGCAGGCGAAGGGGCGAAGACACGAGGGAAAGCGGTGAGGAACTGTCCGAACGGGGATGGCGGGAGGGGCTCAGGCTCCGCCGCGAAAGAGGTGGTTGTGGGCGGCGGAATACAGCCGTGATCGCGCCGCGCCCGCCCCCGCCAGGGCGGGGCTGACGATGTAGAGGGTCGTGCGAATGAGGTTCCGCTCGCGGCTGGTGGCCGCCATCTCCCGCAACGGCACCACCCGCAGCCACTGATCCGGCCAACTCACGCGATAGCCGATGGCGACCGGCGTGTCGGCGGGATAGTGGGCCAGCAGGGCCTCCTGCACCTCCTCCACATGACGGGCACTGAGATAAAGACAGAGGGAAGCGCGCAGGGCGGCCAGGCGGGCCAGGGATTCGGTCTCGGGCATGCCCGTGCGGCCGCCAGCCCGGCTGAGCACGATGGTCTGCACCACACCGGGCACCGTGAGCTCGCTGCTCAAGGCCGCCGCTGTGGCTTGATAGGCGCTCAGCCCCGGCACCACCTCCACCTCCAGCCCCGCGTCCGCCAGACGGGTGATCTGCTCCGCCAGGGCGCCATAGAGGCTCGGGTCGCCGTCATGGAGGCGCACCACGCGCCGTCCGGCCAGGGCCCGCTCCACCACGGCCTCGATCACCTCCTCCAAGGTGAGGCTGCTGGTGCGGATGCGTTCGCAGGCCGCCGGGGCGAGATCGGCGATGCGGGGGTTGACGAGCGAATCGGTCCAGATCAGCGCCTCCGCCTCCTGGATCGCGGCCGCTGCCCGCAAGGTGAGCAGATCCGGAGCGCCGGGGCCGGCACCAACGATGCGCACAGGGGGAGAGGAAGGAGCGCTCATGAGGACACACCGGCGGGATCAGGCAGGACACGACGCCGGCCATAGAGCCACCAGAGGCCCAGGCTGCCGACGAGGATCAGAAGCAGGCTCACCAGCTGGGCCATCCGCAGGCCACCGCCGCAGAACGGCGGCTGAGCGAAGAGGCAGAGCGGATCCAGGCGCAAAGCCTCGATCCAGACGCGGCCGCAGCTGTAGGCGATGAGATACACGCAGCTCAACGCTCCAGGGCGCAGATCCAAGCGGCCCCGCGAGGCCTGACGGAAGAGCAGCAGCAGCAGCGCGCAAACCCCCAGGTTCCAGAGCGATTCATAGAGGAAGGTGGGATGAAAGGTGGCTTGCTCCAGGAATTGTGGCGGCCGATTGGCGGGGGGAATGGTGAGCCGCCAGGGGAGGGTGGTGGGGAGCCCGAAGGCTTCGGAGTTGAAGAAATTCCCCCAGCGCCCGATCGCCTGACCCAGGGCCACGGCGGGCAGGAGCACATCCAGCAAGGGCCAGAACGGCTGCCGGCGCCAGCGACAGAACAGGATCGTGGCCAGGCTCCCGCCGATCAGGGCGCCATGGATGGCGATGCCCCCGTGCCAGATGGCGAGCATCTCCCCCCACTGGCCGCGATACTGACGCCATTCCAGAAGCACGTAGTAGATCCGGGCGCCGATGATCGCGCCCAGGACGAGAAAGGGGAGCAGATCGCTCACCAGGTCTGGATCGATGGAGCGCCGACGGGCCAGGCGACGGGCCAGGGTGAGCCCCACCACCACGGCGGTGGCGATGAGCACCCCATACCAGCGCAGCGTGAAAGGCCCCAGTTGCAGCTGGGGCCCCGGAGACATGAACAGAGCCAGAGGCATGGAAGGGGGATTCAGACGATCCCCTCAGCCGCCTGCACTTTCTCCACCTGGCGCTTCTTGAGCACCAAGAGGATCTGGGCCAGGGCCACAGCCCCGAGGAACGCCAGCAAGCCGTAAATGCGAACGGGGTTCTGCAACACGACTTCCGCGTCCACCTGGCCGAAGCCGCCCACGTTCGGATCATTGGTGAGGGGTGCGCCAGCCTCGACGCTGTCACCGACCTTGACGAGGAGGGTGGGACCAGCGGGAACGGTCTCGCTCACCGTGCTGCCATCGGCTTTGGTGATCTCCACCACCTGCGCGCCCTTCTCACCCTCGGTGATGGAGGCGATGCTGCCGCCCGCTGGTGCGGTGAAGACGCCGTTGTTGCTCTTCTCACCGGTCGGATAGACCTGGCCCCGGCCACGGTTGCCGCCCACATGCAACTGATATTTGCCGAAGTGGATGGAGCTGTCGCTGGCGGGATCGGGGGACAGAACCGGGAAGACGATGGTCTGGTGCTGGTCGCCGGGCAGGGGGCCGACCAGCAGGATGTTGGGCTGGCTGTCGCTGTATTGGGTGTAGTAGATGCCGGCGGTTTCCTCCTTCAGCTCCTCGCTCAGGCGCTCGGGCGGTGCGAGGGTGAAGCCCTCCGGCAGCATCACCACAGCGCCCACGTTCAATCCCGCGGGGCTGCCGTCGCCGGACACCTGTTTCACAGCGGTGTCATAGGGGATCTGGACCTCGGCCTTGAATACCGTGTCCGGGAAGACCGCCTGAGGCACCTCGACGCGGGTGGCCTTCTTGGCCAGATGGCAGTTGGCGCAAACCAACTTGCCGGTGGCTTCGCGGGGGGAGGCGTAATTCTGCTGCGCCCAGAAGGGATAGGCCCAGCTGGGCGTGGCGCCAGCGAGGAGAACCCCGAGAGCCAGGGAGAGGGAGACAAGGCTGCCGAAGACGGCCTGGAGGGAACGACGCATGGGGAGAACGGCGAAAGCTGGCGAACGGGAGAGCGAAGGAGCGGCAGAGCTGGCGGAGCTCAAGCCCACCAGGGGGCATCGCCGGTGCGGAAGTCGGTTTCCGACCACTGGCTCACAAACACCGTGTCGTTCTCCACGTTGACGTGGGCCAGGGCCAGGGAGAGAGGAGCGGGTCCGCGCACCACCTTCCCCGTCGCGTCGTACTGGCTGCCATGGCATGGGCACATGAATTTGTTGGCGCCGCTGTTCCAGGGGACGACACAACCGAGATGGGTGCAGATCGCGTTGATGCCGTAGGAACCGATCGCCTCGGGACCCTCGACGATCAGATAGGTGGGATCGCCCTTGAGACCTTGCACCAGGCTGCGATCGCCCTCTTTGTGGCTTGCCAACCAGCCGCTGGCGGTGACCGTGTTGCCCAGCTCATCCTTTGCGGTGGTGCCCCCGCCGGAACCCGCGGCCTTGGGGGGGATGAAGTAGTTCACCACCGGATAGAGCGCACCGAGGGTGACGCCCGTGATGGTGCCGAAGGTGAGCAGATTCATGAACTGCCGGCGACCCATGCCGGGCACGTCACCACCAGGAGAAGTTGCGGGAAACTGAGTCATCTGGCCGTTCCGGAGACGTCAGGCATGGCCCAGCCATTATGAACTGTGCCCGGCCGGGGTCGGGGGCAAAGGGCGGCCGCGGATGGAAGGCTTCATGGTTCGAAGGGTCTTCGCTGCAAAGGGACGGCACAAACGCGGCGGCGCGCGGAGCGAAGGCTCCCTTCAAAATGGACTACCTCCCGATTCCCCCTCTCCCATGGCCGAGCCCGAGGTGGTCCTCACGGCCACGGAGCTGCTGCAGCTCCTGCGCGAGCGGTGGCGGGCGTCCTACGACCTCCGGCTCGTGCAGCGCCAGGGACGGCTCTACTTCCAAGTCATGTGGGGCCATCTGGAGCAGCAGTCGTTTCCGCTCACGCCCGGGGGCTACAGCGAACGGCTGGCGGAGGTGGCGGCCACGCTCAATGCCCTCGGCGCGGCCGAGCAGGTGCGCGCCTGGCTGAAGACCACGCGCGACAAGCCGCGCATCGGCCGTGCCCTGTCCCTGGCCTTGAGCGTTCCCAGCGCCCGGGCGGTGGAGTTTCTTCTCTGAAGCCCTCTCCAGCGGCGTGGGTTCAAGCCCGCGCGGAGGCGTCCGAGGGGCTGCGCGGCTGCCCCAGGGCCACCAAAGCCACCCCCACCAGGTAGAGCAGCGTGATCGCTCCGGAGAGCAGGAGCATGGTGATCGGGTCTGTCGAGGGGGTGAGCACCGCCCCGGCCAGGGCGCTGGCCAGCACCACCCACCGCCAGGCCCCCAGCATGGTGCGGGCGTCGATCAGGCCCAGAGCACCGAGCACGAGCTGCAAGACGGGCAGCTGGAAGGCCAGGGCCGTGGCCACCATCAACACCAACACAAAGTCGAGATAGCGCTCGATCGACCAGAGAGGCTCCACCACATCCGCCCCGTAACTCACCAGAAAGCGCAAGGCCGCCGGCACCAAGGCCCACCAGGCGAAGGCGAGCCCGGCGAAAAAGAGCACGCTGGACCCCGCCACGGCGGGCGCCAGCAGGCGACGCTCCCGCCGCGTGAGCCCCGGCAGCACGAAGGCCAAACCCTCGAACAACCACCACGGCAAGGCGAGCACCAGGCCCGCGTAGCCGGCCACCTTCAAGGAAACGAAGAAGAATTCCCCCGGGGCGAGTTGCAAAAAGCGGATGCCAGCCGCGGGTTGCTCCAGCAACCGCACCAGCGGCCGCACGACCACCACGGCCCCGGCCGCGGCCACCACCAGCGCCAGCAGACCGCGCAAGATGCGCCGGCGGAGCTCCTCCAGATGCTCCACGAAGCTCATCTCCACCTCGCCAGGACAAGCGTCATCCGCCAATGGGTCGCTCCCCCAGGGGGCGGCCCCGGGGACGGGAGCCAGGGGGATGGCCGAGGCGGCGGCATCCACCGGGGTGGATGCCGCGCGGACGGGATCCGCGGAGCTGGCTGGGAGGGGGGCCTCAGGAAGGGATGTCACCGCTTGAGCTTAGGAACCCGCCAGGAGGGCGCGAGCCCGATCCGGTTGCCCCCACAGAATCTCGCCGCCGCGATGGCGCACCGTGCCTGGTTCGGCTCCCGGCAGCCGCTGCAGCCCCTCCACCGGCACCATCACCACGGGCACCCGGGCATTGCCCCGCCCGCGGCTGAAATGGGCAGCCAGGTCGGCCGCCGCCGCCAGGTCAGCCGCGTCGGCGACCCCGGCCGAGGCCTTCAACACCACGTGGCTGCCCGGTATTTCCTGGGCATGAAACCAGAGATCGCCGCGGCGGGCCTGGCGAAGGCTGATCCAGTCGTTCTGGCGATGGTTGCGCCCCACCTGGAGGCTCAGCCCGGAGGGGGAGCGCAGCTCCAGCGGACGGGGCGCCTCCGCCGGGTGGTCGCCCCGGGGGCGGGTGGCCCGCCGCGCGCTGGCGCGACCGCGGGGCTCCAGCCGCTCCAGGTCCTCCTCCAGGGCGGCCAGCGGGTCGGCCCGCTCGGCCTGCTCCACATAGACCTGCGCCTCCTCCAGCCAGGCCAGCCGCTGGCGATGGGCCTCCAGGCGGGGCTGGATGATCGCCACGGAACGGCGTTGCCGGCGCGCCCGCTTGTAGAGCGTCTGGGCTTCCTGGATCTGCTCCTTGCTCGGGCTTGGCAGGCAGAGGAGGGCGTCCCCCCGCTGTTGCAGCGCGTCGCTGTCGGCGGCCAGCAGGAGCAGCGCCTCCTGCTCGGCCAGCTGGCGCCGCTCGCGTCGCTCCAGCCCCGCCAGGCGCTGCCGCAGGGTGTCGCGGCGGCGCTCCAGGTGTCGGGCGTCGAGCCAGGCGCGGGTGGCGCCGGCCAGGGCGCTGTTCAGGGCCAGGTTCCCCGGGGGGGAGGCCTCACCGGCGGGCTCGTCGTCGGCGGCCCAGCAGCGAACGCCCCCGTCCGGGGTCGCGCGCGGGGTGAAGCGCTCGTGCTCCACCGCCGTTAGCCAGGCCTGCCAGCGACGCCAGAGCCGCTCCCAGTCGTCCTCACCCAGCCGCCCCACCAACCGATCCGGCGGCAGAGCCTCTCCACCTCCGGGGGCCGCCGCGAGAAGCTGACGCACCAGGGCCGGGCTGAGGCCTTGGTAGGCCTCCAGCAGGGCCTCCGCAACGGGCAGGGGGAGAGTGAGCAGACGCCGCCGCCAGCGCTCGCGGGGTTCCGTGGAGCGGGGGGCCTCGCCTTGCAAGGGGGGCGGCGGGCTGTAGGGATCACCGGTGCCGATCGGCCGCCAACGGGACTGGTTCGGTCGCACCTGACGCGCCAGGGCGATCACCTCCCGCTGGGCGTTGAGAAGGAACAGATTGCTGTGTCGACCCATCAGCTCCACCACCAGATGACGACGTGGCGCCTCCCCCGGGCGGGGCGCGAAGTCGAAGCGCACCACCCGCTCCCAGTCCCGCTGATCGATGGCCACCAGGGCCAGGCCCCGCAAGGCATGCTGCACCTGGGCGGCGAGGGTGCTGCCCTCCCCCTCTCGCGGCGGGGGGGGAATCGCCAGCAGGCGGGGGGCCTCCGCCAACCAGCTGAGTTCCAGCCACTGCAAGCCGCCGAGGTGGCGCAGGGCGAGTTGCAAGGTCTGTCCATCCGGCTGCTGCGCTTTCTCAAAACGGCTGGGCACCAGCACGGCGCGCAGCTCCGCCACAAGGGCGCGCAGGGTGGTGGCGTCGATGGGCTGCGGGCGGGAGGGGGGCGACCCCATGGGCGAGCGGATCCGGGCTGACCTTCTACTGTGCGGCCAAGGCTGCCGATGCGCGTCAGCCGACCCCGTTGATCGGATGACCCAGCCCCCCGGCCCCCCGCATCCTGCCGCCGCCGCCCAGCTCACGGTGCTCACCGGTCCGAGCGGTGTGGGCAAAGGCACCCTGGTGCGGGAGCTGCTGGCCCGCCATCCAGAGTTGTGGCTGTCGGTGTCGGCTACCACCCGCGCGCCCCGGGAGGGGGAGGTGGAGGGGGAGCACTACTTCTTCCTCACGCCGGAGCGGTTCGCGCGGCAGGTGGAGGAGGGAGGCTTTCTGGAGTGGGCCGCCTTCGCCGGCAACCGCTATGGGACGCCGCGGGCGGCGGTGGAGGAGATGTTGGCGGCCGGCCGGCCGGTGTTGCTGGAGATCGAGGTGGAGGGGGCGCGGCAGGTGCGTCGCTCCTTTCCCGCGGGCCGACAGATCTTTGTCGCGCCGCCGTCCTTCGCGGAGCTGGAGCGCCGCATCCGCGGCCGGGGGACGGACGCGGAGGAGGCCATCGCGCGGCGGTTGGCCCGGGCGCGGGAGGAGCTGGCGGCGGCGGCGGAATTCGACGCCGTGTTGGTCAATGACGACTTGACCGCCGCTGGTCGGGAGCTGGAGCGGCTGCTGGGTCTGATCCCCAAGGCTCCAGCTGAAGGCGGCTGACCTGCGGAGCAGCCTGGAGCCCGTCCTGGCCAGCGCACAAAAAACGGCCCCCGATGCCGGGAGCCGCCGCTGACATCGCGAGGAGGAGGTCTCGACGCGCCCCCTTAGAGGGGGTGGAAGAGGAGATCAGGGAAAAAGCGATTGAATTCGATCATGATGCCGGCCGTGAGAGTGAACCAGATGGCGGCAAAGACGGGAGCGGTGGTCAGAAACTTTTTCATGGTGTCTGAAGGGGGCGGAAGCGGGAAGGGAAGCGGCCCGAAGGCTCAGCGGGGCGAAACGGTGACTTTGCTGTCCGATTCCACCAATTGACCACCGGTGAATTCCCGCAGGGCCGCCAGAGGCCAGGTGGCAGCGGCAAGCGTGCTCTTGAGGGCCAAGGGGAGGTCGATTTGAATTTCCTTCATCGTGGCGTCCTTGCCGGAGCGGACGGCGATCAGATAACCGCGGCCGGCCCAGCCGATGCAGCCAGCGATGTAGAGGAAGGCGATGCCTGGAATGATGAAATCACCCGCATGGCTCCAACGACCATCCACGATCAGGTGGGGAAGACCATCGGTGCCGCAGAGGGCCTGGCTGTAGAGCTTGAAGCGCGCTTTGGCCTGATCGGTTTTGGCGGCTCCGGCACGCTGCTGGAAACGGACGTTTTCCGCGCAGGGGGTGAGGCCGCCGATGTCGGCATGGGCCGCTGGCACCCATCCAAAGAGCAGGAAGGCGGTGAGGAGAACGGGAAGGAGACGGCGCATGGATGAGGCCGCGGTTCAAGATGTCAAGGCGGAGAGTAGGGGAGCGTCAAGGGGACCATGCCGGCAGTTCTGGCCCTCGAAACAAGTTGTGACGAGTCCGCCGCCGCCCTCGTGACCGAGGCGGGCGTCGTGGCCTCGGCTCTGGCCTCCCAGGTGGAGGAGCACGCCCGCTGGGGAGGGGTGGTGCCGGAGATCGCGTCCCGCCGCCATCTGGAGGCCCTCCCGGGGCTGATCGCCCGGGTGCAGCGGGAGAGCGGCCTCTCCCTGGCGGCCATCGACGCCGTGGCCGCCACCGTCACGCCCGGCCTCGTCGGGGCTCTGCTGGTGGGGTCGGTCATGGGGCGCACCCTGGCGCGGCTCCACCAGAAGCCCTTCCTGGGGATCCATCACCTGGAGGGCCACCTCTGCTCCGCCTGGCTGGAAGGGGACAGGCCCCCCATGCCTCACCTCGTGCTGCTGGTGAGCGGCGGCCACAGCGAGCTCTTGCGGGTGGACCGCCCCGGGCGCTATCGGCGGCTGGGGCGCAGCCGGGATGACGCGGCGGGCGAATGCTTCGACAAGGTGGCCCGCCTTCTCGGGCTGGGCTATCCGGGGGGACCGGCCATCGAACGGGCGGCCCTGGGGGGCGATGAGCGGCGCTTCGCCTTCCCCAAGGGCCGGGTGTCCCTTCCTGACGGGGGCTTCCATCCCTACGACTTCAGCTTCAGTGGCCTCAAGACGGCGGTGGGTCGCCAGGTGCGGGAGCTGGAACAGGCGGGGGGCCCCCTCCCGCTGGCCGATCTGGCCGCGAGCTTCCAGGCGGTCGTGGGCGACGTGCTGGTGGAGCGCAGCCTGCGTTGCGCCGAGGCGGAGGGGCTCGACACCCTGGTGGTGGTGGGTGGGGTGGCGGCGAACCGACGGCTGAGGGAGCGCCTGCGCGAGCAGGCCTCCGCCCGCGGCATCGACTGGCGCGTGGCTCCCCTGGCCTGGTGCACCGACAACGCCGCGATGATCGGCCGCGCTGCCCTGGAGCGGTTGGCGGCGGGCCAGACCAGCCCGATCACGCTGGGAGTGGCCGCCCGCTTCCCCCTGGAGGAGGCCGACGCGCTCTACGCCGAATCGCCCTGTTTCTAGCGTCGAGTGGCGGAGGTTCCGGCCTGGCTTCCGGCAGGGCCTCGATCGCTCGCGGCCAGATCCGGTAGATTTCCTTCACCTTTTTTCCGGCCCAGCGCGAGATGGGCTTTTGCCATGGCATCGGCCCGCCCGCCCCTGGAGTCGCCCGATGGGCCTCCGGCCCAGGCCTCGGCCGCTGATCCCGATGCGCCGCCATTCCTCGACAACGCCTCCGCCGCCCTCGACCAGCCGGAGCCCGTCTCCCAGGCTGAGCTCAACGCCTGGCGACGGGGCTTCACGCCGCAGGCGGAGATCTGGAATGGACGGCTGGCCATGCTCGGTCTTTCCGTTGGCCTCACCGTGTTGATCGTGGCGCGCTTGGCCCATCACGGTTGACCACCGCGAGCAAGGGAAAGCCCTCGCTCGCGGACCCGGCGAGCGCGAGCGGCCTCAAAGGCGGCCCCGCAGGATCTGGGACAACTCCGTGGGCTTGAGGCTGTGGTGCATCGCCTCCTCAGCTGTGGCCCGGCCGGAGGTGACCAGCTCGGCCAGAGATTGATTGATGGTGATCATGCCGTCAAAAGTGCTGCGGAGCATAATGGACTCAATCTCATCCAATTCGCCGCGCTTGATGTAGTCGCGGCATGCGTCTGTATTGATGAAGAGGTCAAAGAAGGCAGCTCTTTTTCCGTCCGTTGTTTTGATCAAACCCTGGGACAACACCGCCAGGAGGCATTCCGAGATCGCGCGGCGCACCGCATCCTGTTCCTGGGGGGGATACATGCCCAGCACCCGCTCCACGGTGCGAACGGCGGAGTTGGTGTGCAGGGTGCCGAACACGAGGTGTCCGGTCTGGGAGGCCTTGATCGCTGTGGCCAGGGTTTCCTGATCGCGGATCTCGCCGATGAGGATCACATCCGGATCCTCTCGCAGGGAGGCTTTGAGGGCGTTGCTGAAAAGTTTGGTGTGCAAGCCAACCTCGCGCTGCCGCACGAGGGAAAGCTTGCTTTCGTGCACGAATTCCACCGGATCCTCAATGGTGAGGATATGGCGCTTCATTGTGGAATTGATGTGGTTGATGATAGCCGCCAGGGTGGTGCTTTTCCCGGATCCAGTCGCTCCTGTCACCAGAAAAAGACCTTTGGGTCGCTCGGCGATTTCCTGGAGTTGCTGCGGCAGATTCAGTTGCTCCATGCTGGGCATTTTGGAGGGAATCAGTCGCAGCACCATCGCCGGACCACGCATGGCCTCAAGCGCATTGATCCGCACGCGCACATAGGGAAAACTGAAGGAACCATCGAATTCCTTTTCCCGATTGAACAGATCCACATCGGATGGTTCCATGATCTCCCGCAGCCACTGCCGGAAGGTGGTGTTGTCCGTGATCGGCCAGCCGGTGCGGATGATCTCCCCGCGGGCGCGGTAGCGAGGTTCCTCGCCCACGCCGAGATGGATGTCGGAGAAGTTGAGTTCATAAGCCACGCGCACGATCCCCTCCATCGATTGGGGCGCGCGCTCGGGGATTCCCTCCAGCTTCACGAACGACTCCGCGGCGGCCGCGCTCGCGCCCGGCTGAGGCGGGGGAGGTGGCGGTGCCGGCGGCGCTCCCGAGGTCGGGGGGAACGGGGCCGGACGGGGAGCTGACGATTGGGTCATGGTTGCGTTATCTGGTCAAACCATGCTGCCACCGTTGTCGGGGAACCGCACGGGAGGTGGAACCGCGCTGCCAGCGGGGCGGCGGTGGACGGGATCTCTAGGATTCGCAAGTCCGCAACCAGGCCTTGTCAGCTGCTGCCGGTGCCCTGCCCCTGGTCACCATCGTGTTGGGCACCCGCCCGGAAGCCATCAAACTCGCGCCCGTCATCCGCGCGTTTCAGGAGGCCGATGACTTCCGCACCCGTGTGGTGCTGACGGGTCAGCATCGCGAGATGGTGAGCCAGGTGATGGAGCTGTTCGGGCTGCGCGCCGATCACGACCTGGCCCTGATGGCGCCCCAACAGACCCTCACCCACGTCACCTGCGCCGCCCTGCAGGGTCTGCGGGAGGAGTTTCAGCGCCACCGCCCCGACCTTGTGCTGGTGCAAGGAGACACCACCACCGCCTTTTCCAGCGCCCTGGCCGCCTTCTACGAGCAGATCCCCGTGGGACACGTGGAGGCCGGCCTGCGCACCGACAACCTCTTCGACCCCTTCCCGGAGGAGGCGAACCGCCGCCTGATCTCCCAGTTGGCGCTGCTCCACTTCGCTCCCACGGAACGCTCCGCCGCCAATCTCCGCGCCTCGGGAGTGGTGGGGGACACCATCACCACAGGCAACACGGTGATCGATGCCCTGCTGCTGATGGCGGAATCCACGCCGACCTTGGAGGTGCCGGGCCTGGATTGGTCTCAGCAGCGGGTGTTGCTCGCGACGGTGCACCGGCGGGAGAACTGGGGGGAACGGCTGGAGCGGATCGGTCGCGGCTTCCTGACCCTGCTGGATCGTTTCCCCGACACCGCCCTGCTGCTTCCGCTGCATCGCAATCCCACGGTGCGGGAGCCGCTGCAGGCTCTGTTGGGGGACCATCCGCGGGCCTTCCTCACCGAGCCGCTCGATTACAACCACCTCGTGGCGGCCATGCGCGGCTGCACCCTGTTGCTCACCGATTCCGGTGGCTTGCAGGAGGAGGCGCCGGCCCTCGGCAAACCGGTGCTCGTCCTGCGCCGCACGACGGAGCGACCCGAGGCGATCGAAGCCGGCACGGCGCGGCTGGTGGGCACCGACAGCGCGGCGATCGTGGCGGAAGCCAGTCGGCTTCTCACCGAGCCGCAGGCCTACGCCGCCATGGCCCAGGCCCACAACCCCTTCGGGGATGGCTACGCCAGCGGCCGCATCCTGGCGGCGGCGCGACGGTTCATGACTTCCTCTCTTTCGCCCAAGGCGGCAGATCAATGAACACCCGGGTGCCGGACGACAGCCCGGAGAGAATCTGCGTGTCCTTGCCGCTGCTCACCCCCAGCTCCACCGGCTGAAAAGTGGGCTTGCGGTCCTTGCCCACCAGCAGGACTCCCGGACGGCCCTTCTCCGTCACCACCGCCACGGTGGGCACCAGGGTGCGGGACGGGAGGGCGCCGGTTTGGAAGTCGATGTCGGCGGTCATGCCGATCCGCAGCTCCGGAGGAGGATTGAGGAGCTCCAGCTTCACCTCGAAGGAGGTGACGTTGTTCTGTTTCACGGCGCGGGGAGCGATCTGGCGGATCCGCGCCGGGAAGCGGCGATCGGGGAAGGAATCCACCCGCACATCGGCGGGCAGACCGATCCGCAGACGACCCAGATCGCTTTCCGGCACCTTCGCGATGGCCTCCAACCCCTGGGAGAGCTCGACGATGGAGGAGCTGGTGGCCCCGGCGGTGGCGGAGGCCGCTGTGGTGGGGGTGACAAAGGCTCCGGGTTCAGCGAAGCGCTGAGAGATCACCCCGGGGAACGGGGCTCGCACGATCAGCTCCTCCTGTTCCACCCGTCGCTGCTGGATCCGCTGCTGCGCCGCCGCCACCGCCATGGTCTTGACCTGATAGTCGGCCTGGAACCGCTGCAGATCGTTGAGGCTGATGGCGCCCTGGCGGTAGAGGGGAAGGTTGCGCTCCAGCTCCCCGCGACTGCGGGCCAGTTCCGCCTTGGCGGACAGCAGGTTGGCCCGCAGTTCCTCCAGGCGATCGCTCAGGTCGCCCGCGTCCATGCGGGCGATGGGTTGCCCTTTCTCCACCCGCTCCCCCTCCTGCACAAGCAGTTCCAGCAGCTGCCCCTGGCGCTTGGGACTGACGTTGACGCGTTCGACGGCATCGAGTTCGCCGCTGGCCGTCACCACGCCCGGCAGGCTGCCGCTGCGGGCCACCACCGTGTAGGGCGTGATGTCCTGGCGGGCGGTGGCGCGCTGACGCTGCCAGAGCCCCAGGCCGGCCAGCAACGCCAGCAGGGCCGCCAACCCGATCCAGAGCGGCCGGCGGGAGCGGGGGGAGCGCTGGGGAAGGGGACGCGGAGCGATGGGAGTGACCGGCGGTGGGAGCGGAGCCACCGGCTCAAGGGTGCGTAAGGGGCGCGGGGCGGACATCAACAAGCCGGCTTTCCTCCCAGTCTCGCGGCTGGAGGGAAGATCCGTGGCACGTAGATTTCCGACCATGCTCAAAGCCGGAATCGTCGGTCTGCCCAATGTGGGCAAGTCGACCCTCTTCAACGCTCTCGTTGCCAACGCCCAGGCCCAGGCCGCCAACTTCCCGTTCTGCACCATCGAGCCCAACACCGGGGTGGTGGCCGTGCCGGACGAGCGGTTGCGGCACATCAGCGACCTCTCCCGTTCCCGGGAGATCATCCCCACCCGTGTGGAATTCGTGGACATCGCCGGGCTGGTGAAAGGGGCCAGCCAGGGGGAGGGGTTGGGCAACAAGTTTCTGGCGAACATTCGCGAGGTGGACGCCATCGTCCACGTCGTGCGCTGCTTCGAGGACGGGGATGTGATTCACGTCTCCGGATCGGTGGATCCCGGCCGCGACGCGGAGGTGATCAACCTGGAGCTCGGCCTGGCCGATCTGGCCCAGATCGAAAAGCGTCGCGAGCGGCTCAAGAAGCAGCTGCGCACCAGCAAGGAGGCCCAGCTGGAAGACGACGCCCTGGCTCGGCTGCAGGCGGCGCTGGAGGCGGGGGCCGCAGCCCGGAGTGTGGCCCTCAGCCCTGAGGAGACGGCCCTTGTGAAGCCCCTCGGCCTGCTCACGGCCAAACCGATCATCTATGCCATCAACGTCAGCGAGGACGAGCTGGCGACGGGCAACAGCCACACCACCACGGTGCGGGAGCTGGCGGACCGGGAGGGGGCTGCGGCGGTGGCCATCTCGGCCCAGGTGGAGGCGGAACTCATCGCCCTGCCGGAGGAGGAGCGTCAGGAATTCCTGGAGGGGCTCGGCGTGAGTGAGGGGGGGCTGCGGAGTCTGATCCGCGCCACCTACGACCTGCTGGGCCTCCGCACCTACTTCACCACCGGCGAGAAGGAAACCCGAGCGTGGACGATCCGCGCCGGCATGACCGCGCCCCAGGCGGCGGGGGTGATTCACAGCGACTTCGAGCGGGGCTTCATCCGCGCCCAGACCATCGGCTGCGCCCAGCTGCTGGAGGCGGGCTCCCTGGTGGAGGCCCGCAACCGCGGCTGGTTGCGAAGCGAGGGAAAGGAGTATGTGGTGGCTGAGGGTGACGTGATGGAGTTCCTCTTCAACGTGTGAACGCCGGGACGGGGGGCAGCGACGACCGCGCGGGCCAGCCGCCCAACCCTTGGCATCGGGGAGACCTGCTGGCGGGGATCACCGTGGCGGCCTACCTCGTGCCCCAGTGCCTGGCCTATGGCGAGCTGGCGGGCCTGCCCCCGGTGACCGGCCTTTGGACCATCCTGCCGGCCCTGCTGCTCTACCCCCTGGTGGGCCGCTCCCCCCAGCTCTCCGTGGGTCCGGAGACGAGCACGGCCCTGATGACCGCCGCGGTGGTGACCCCCCTGGCGGCGGGCGATCCCGCGCGCGCCATTGCGCTGGCCAGCCTGCTCGCCCTCCTGGTGGGGCTGCTCTGCGGCCTGGGGGCCGCCCTGCGGCTCGGCTTCCTGGCGGATCTGCTCTCCAAGCCGATCCTGGTGGGCTACCTGGCGGGCGTGGCGGTGTTGATGATCAGCGGCCAGCTCCATGCCCTGCTCGGCACGGGGGAGCGGGCGGACACCCTGCTGGAGGCCGTGCGGCAGCGCCTCCTCACCCAGGGGGCCGTTCATGGTCCCACCGTCGCCCTGGCCCTCGCCGCCCTGGCGCTGATGCTGGCCCTGGGCCGCTGGGCGCCGGGGTGGCCGGCTCCCCTGCTGGCGGTGCTGCTGGCCAGCGCGGCCGTGCCCCTCCTCCACCTCGATCAGCGGGGGGTGGTTCTGATCGGCAGTATCCCGGGGGGGCTGCCCTGGCCCCGCCTGCCGCCCGCAGTGGACCTCCAGGCGTTGCGGTCCCTGCTGACGGGGGCGCTGGGCATTGCCCTGGTGGGGTATTCCGACACGGTGCTTACCGGGCGGAGCTTTGCCCAGCGCCGCGGCCGGCGGCTGGAGGCCGATCGGGAACTGCTCGCCCTGGCGCTGGTGAATGCGGGCAGTGGCCTGTTCCAGGGGTTTCCCGCCAGCTGCAGCAACACGCGCACCGCCCTGGCCGACGCGGCCGGCTGCCGCAGCCAGCGCTACGCCTTCGTGGCCGCGGCCGTGACGGGGCTGGTGCTGGTGGGCCTGCGCCCCTTGATGAGCCAGTTTCCGCGACCCGCGCTGGCGGCGATCGTGGTGTTCGCGGCCCTGCGGCTGCTGGACCCCGAGGCCTTCGTGCGCCTGTGGCGGTTTCGCCCGAGCGAGTGCCTGCTGGCCCTGGGCACCCTGGCGGGGGTGCTGCTCACCGGCTTGCTGACCGGCGTGGCGCTGGCCGTGGGCCTCTCCGTGGTGGCCCTGTTCGGCCGACTGGCCCGCCCCCATGCCGCCGTGATGGGGGAGGTGCCGGGCCTGGCGGGCTACCACAATGTCGAGGACTGGGACGGGGGGCGCACGATTCCCGGCCTGGTGCTCTTCCGTTACGACGCGCCCCTGTGCTTCGCCAACGCGGAGGACTTTCGCCGCCGTGCCCTGGCGGCGGTCGATGGGGCCTCGCCACCCGCGGAGTGGCTGGTGCTCAACGCGGAGGCGATCGTGGAGATCGACAGCACGGCGGCGGAGATGCTGCTGGCCTTGCCGCTGGAGCTGGCGGGGCGAGGGGTGCGTCTGGGGCTCGCCCGGGTGAAGCGGAAGCTTCAGGAGCAGCTGGCGGCGGCGGGCGTGCTGGGCCGGGTGGGGCCAGACCATGTGTATCCCACGATCCCGACGGCTGTGGCGGCCTTTTTCGCCCGACAAGAGCCACGGAAGGCCGAGATCAAGGAGAATGGAAAGACATCTTCCGAAGCCCGGAGCGGCTGAGACCATGGGCAGCACCCCATCCGCCACCCCCGATCCCAGCGACGCCGCACACTCCGCCCCCCCCGTGGAGGCCGGCTCCCATGATTTCGAGGCCCAGAAGCGCATCCACCAGCAAATCCGCAACGATCCTGATTACGACGATTGGGAGTACGGAACCGAGCCCCTGCCCCACGAGGCCTGGATCGCGGCCCGGCGGGCCGCCGCCGCTCAGCCGTCCGAGGCGTCCGCCGCGCCTGAGAGCTGACGAGCGGGGCGCAACCGCGCCGCCAGGGGTAGGCCGAGAAGCAGGGCGCCGCTGGTGGCCAACCACAGCCCCGCGCCATGGCCCTGACGATCGAGCAGCCAGCCCCCCAGCAGCGGGGCGGTGAGGCCACTGAGGGCAAAGCACTGGGAGAAGAAGGCCAGCGCCAGCCCTCGGTGCTCCACCGGCGTGATCTCCACCACGGCTTCGGTGGCGGTGGGCAGGAAGGCGGCGGCCCCGATCGCCAGTGGACATTGGGCCGCCACCAGCAGCCAGCCCCCCCAGGGCACCAGGGCGGAGGCGGCCAGCAGCAGGGTGCCTGTGGCAAAGGCCACCAGGCTGAAGGCCAGCCCGCGGGCCACCGGACGCCGGGCCAGGGCCCGCCCCACCGGCCACTGCAGCAGCATGAGCAAGGCGAGCTGCAGGCCGATCGTGAGGGCGCCCAGGCTCTCGCGCAGCGGTGGGCGCCGCAGTCCGCCGCGCACCAGATCCAGAGGCAGGGCGCTTTGCATCAGGGCCGGCACCGCCGTGGCCAGCACCACCAGGCCCAGCAGGGGCATCAGGGGCATCAGCCAGGCGGACCGCACCCCTGCCCGGGCCCGGCGGGGTGACCCATCCTCAGGGGCCGCCAGTGGGCGAGCCTGGCCCGGCAAGGGGGATCGCCAGAGCAGCAAGGCCATCAGCAGAAGCCCCCCCATGTCGAGGGCATAGATGCTGCGCAGCCAGCCGCGGGCGGCCAGGAGGGCTCCCGCGAGGGAACCGGCGGCGACGCCGAGGGCATCGGCCGTTCGCGCCAGGGCGTAGGCCGGGGCGGAGGGCACCGGCGCGCAGGTGAGGGGAACGGCCAGCTCGATGGCGGGCCAGTAGAGCCCCATCGCCAGGCCCAACAGGGCCTGCCCCAGTCGGAAGGGTCCCGGGGTGGTCGCGTTCAGAAGCACGCTGTCCCCCAGCAGCGACGCCACCACGCCGAGCGCGATGGGCCAGGAACAGGAGAGGCCCCGATCGAGGAGAAGGCCGCTCAGCACCCTTCCGCCCGCGCCCACCAGGGCCGCCAGGGCCAGGCCTTCCCCCACGGCCGAGGCCGTGAAGGCCTCCCGGTGGAAGACCATGGGCGTGAGATAGAGCACGGCGCCGGCCCCGAGGGCGGATAACAGCCGCAGGAGGGCCACCACCCGCAGTGGCGGGGAAACTGGGAGAGCCACGCGCCCGATGGTCCCCCCATTGCTGTCCGTTTCAAGCCGCCATCCCCGGAGGTGTGCCACCGCAGCCAGTCTGCTGGTGGTCCTGGCGGGTGTGGTCGGTCTGCCCTCCCGGGGAGCGGAGGTGCTGGAGATCCAACTGGACAGCTTGCGCCTGCCCATTCCCCTGGCCCAGCTCGAGGCCTGGAGCCGTCAGCCCGCCAGTGCGGGACGGCGGATGGCGGAGCCGGCGGCTCTGGACGGAGCCTCGGATCTGGCGGCCTGGTTCGCCCTGCTCGATGGGCAGAGCCAGCGGGAGCTGCGCCAGCTGCTGCGGGCGCCGCTGCTGCGGGATCAGAGCTTTGGCCGGCAGCTGCTCGACAGCTGGGCCGGCAGCCAGCTCCTCGCCGAGGTGGGTGGCCTGCTCACCACCCCCGATGGACGGAGCACCACCCCCCTGCTGCAGGTGACCCTGCGGCGGCTGCTGGAGGAGCGGCGGGAGGTGTCGGTGGTGGAGCTGCTGCGGGCGTTGCCGACCGCCCGGCTGCAACTCCAGCTCGATGGACTGCTGAGCTTGGCTCAGCAGTGGCGGGTGCAGCTGAAGCTGCAACGGGAGGCCTTGCGCCAGCTGGCGCGCATGCCCGCTCTGCCCACCCGCACCCTTTCGGCGCCCCCCCCGGCCGCAGCCGCCGGGAGCGGGCCGCTGCGGGGACCGCGGCGCTTGAGCCTGCTGGTGCCGGGGCGCGGCGAGCCGTTGCCGCTGGAGATCTGGACGCCGCAGCCGGCGGCGCCGTTCGGCCCGCGGCGGCCCTGGCTGCTGGTGATGCCCGGGCTGGGGGGCACGGCCGAGCAGCTGGGCTGGCTGGCGGCGGCCCTGGCGGAGCGGGGCTGGCCGGTGGTGGTGTTGCAGCACCCGGGCAGCGACGCCGCCGCCGTGAAGGCCACGTTGAACGGGCTGCGTCCGCCGCCGGGGGCGGAAACGCTGCAGCCGCGCCTGGCGGATCTCGATGCCGTGCTTCGCGCGCAGAGCGAGGGACTGCTGCCCCTGGGGGCGCAGACGGATGGCGTGGTGTTGATCGGCCATTCCCTGGGGGGCGTGGCCGCCCTGCTGGGGAGCGGCCTGGCGCCGGAGACGGGGCTGGAGCGCCGCTGCAAGCGGTCCCTCGATCGCCTGCCGATCACCAACCCCTCCCTGCTGCTGCAGTGTCAGTTGCCCGCGGAGGCGTTGCCGGTGGCGGCCCGCCCGCCGGAGCGTCTGCGGGGGGTGGTGGTGTTCAACAGCTTCGGCAGCCTGCTCTGGCCTCAGAACGGTGTTCGCTCCCTGCCGGTGCCCGTGATGATGGTGGGCGGCAGTCTGGACTTGGTGACACCGCCGCTCGCGGAACAGCTGGATCTGTTTTTGCCGGTGGGAGATGACCGCAGTCGGCTGGTGCTGGTGGAGGGGGGCAGCCATTTCTCGCCGGTGCGGGTGAGCGGGCGGGAGGAGACCCTGCTGCGCTTGGGGGCCGAGCTGGTGGGGGCCTCGCCGGAGGTGGTGCAGGCCCTGCTGCTGCGTCTGACGGAGGAGTTTCTGGAGTCCGTGGAACCGCCACCCGCCTCCGGGATGGCGCCGCAGCGCCTGCGGTTGGACGGCGTCAGCGCCCATGTGATGGATGGCCGCGCGGCGGCGGCCTGGCTGGAGCGCCTCCGGGCCGCCCTGGCCGGCGGCTGAGCGACCGGAGCGGGAATCAGACGGGGATCAGAAGCGGATGCGGGGGTCCAGCAGGGCCACGAGCACATCCACCGCCACGCTGATCAAGACCACCAGCGCCGCCACCACCACGACGATGCCCTGGACCACCGGGTAGTCGCGCTGGGCGATGGCCTCCTGAAGGCGGAAGGCGATGCCCGGCCAGGAGAAGGTGACCTCGATCAGCAGCGCGCCGCCGATGAGGGAGGCCACGGTGATGCCCGCGATGGTGAGCACGGGCAGGAGGGCATTGGGCAGGGCGTGGCGCAGCACGACGCGGCGCTCGCTCAGGCCGCGACCGCGGGCCGCCTCCACATAGTCTGAAGCGAGGGCCCGCCGCAGGTTGAGGCGCAGGGCATTGGTGAAGATGCCGCTCAGCAGCACGCCCAGGGTGGTGGCGGGCAGCAGGAGGTGGCGCAGGGTGGCCAGCAGCTGGGCTCCGTTGCCGTGGCGCAGGCTGTCGAGGAGATAGAAGCCGGAGCCGCTGGGCGGTTGCAGGGTGGGGGGGAAGCGTCCGCCGACGGGCAGCCAGCCGAGGGCCACGGCGAACACCAGCTGCATCACCATCGCCGCCCAGAAGGGGGGCAGGGCATAGGTGCCGATGCCGAAGAGGCGCCCGGCCAGATCCACCCGTCCCTCGGCGCGGGCGATGCCGCTGAAGCCCACGGCCAGGCCGAGGATCGCCGCCAGCAGAAGCGCCACGGCGCCGAGCTCCAGGCTGGCGGGCAGGCTCTCGCGGATGATGCGGGTGACCGGCTCCTCGCTGCTGAGGGAGGTGCCGAGGTTGGCGCGGAGCAGCTGGCTGAGGAAGCCGCCGTATTGCGCGAGGAGGGATTGGTCGAGGCCAAGCTTCTGGCGCAGGGCCTCCCGCGCCG
This sequence comes from Cyanobacteria bacterium K_Offshore_surface_m2_239, assembly GCA_016882305.1. Classification (GTDB taxonomy): domain Bacteria; phylum Cyanobacteriota; class Cyanobacteriia; order PCC-6307; family Cyanobiaceae; genus Cyanobium. The sequence continues at coordinate 80,109 of VGQX01000001.1, forward strand.
CTTCCGGCGCCCGACTGCCGAGCAGGGCGTCGATCGGATCGCCGGGCGCCACCCGCAGCAGTAGAAACACCAGAGTGGCGATCAGCCAGAGCATCACGGGCACGAGCGCCAGACGGGCGCCCACGTAGCCCAGCAGGGCACGGCGACGGCTCATGGCTGCGCTCCTCCCGCCTGGAGGGCGCTGAGCACCACGCGGCCGGAACCATCGAAGCGCGGCGCCCGCAGCCGCGGTTGCGCCCAGGCCACGGGCGTCACCACCCAGAGGGGCAGGTAGGGCACGCCGTCGCCGGCCCGGCGCTGCACGCGCCGCAGCAGGGCCAGCCGTGGTTCACCCGCCAGCTCGCTGCTGCGCAACAGCTCGCTGTCGATGCCGGGGGCGGTCCAGAAGCTGCCGCTGAGCACGCTGCCGCCCTCCAGGCAGCGGCTGCCGTCGGCCTTGCCGCAACCGAGCATCGGCGTGAGGTAGTTCTCGGCATCGGGGTAATCCCCCAGCCAATCGAGCAGGATCATGGTGAAGGCGCCCTTGTCGAGCTGGGAATAGGCGGTGGTGGATTCCATGCCTTCCGGCTGCAGCTGAAGGCAATCGGACAGATCGCGGCGGAGCTGGGCCTGCCAGGTGAGGGCAAAGAGCCGATCGCTGGGGATGTCGGAGCGAAACGTGAGGGGAAGGGTGAGCACACGACCCTGGCACCAGCCCGCCGCCCGCAGCAGCGTGCGGGCGCGGGCCGGGTCGTAGGCGGCCCAGGCGGTGGGATCGGCGCCGGGCAGCACGGGGGGCACCAGCGAGCGGAGGGGCGGCCGCAGGCCCAGACTGACCCGCTCCTGGATCAAGCGACGATCGAGGCTGTGGGCGAGGGCCTGCCGCAGGCGCGGATCGTTGAGGGGCGGTTCGGAGGTGAGCAGCGAGAGGAAGCCGATCTCCAGGGGTGGACCGACCGCCTCCTTCAACCGGCCCGCTTCGGCGAGACGATGCAGGGCCCGCTGATGGTCGAGCTCCAGGCTGTTGGAGAGCAGCACGTCCACCTCGCCGCCGCGCAGGGCGCCGAAGAGGGCGGTGGAGTTGCTGTAGCTGATCAGCATCAGGCCGTTGTTGGCCGGCCGGGGCCCCCAGTAGTCGCGGAAGGGCGCCAGGCGCAGCTGCTGCCCGCCGAAAAACGCCAGCCGGTAGGGCCCGGTGCCGACGAAGCGATCCGCCAGAGGCTTGTCGCGGTGCGCCCGGTAGGCGGTGGGCGACACCGGCGTCAGCACGATGGAGCTCAGGAGCCGCGGCAGGGGCGAGAAGGGTCGCTTGAGGGTCAGCTCCAGGGTGTGGGAGTCGAGGGCCCGCAGGGAGGAGACGCGGTCGCTGAGCTGGTAGCTGAGGGTGCCGATGGCCAGGAAGCGCCGCAGCGAAAACTCCAGCGCCGCCGCGTTGAAGGGGGTGCCGTCGTGAAAGCGCACGCTGCGGCGGAGGGGGATGCGCGCCCGCAAGCCGTCGGGACTGAGCTGGGGGAGGGCGGCGGCCAGGCGGGGCTCGATCTGGCCCTCGGCGCTGATGGCGTAGAGGGGATCGCCGAGGGCGCTGAGGAGCTGTTGCTCGCCGATGCGGGAGGCCTTGGCCGGATCGAGGGACACGATGCGGCTTTTGGTGGCCACGATCAGGGTGCCCGGAGGCTTGCTCGGCTGGCAGCCGGCCAGGGCCAGGCCCAGAGCGAGAGCCGCGGCGGCGAGCGGGCCGCGGAGGAGGGGGCCAGGGCGCACCGATCGGAGAGGCGGGGAGGCCGCGGCGGAGATCACACCGGAGGGGAGGGGCCTTCCATTCAAAAGGACCGCCGCGCGGGGGCCGCCGAGGCTTCGGGGCCCACCGCCGGAGGTGCCGATCAGCGGGGGCGGGGGAGGGGGCGGCAGGCGACGGGGCCCACGGCGCTGAGGGCGAGTTCGAAGACGGGGGAGCCGCGGCGGGCGAGGGGCCAGCAGCGGAGCCAGCAGCGATCGGAGTGGGCGTCCAGGCCGATCACCTGATACATCTGACTGTTGGAGGCGTGATCGCCGGCCAGGGTTTCGGGAAGGCGGATGCAGTCCCCCTGGTGGAGGTCCATGGTTCGGAAAGGCAGGGTTGCGGAGAGCAGTGGTGTGTGGAGCTGTTCTTGATTCTTGCTTAAGGATTGCCAGGCGGTGGGCGATCTGTGGTTCGTGGCGCACCTTCGCGGGGGGCGCATCAGGGCATCCGCACCGTTGCTCCCCATCGTTGGGTGTGACGACCGGTCGTCGCGGGTGGTGCGGGCCGGTCCCGGCAGGCTGGTGGCCAGCACGTTTTTGGGCCCCATGCTTCGGATTCACGGCGACCGCGCCAGCTTGCTGGCCGCCCAAGAGGTGCGCCGGCAGCGGTTCAGAGCTTCGGATCTCATCGATGCGCAGGATGTCGAGGCTGGCTTGGACGCGTGGGCCTCCATGGAGAACGCGGAAGCCTTTGCTGATCTCTGAGCCCTCTGCGGTGGTGCGGGTGCCCTTCCCGTTCACGAATCGCGCCGGGCAGCGGCGCCGGCCTGCCGATGTTGGACAACCAGCTCTTCGCCCAGGAGGTGGATGCCGGGGCCCTGGGGGCCGCTCTGGCGGCTGGAGCTGCAGGTTGCGGGAAAGACTGCGGGTGGCGCGGTTGTTCGGTGTGGGGATCAGCGGAGCCAGTCGATCAGCGTCAGGCCCTCCACCCGGCTGAACTCCCGCGTGTTGTCCGTCACCAGCACAGCGTTCAGCCCCTGGGTCTGGGCCGCGATCCATCATCAATAAGTAAGTGAAACAATGAATAGTAAGCAGCTGAGATTGCTCGTCTTAGCGATGCTTGTCTAGGCTTCATTGGATCAAGGCCAGCAAGTGTGCTTGCTTGATCGAGAAGATCAGATGCTAAGCTCGCTCGTCATCGCCCTCCTTTGAAAAGGAGATTACCGCAGAAACAGGCAACTCAGTTGCTCTTTTTCGAACCGCAGAGACAATATTGCTTAGAATTCGACCAGTTTCTGCACTTGGAGCTGAGATGGAGAATGAAGGGAGAAGGCTAATTGAGATTTGAATCTCTTCTTGCCCATCCTCGCCTGCCTGTACTGAAGCATGAATGGCTGAAACATGTTCCT
>VGQX01000002.1 GCA_016882305.1 Cyanobacteria bacterium K_Offshore_surface_m2_239
AAGGTCGTCATGACCGCCCCGCAAGGTCGTCATGACCGCCCCGCAAGGTCTTCGTGACCACTGGCCCGCAGGGGCTTCATGTCAACTGGCCCGCAAGGGGTTGTCCAGGCCGCACCACCGGGGTTTCCCGACGGCCTTGTCCGTCGGTCTTGGCCGCATCGCTGGCGCCTCCAAAAGGCTGTCGAGACGACGCGCATCAACGGCGTGGCCGCTCAGCTGCCCAGCTTGAACGCCTCCAACACCAGCGCGAACACCACGCCCATCCGCAGGTTGTCCACCATCACCCAGCCGAGAGGGGGGGCGGTCGCTGGCACGAATCGGCTGCGCAGCCGCACCACAAGCTCGTGGCTGATCACCAGGCCGAGCACCACCATCGGGCGACCGCCGGTGACTTTCCACAGCAACACGGAAGAGAGGTTCTGTCCGAGGAAAATGCCCGCCAAAAGCGCGAGGGAAGCTCCACTAGCCGTTGCCCAGCGATCCCCGATCTGAGCCTTGACGACACGCCCCCAGCGCCCCTGGAGCTGTTCCAGGCGGGTGCGCTGCATCGGAGATCCCATCAGCCCGCCTCCAGCAGCGCATCCAGCCAGGGGAGCGTCACCATGGGCGGACAGCAGGGAGGCCCCTGCAAGAGCCGTGAAGGCTGATCGACGTCTCCCAGATGGTCCACCGCCGCGGCGGCCCGGTGCCACCAGGCCGAGGGGCCTGCGGCGTCCGCCGAAGGGTCCCCAAGGGTGAGGACGCAGGGCAGGCCAGCCGCCAGAGCGGCCTCCAGGCCCTGGGGGGAATCCTCCAGGGCAAGCACCTCCCCGGTCGGCGCGTCGAGACGGTCCAAGGCCTGGCGATACCCCTCCGGGCTGGGCTTTTTGGCGGCCACGTCCTCTCCGCAGATCCTGAACGCAAACGCCGACGACAGCGCTGCCCCCTGGCTGGCCAACAAGGCCTCCACGGCGGATCGCGAGCTGGTGGTGACCAGGGCCTGAACGCATCCCCGCGCCGCCGCTTCCCTCACCAACCGCTCGACACCGGGGCGCAGGGGCAACGCCCCCCGACGGGAGAGGTCGGCATAGGCGCGCTGCTTGGCGGCCATCAGCGCTTCCACCAGGCCATCCTCGACCGCCCCTTCCCCGACCCGCTGGAAAAAATGCCGCAAGCGCTCGCGCCCCCCGCTGACCGCCAGCAAGTCGCGATAGGTGGGGACATCCCACCGCCAGGGGAGGCCAGCGGCGCGGAAGGCGGCGTTGTAGGCCCGCCTGTGGCCATGGAACTCCGTCTCCGCCAGGGTGCCGTCCACATCCCAGAGAAGTGCTCGCACGGCCATGGCTGGCTCCGATTGCCTCCCATTCTCGGCTCTGTCGACCACGGACGGCGGCGCCCCGGGGAGCAGGGGCCCCGTGAAGGGAAGCCAGGCGAGGGTTGCCGAACGCCTCCACAATGCGGGAACCTCTCGGACCCGTGCCGCTGTGCCCCCTTCCGCCTGGAGGCTTCCCGCCCCGTTGCCCCCCCTGGAGGACGCCGTCCAAGGGCTGCCACCGGAACTCTGGGCCGTGATGAGTCGTCGTGGACTCGGCCGGGCCGCCGACCTGGCCAACCTGCTCGAGCCGCCCGAGCCCCCGGAACCACACGAGCATTTTCCAGATCTGGAGCGGGCCGTCGCGCGGCTGGAGCGGGCCGCCAGCGCTGGAGAAGCCGTGGCGATCTGCGGCGACTATGACGCCGATGGCATGACGAGCACAGCCCTGCTCAGCGGCCTCCTGGAGCGTCTGGGAGCCAAATCTCAAGCCGCCATTCCCAGTCGGCGGGAGGAGGGCTACGGTCTGAATCGCGCCATGGTCGAGCGCCTGGCGGCGGCGGGAACGCGGCTGCTGATCACCGTGGACAATGGTGTGAGCGCCCTGGAGGCCCTGGAACGCGCGGCCGACCTCGGCCTGGACGTCATCCTCACGGACCACCACACGCTCCCGGAGACGCCCCCTCCCTGCCTGGCCCTGCTCCATCCGTCCGTCACTCCCGAGGGCTCGCCCTACCGAGGACTGGCGGGGGTGGGGCTGGCCTATGTGCTCGCCGCCGCACTGGCGCACCGCCTGGGCCGGCGGGACGGTCTGGAGATGGCCCTGGAGCTGTTCTGCATCGGCACCATCGCCGACATGGCGCCCCTCCTTGGGGTGAATCGTCGCTGGCTGCGGCAGGGGTTGCCCCGGCTCGGGCACACACGCCTCGCCGGCCTGCGCGCCTTGATCCGGCTGGCTGGGCTGGAGGACGTTCCGATTGACGCGGAGGCGGTGGGCTTTCAGCTCGCGCCGCGCCTCAATGCCGTCGGCCGACTGGGCGACCCCCTGATCGTGGTGGAGCTGCTCACCACCACGGATCCCCGGCGTGCTCTTGACCTGGCCCGGGAGTGTGACGCCCTGAACCGGGAGCGCCGCGATCTCTGCCAGGCGCTGGAAGCGGAAGCGCTCGCCCTGTTGGAGGCCGATGGTCCCGCCAAGCCCGCCTTCGTGCTTCTGGCCCAGTCTCACTGGCACCATGGAGTGATCGGGATCGTCGCGGCCCGGCTTGTGGAGCGCTTGGGACGGCCCGTGGCGCTGCTGGGCGGGGATGGGACCGGTCGGCTGCGGGCCTCAGTGCGCGCTCCGCGAGGCTTCGCCGTGGATCAAGCCCTGCGGGCTTGTTCCTCCCTGTTGGAGCGTCACGGAGGCCATGCCGCCGCGGGCGGGTTCACGGTGGCGGCGGAACAGGTGGCTGCGCTGCAGGAACGGTTGGAGGAGCTCGCCGGAACCTGGTTGCGCCAGCATCCCGAGGGGCCGATGGTGGAGCCGGAGGCCCTGCTCCGGCTTGAGCGCATCGATCTGACGTTTTGGCGGGAGCTGCAGCGCCTGGGGCCGTTTGGCGTGGGTCATCCGATGCCGGTGTTCTGGAGCGTGGGATGCCGGGTGGACGAGGAGAAACGCCTGCGGGGTGGGCACCTGCGGCTGCTCCTCAGTCAGGGGGGCGCCCAGCGCCAGGCGATGGCCTGGCGCTGGGAAGGGGAGGAGCCCCTGCCGGAACGGCTGGATGTGGCTTATCGGCTCCGCAAGGACGACTGGCAGGGCCAGCAGCGGCTGGTGTTGGATCTGTTGGCCCTGCGGCCCAGTCACCAGGAGGCGGATGGCGTCGTCCTGCGGCGAGGTGACCGGCTCTACCGATGCGCACTGAGACAAGAGGACCTGGTGATCCGCAACGCCGCCGGCGAGGAGGTCACCTCCCGGCTCACCTGGGAGGGAATGTGGGCCCATCCGCAAAGCGATGGTGCCCACCCCTATGTGCGCGCCCTGTTCCAAGAGGCCGTGATGGCCCTTGGCCTGGCCTGCTGATCGCGGGATTCATCCCTACCGCTGAATTCATCCCTACCGCTGAATTCAGTCCTGACGCTGGATGCGGCTGATCCTGACAATCGCGATGGTATGCGTTGGGCTGGCTGATCGGGGACCAGACCAACGAAGCGAAGCCGGGGAGCCGGGCCAAGCCGATGGAAGAGGGTCGACGTCAGAGAGCGCCGCGGCGGTAGAAGAGGATGAAGATCACGGCTGGGCCCGCCAAGGTGATCAGCGCAAGCGCCAGGAAATTGGAAATCAGATGAAAGTCGATGCCCATGTCTGGATGTCTCGCAGGCGGATGGCGTGCATGGTGGAGCGTAGAGGGTGCCCGGCCTCCCTGCTCCAGACTGAGGCGCACTGTGACGGCTTGTCACAGCCTCCGGAGCGTTTCCAAGGAGAAAGGGCATGGGTCGATCCCCATCACAATGGCGCTGCATCCAGGGGTGTGGCGCCTGCTGCCGACTGGATCCAACATTGCGGGCCGAAGCCTTGGCCATGCTGGATGATGAGCAACGACGCGTCTATCTCGGGATGGTCGGGGAGGACGGCTGGTGCGTCCACTACGACACGGGAGGGCAACGCTGCCGGATCTATGCGGCCCGCCCGGCGTTCTGTCGGGTCGACACGATCATGGCGATGCTCGGGGCTGAGGGGGATGCGGCGAACGGGCTCGCCATCCTCTTCTGCCAGCAGCAGATCCGCAGCGAGACCGGGGGCCGTGGCAAGGTGATGCGGCGCTTTAAGAAAGCGCTTCGCCAGCCATGAGCCCTCCTGATCCCTCCTCGGCGGCCTCCTCGGAATCCGCGCCCACGCCGCCCGCCGTGCCGGCCCCGCCCCCGGCGGAATCCCCCGCGACGCCGGCGTTGCCAGCGGGTGCGCCCGCCAGCGCTCAGCCAGACGACACCAGGGACGGCTCCGCATGGTTCCAGGTGTTCCTCAGCACGGCCGTCACCGTGTTTCTCGCTGAACTCGGCGACAAGACCCAACTGGCGGCGCTGCTGCTGGCGGCGGAATCCGGCCGACCGGGTCTGGTGTTCCTCGGGGCCTCCTTGGCCCTGATCAGCTCCAGCCTGGTGGGGGTGCTCCTCGGGCGCTGGCTGTCGTCCCTCATGGCGCCTCACCAACTGGAACGGGCCGCCGGGGTGCTCATGGTGGTCCTGGGCCTCTGGCTGGGCCGTCAGGCCGTGCTGCATCTGGCCCCGGCCGTCACGCCCCCGTTGTCCTGAACGTTGCCCTGAACACTGGTCGCTCCCATGTTGTCCCTGCTTGCCTCCACCTTCGCCACCGTGTTTCTGGCGGAGCTTGGCGACAAAACCCAGCTGGCGATCGTCAGCATCAGCGGCACCTCCAGTCGACCCGGCGCGGTGTTCGCTGGCAGTGCCCTGGCGCTGGTGCTCGCCAGCCTGCTCGGTTCCGCGGCGGGGGGATCCCTCACCCGCGTGATTCCCGCGGATTGGCTGCAGCTGGCGGCCTCCGCCGGTTTTCTCATTTTGGGTCTGCGGCTGATCCTGCGGGCCAACCAAAGCGCCGTGGCCGCCGCGGCGGAGGCTGCGGCGGGGGAGGTCCCGCCGGGTTCCTAAGATCCACAGGTGCCGCTGCGGTCCGTTGTGCGCCCCACGGCCCGCCGCGGTGCCCCCTTCCCGGCCACTCCACGGCCTCCCCACCCGCAACGTCGCCTCGCCATCGCCGTGTCGCCCCACCTCCGCGACCGGGCCGCTTGGTCTCAAGTGTTGACCGGGGTTGGTGGTTCCCGCCCGCTCCCTGCCCTGCTTCCCCCTGTCTCCCCCGACGATGAAGTTCACGGTCGCCGACCTGCTTGACCAGCTGTCCACCAGCGACAACCTGGCCCCGGCCCAGCTCGAGAAGGCTCTGGGACTCACCGACGCCGACGATCAGCGGAAGCTGCGCATCGGCCTGGCGGCCCTGGAGCGCCTGGCCCTGGTGGAGCAGGGAGAGGAAGGACTGCGACGCTGCGAGAGCCCCGATCTGATTCCGGCGCGGCTGCGTTGCTCCAGCAAGGGGTTTTGTTTCGCTCTGCGCGATGACGCGGGCGAGGACATCTACATCCGCGATCACCAGCTCAATCATGCCTGGAACGGTGATCGCGTCTTGGTGCGGATCACGCGGGAAGGGGGGCGGCGCCGCTCCCCGGAAGGCAGCGTGCAGTGCATTCTTCAGCGGCACACCACCCGCATGCTGGGCCACGTGGAACGACAGGGAGAACGGCTGGTGGCCGTGCCACTTGACGATCGCCTGCTGACGACCGTCACGCTGCCGGAGACGGATGCCACCCACCTCGAACAGCGCGACTCCCACGTGGTGGAGGTGGAGATCGATCGTTTTCCCGTGGCCCAGTTTGCGCCGGAAGGCCATGTGGCCCGCAGCCTGCCCCTCAACGGGGGAGACGACGCCGATCTGGAGCTGCTGCTGGTGAAGCATCAGCTCCAGGACGATGGCTCCGCTCCCAGATTGACCCTGAAAGCTCCCGTGGAGAAAGGACGGGAGGATTACACCGGTCTCCCATCCCTGATCCCTCGTCCGTGGGTGGCGGCGGATGCGCCAGCGGTGCCCGCCCTGTCCCTGGAAGCGAGAGACACGGGCTGGCGTCTCTGGGTCCACGCCCCTGCCATCGCCGAGCGCCTGGGTCTGGCCACTGCGGTGGACACCTGGATGCGGGAGCAGGGCGAGGCCCTTCCCCTCGGCAAGCGCTGGCGCCCCCTGCTGCCCCAGAGTCTGACCAAGGCCTGCGCCTTCTCTCCGGGAATCGAGCAGGCCGCGCTCTCCGTGGTCCTCGACCTCGGACCCGACGGGGAGTTGGAGCACTATCGCTTTCAGCTGAGTCGCGTGCGTCCGCTGGCGACCCTGGATCAGGCCGCCCTGGAGGCCCTGACGGACCGAAAGCCCAAGGGCCGCACCCTGCCGGCGGCGCTGAAAAACCACAAAGGCCACCTGGAACTCCTCGAACGGCTGGTGGAGGTGACGGCTGTGTTGAGGCAGCGGCGTCTGGCGGCCGGATCCCTGGATCTGGACGTGCCGCCGCCACCGCTGGAGGGCCTTGGGGATGCCCTGCGCACGGGTCCCGATGCCGGTCGTGAGGGCTGGTGGTTGGCTTTGCCCGATGCCCATCCCGCCGCCCTCCTCCGGGAGGCGGTGCTGGTGGCTCACCGAGCCCTCGGGCACCACCTGGCGGCCTTGGGTCTGCCGGCGATCTACGCCGTGAATCCCCCGCCGGACCCGGCGGCGATCAACGAGGTGGCCAAAGCGGCCCTGGCGCTGGACATCCCCCTGGAGCTCAGCAGCGATGGCAACGCCAGCGCGGCGGAGCTGGCGGCCGCCTTTGCCCACACCGACCGCGGCCGCGTCTGGCAGCAGCAGATCCGCGACACCCTCTCCAACACCCAGCTCAGTGATGGCCCCGGAGCCCATGCCCTGGCCGGGGATCCCATCGCCGTCGCCCCCTGGACCTGCCCGAGCCTGCACTACGCCGATCTGTTCAACCAGCATCTGCTGGTCACCCTGCTGACGGAGGGAAAGGATCGCCCCACCGTGCGCCACAAAACGAGCGTGGATCTCGCCTCCGATGCCTCCCATGGCGCCATCGACTGGCCCTTGCTCACCCCCACCCAACTGGCTCCTTTCGAGGACAGCCTGCGGCACGGGCTGGTGTTGCGCCTCAATGGACGGCGGCTGGTGGTGGCCGAATTCCAGGCGGATCGTCTGGCGATGGCCCAGGCACGCTGGGCCGAACCCCGCGTCGGCCAAACCCTGCAAGGGGTGATCAGCGGCGTGCAGAGCTATGGCTTCTTCGTGGAGGTGCCCCCCTCGATGGTGGAAGGCCTGGTCCACGTCAGTTCCCTGAAGGATGACTGGTACGAATACCGCTCGCGTCAGAGTCAACTGGTGGGCCGCAAGAGCCGCCGCACCTACATGGTGGGAGATCCCGTGGGGGTGGTGATCGAAAAGGTGGACGTTCTGCGTCATCAGATCGACCTCTCCGTGGTGGTGCCCGAAGAGGGGGCCGCGATGGAGGCCCACGACAGCAGGGACGCGGCAGACGCCGACGGGGCCGACGCTGACGGGGCCTCCCTCTGAGCGACATGCGTCCCCCAACCTCCTCCCTGCCGATCGTGCTGGCGATGTCAGGGGCCTCCGCCCAGCCCCTGGCGCAACGAGCCCTGGCCCTTCTGCTGCAGGCGAACCATCGGGTGGAGGTGGTGACCAGTCGAGGAGCCCTGGGGGTCTGGAAGGCGGAACTGGGGGTGCAGGTGCCCGCCGACCCCGAAGCCCAGGAGGCGTTCTGGCGCGCTCGGACGGGATGTGAGGGTGGCTCCCTGCGCTGCCATCGCTGGAATGATCAGGCGGCCCCCATCGCCAGCGGCAGCCATCGCACCGCCGGCATGGTGATCCTTCCCGCCAGCATGGGGACGGTGGGTCGCATCGCCTCCGGAGTGGCGCTGGATCTGATCGAACGGGCCGCTGATGTCCATCTCAAAGAGGGTTGGCCCCTGGTGATCGCCCCGCGGGAACTGCCATGGAATCTGGTGCACCTGCGCAACCTGACGACCCTGGCGGAAGCGGGGGCGCGCATCGCCCCGCCGGTGCCCGCGTGGTACCACCAACCCCAATCCCTGGAAGACATGGTGGATTTCCTGGTGATTCGCGTCTTCGACAGCCTCGGCCTCCAGTTGGGCTCCCTGCGCCGCTGGCGGGGTCCGGTGTCCCTGCAGCCATGAAGCCGCGCCACTTGCTGGTGCTGCCCGTGCTTTCCCCCTTGCTGGCGGTCTTGCTGGTGGCGGCCCTCAATCCTGGACCGCGGGTCACGTTTCGCCTGCTGACCTGGCAAACCCCCGAGGCCCCGCTGGGGCTCTGGCTGGCCAGCGCGGCCCTCGGCGGGGCGGCCCTCAGCGGCGGGGCCGCCGGCCTCGCCCGGCGTCAGGAGGCCGGGCGCGCGCTGCGACGAACGGTGAGCGGACCCGCCAGGGAGCGGGACCCCTGGTTGCGGGAGTCCCCCCCGCCGGAGCCATGGCGAACGGAGGACTGGGACACCAGCCGGGCCCCGGAGCGGCGGAGCTGGCGAGCCCCGGCCGCGTCGGGCCCGTCGAGCGATGCCAGTGCCAGGGAATGGACCGCCGCTCCACGCGAGAGCGTCGCCCCGGCCAGGGCGCCTGGCGAACCGGCTCCCACCCTGGTCGTGCCCTTTCGCGTCCTGCGGCGTCCCGGCGCGACAGGTCCGCAGGAGGCGGCCTTCCACCGGGAGAGCTGGCCCGCCCGTCAGGGGGAGCCCACCGGGGCGCCCACGGCCCGGGAGCCCATGCCGGTGGCGACGACGGACGACTGGGGGGACGCGGCGCCCGCCGAAGAGGACTGGTGAGGGATGACGCCACCGCCAACAGGTCCGCGGGAGCTGCCTAGAGTTTCGCCGCACCATGACGGGAGCGCACAACGGTGACGGACAGCCCCACCTCCGAGTCCCCCAAACCGCAGGCCGCCGCGGCCAAGCCGAAGACGCCGCCGCTGGAGGCGATGCCGTTCGCCGACTTCATCCCCCAACACCTCATGCCGGCCCTGGCCAAGGAATGCCAGGCCTATGGCGGCCCGGCCCCGGCGCTGGACTTCGGGACGGGCCCCATGCCGGTCACGGGGCTCGAATGCTGGATGGTGAAAGGAGTGTTGCCCGGCGATCGACGCTTCTGGCTCTGTTTCACCGACGCGGAGCTGGAGTCGGCAAAGATGATCGCCCTCGCCGAGGCCGGTGCCCAACCGAGCCTGTTGGAGTCGTTTCTGATCGATGAAAAGAAAATGACCCTGCCGTTGTTGGTCTCTCGTCTCGTGCAACGGCTGAACGGCCAGAAGTGGCTGGGCCCGAATTGAACGAGCTGTTCACAGAGAAGCCGCACAGGCGGCGTGGCCTATACGATGCATGAACTGACCGCTTGCGCGCGATGGTTCCCCCTGTGTCCGCCCCCACCGCCGTTGGCTCCCCAGCGGCTTCCCCTCAGGCCATCGGCACGCCTGAGGCTCCCGCCTTCAAGGAGCCGGTAAAGGACACGATCCTCACCCCCCGCTTCTACACCACGGATTTCGACGCCATGGCGGCGATGGATCTGCGGCCCAATGAAGAGGAACTGGAAGCCATCTGTGAGGAATTCCGAAAGGATTACAATCGTCACCATTTCGTGCGCGACCACGCTTTCGATGGCGCCGCCGAGACGATGGATCTCGAGACGCGTCGGGTGTTTGTGGAATTTTTGGAGCAGAGCTGCACCTCGGAGTTTTCCGGTTTCCTGCTCTACAAAGAACTCAGCCGTCGCATCAAGCAGAAAAATCCGCTCCTAGCGGAATGTTTCGCGCACATGGCACGGGACGAGGCGCGTCATGCCGGCTTCCTGAACAAATCGATGGCGGATTTCGGCCTGCAACTCGACCTGGGATTCCTCACGGCCCACAAGGCTTACACCAAATTCAGCCCTGAACACATTTTTTACGCGACATACCTCTCTGAGAAAATCGGTTACTGGCGCTACATCACCATCTATCGCCATCTGGAGAAGCATCCGGAAAGCAAGATTTTCCCGATCTTCAATTTCTTTGAAAATTGGTGTCAGGATGAAAATCGTCACGGCGATTTCTTCGACGCCTTGATGAAAGCCGTTCCCAGCACGGTCACCGGATGGAGATCGCGTCTGTGGTGCCGTTTCTTCCTGTTGGCGGTCTTCGCGACGATGTATGTCCGCGACGTGGCTCGCAAGGAGTTCTACGAAGCCCTCGGCCTCGATGCCCGCACCTACGACCAGCTGGTGATCCGCAAGACGAACGAAACCTCTGCGCGCGTTTTCCCTGTGGTGTTGGATGTGGAGTCACCCGCCTTCTGGAATGGACTGGAGACGATGGTGCGCAACAACGAAGCCCTCTCCGCCGTGGACGCCAGCGGCGGCCCCGCCCCCCTGCGCACGCTGCGCAAATTGCCCCACTGGATCGGCAATGGCGTCCAGATGCTTCGCCTCTTCCTGCGCCCCGCCATCTCCAGCGATCGGTTCCAACCCGCAGTTCGCTGATCCCACCCCGTCCACCCCCTCCCCGCGCACACCGCCTTTGGTCGCTTCCACCTCCTCCCCGCCCCCTCAGGGCCTTCAAGCCACCCACCGCTGGCCGGGTGATTTTCAGGATCCCGCCTGGCGCAGCCATCTTGAGCCGCTGCTCGCCGCTGGCCGAGCCGCTGGCGCCGACCTGGTCGAGGTGTTCCTCGAACGCAGCGACCACTTGGGGGCCCTGGCCGAGCAGGACGTCATCACCAACGTGTCCCCCTCGTTCGGCATGGGTGCGGGGCTCCGGGTGTTCCGCGGCCGCCACGATGGCTTCGTTTCCACCAACGACCTCAGCGCCTCGGGGCTGCTGTCCGCCCTGGAGCAGGCTCTCGGCATGTTGGGGCTGCAACGCCTGAGCCACGGCAGAGATGGCTTCCAGGGGCTGCCGCCCCTGCGGGATCATGGTGCCGGCAAGGACGACTGGCTGCTCGACTCCCCTTCCCTCAAAGACGCCACCGACCGCCTGCTGGAGGGCACCGCAGCCTTGGCGCGCCACGGCTCCCATCTGCAATCCAGGCGGGGCAGTTACGCCCGCGATTGGCAGGAGGTGTTGGTCTGCGCCAGCGATGGCACCTTCGCTCGCGACATCCGCCTCCATCAATCCCTCGGCCTGAGCGTGTTGGCGGCGGATGGCGACCATCGGGCCAGCCTGGGCCGCCGCTATGGCAGCCAGGGCCACCCCGATGATCTGCGGGAATGGACGCCCGACGCCACAGCGGTCGATCTCTGCGGCAGTGCCGCCACCATGCTCTACGCCGACTATGTCGAAGCGGGGCAATATCCCGTGGTTCTGGCCAACCGTTTCGGTGGTGTGATCTTTCATGAGGCCTGCGGCCACCTTCTGGAAACCACGCAGGTGGAACGGGGGACGACCCCCTTCGCGGAGCGCGTCGGACAACCGATCGCTCACGAAGCGGTGACCGCCATCGACGAGGGGTTGCGGGACCGCGCCTTCGGCAGCCTCTCCATGGATGACGAAGGCATGGAGCCCCAGCGCACCGTGCTGATCGAGAACGGAATTCTGCGTCGTTTCCTCAGTGATCGCGCTGGGGAAACACGCACCAACCACCCGCGCACGGGCAGCGGCCGGCGCCAGAGCTATGCCTTCGCCGCCGCCAGTCGCATGCGCAACACCTACATCGCCCCCGGTCCCCATTCTCCGGAGGAGCTGATCGCTTCCGTCGACCGCGGCCTCTACTGCAAGGCCATGGGCGGTGGCAGCGTCGGCCCGACCGGCCAATTCAATTTCGCCGTCGAAGAGGCCTATCTGATCGAGCAGGGCCAGATCGGCCGTCCGGTGAAAGGAGCCACCCTGATCGGTGAGGCACGGGAGGTTCTGCCGCGGATCTCCATGTGCGCCAACGACATGGAGCTGGCGGCCGGCTTCTGCGGATCTGTCAGCGGCAGCATTTTCGTCACCGTGGGACAGCCCCACATCCGTGTCGATTCCATCACGGTGGGCGGACGATGACAGCGGACACCCCAGCGATCTTGGATGGAGAACGCCTGCGGGCGCAGCTCGAACCCTTGGCGCGCCGTGTCGGCGTTCGTCAATGGGATCTGGGGGCCTCCTGCAGCACGGACCTCTCCGTGCAGGTGGATCGGGGGGAGCCCAAGCAGATGAAAGGCGCGGAACGACGGGCGATCACCGTGAGGGTTTGGAACGAGGAGGGCCTGGTGGGGATCACCAGCACCTCGGATCTGTCGGAGGAGGGGCTGGCCCGTGCCCTGGAGGGTGCGAATCAGGCCAGTGCCTTCGGCAATCCCGAGGACATTCCGGCCTTCTCCCCCTTGGCCAAGCACCCCCTCCAGGGAGAGGAGCAGCCGCTCTGCGACTCCACCTCCATCCTCGACCTGCTGGGCCGCTTGAAGGACGCGGAACGGGATCTGCTCTCCCGTCACGCCGCCATCACCACCGTGCCTTACAACGGCCTGGCCCAGCGCGGCAGCGAACGGCTCTATCTCAACAGCGACGGAGCCCTGCGCCACCAGCGGAGCACGACCGCCTCCCTCTACCTCTACGCCCGCGCCGAGGAAGCGGGCCGCAAACCCCGCAGCAGCGGTGCCGTGCGGCTGGCCCATGGGGTGGCGGGGCTGGATGTGGAGGGCTGCGTCGCCGAAGCGGCGGAACGCACCATCTCCCATCTCGCCTACGCGCCGATCACGACAGGCCGCTACATCTGCGTGTTTTCGCCGGAGGCCTTCCTGGATCTGATCGGAGCCTTCAGCAGCCTTTTCAACGCCCGTGCCGTGTTGGATGGCGTCAGCCTGAGCCGGCGCGAAAGCCTCGGCGAAGCCATCGCCGTTCCCTTCCTTACGATCACCGACAACGCTTTGAACCCCGCCAACATCGGCGCCGCCCTCTTCGATGGCGAGGGAACCCCCACGGCGCCCCTGACCCTGGTGGACGGCGGCGTGTTGCGCCATTTCCTCCACTCCGAAGCCACAGCCCGCGCCTTTGGCGTGGCCCCAACCGGCCACGCGGGACTGGGGGCCAAGGTGTCGGTCTCCCCGGACTGGTTTGAGATCGGGCCCACCCCCGGCCAACCCGCCGGAGAGGAGGGATTGGACCGGTTGGCCAGCGGCGGGCGGCAAAGCGGAGACGGTCCCTTGGTGGTGATTGATTCCCTTTCCGCGCTGCATGCCGGCGTCAAAGCCAGTCAAGGCTCCTTCTCCCTGCCTTTTGACGGGTGGTTGGTCGCGGGGGGAGAGAGCCGTTCCATCGAAGCGGCCACGGTGGCGGGCGACATCCGCACGCTCTTGAACCAACTGGTGGGCTTCGAGGGTCCGGCGAAGGCCACCCCCTCCGGGCTCTGCCCTTGGGTGTGGGTGGAGGGGTTGACCATCACCGGCGACGCCTGAACCCCCCGCCCGCCGATGCGCATCCTCTTTTGGGGCACCCCCGCCTACGCCATTCCCAGCCTGGAGGCCCTTGTGGAGGCCGGCCACGCGGTGGTGGGGGTGGTGAGCCAGCCCGACCGACGTCGCGGCAGGGGAGCGGCATTGAGCCCATCGCCGGTGAAGGAGTGGGCGCAACGACGGCTGGCCTGCCCGGTGTTCACCCCGGAACGCCTGCGGCGCGACCTCCCCTTGCAGGCGGAGCTCGCCTCCCTGGAGGCGGATGTCTCGGTGGTGGTGGCGTATGGCCAGATCCTGCCCACGGCGGTTCTGGAACAGCCCCCCCTGGGAAGTTGGAACGGCCACGGGTCGTTGCTTCCCCGCTGGCGAGGGGCCGCACCGATTCAGTGGGCTCTCCTCTCGGGAGATCCCGTCACGGGGGTGGGCATCATGGCCATGGAAGAAGGATTGGACACCGGCCCTGTGCTGCTGGAGGAACGCCTGGCCATCGGCCTCCTGGAGAACGCGCATCAACTGGCCACCCGCATGGCTCAGCTCACCGCCCGACTCCTGGTGGACGCCCTGCCCCGGATCGACGCCGCAGGTCCAGGCCCCCGGGAGGAGCGTTGGGCGCGGCTGGGACTCCAGCCCCAGGCCGAGGACGGCATCACCCTGGCCCGCCTGCTCACCCGTGACGATGCCCTTCTCCGCTGGGACCTCCCGGCTCTGCGGGTGCACCGCCAGGTGATGGGGCTCTATCCCGGGGCTTACACCCACTGTGGGGGGCGTCGGCTGAAGGTCTTGGCCACCGAACCTCTGGAGACTGGCGAGGAGGTGGGGCCGCGCCAAGCGACCGCGGGCGAGGTGTTGGCCCTGCGGCAGGGCGTCGGGCTCGTGGTGGCCACGGGAGAGGGGGCCTTGCTGGTGCGTGAGGCCCAGCTGGAAGGCAAGCGGCCCGCCTCGGGCCAGACCCTGCTGGCGCAACTGGGGGCGCGGCCGGGGGACCGCTTGTCCAACGCGACGACGGGGGAGCCGGCAGACGCGCTGAGAACTGGACAGGAGGAAGGCGAGGCGGAAAAACAACAAAGTGTGTTGTCAGCACGCACTGACAAGGCAACCTGAGATGGATTGGGCTAACCATGAATGAAGACCCCGACGTTCAGCCATGGGCCACCACCTCTGCCTGGTTCAGGCCACAGATTGCGGCTGCCTGATCTACCGAGAGACCACAGGCTGCTATGTGGTGACACACCAAAATCTTCCCAAGACCTCCATTCGCGTGGCCACCTTGCCCGGGGCCTACGCCATGTGTGAAGGGTGGCACAGACGCTCCTCCCACTCCTGACGACGACTGACAGAGGAGAGAGCAAGCCGGGCAACAAAAGCGAGAAAAACAAAAAATGCAGGCCCTGAAGCCAGGGCCTGCACAGTCCTGAGGAAGGGGCGGATGGTGAGCAAACCGCAGGGCGCAGACGCGTCAAGTGGTCGTGGCGCCTAAGGGTTGGCGTCGATGGAGCTCGTGCAAGCCTTCGAGCTGATTGTGCACCGACACCAGCTGGTCACGAATATGAACCGTATTGTCAATCCTGGAGAGGTCGTTGAGCATCGACTCAATCTGTGCCTTGCAGGTGATCAGGATGCGGCACTGAGGGGATCCTGGTTCGTAGGGCATGGTGGGAGGTCAGCTTGTTCAAGCACCACCCACTGCACTTCATCTTTTCCCGGCAATCTGTCGCAACCGCAGCGGTTTTTCCAAGGCAAGCGCTGGCCTCAGGCCGTCACCGGTACCTGATAGCCGGCAATCCGCGCAAAACCCACCGGATCCAGGGAGGCGCCCCCAACCAACACGCCGTCGATGTCCGGCTGGGCCATCAACTCGTCGATGGTGGAGGCGTTCACGGAGCCGCCGTATTGAACGATCACATCGGGATGTCCGACCCAACCGCGGATCAGGCCGCAGATCCGGTCCGCTTCCACCGCGGCGCAAGTCTTGCCGGTGCCGATCGCCCAAATGGGCTCGTAAGCCACGATCAGGCGCAGCGGATCGATTCCCTCCAGCCCCTGCTCCACCTGGCGATGAATCACCCGCTCCGTTTCCCGCGCCTCGCGCTGATCCAGGCTTTCTCCCACACAGAGGATGGGAATCAGGCCATGGGCCTGGGCGGAGCGGGCTCTCAGGTTGATCTGCTCATCCGTTTCGCTGTAATACTTTCGCGGCTCGCTGTGGCCAACGATGGCGTGGGTGACGCCATGTTCCAGCAACATCGGGGCGGAAATCATGCCGGTGTAGGCGCCTTTTTCCTCCCAGTGGACGTTTTGGGCGGCCAGGGCCACCCGCGAACCCCGCAGTTCCTCATGGAGGGTGGAGATCGCCGTGAAGGGGGGCGCCAGCACCACCTCACGATCTTCGGGCAGGCTGGCGACCAGGGGCAGAAAGGCACTGGCGAAGGCACGCGCTTCCGCACAAGTCATGTGCATCTTCCAGTTGCCAGCGATCACAGCCTTGCGCACCAGCGGCAGCTCCCCGCGAAACGCTTGCCACGCTAAGCCTCCACCGTCCCACCGTCCCCTCAGCGCCGGCGCGTCCCCCAGCCCGCCCCTCCTTGGGGTTTGCTGACGCGACAAGGAGTTCGCTGACGCGCCGGGGGGCTGGGTGACGGGTGAGTTGCCTTGACGGTTCGCGGCCACCTCCCTTTCCACTCCAATGAACCGCAGGGTCTGTCGAGCGGGAGCGGCTGAGCGGGAGCGGCGGGATCAGCGCTCCAAGGCGGGCACCACCCAGTCCCGTCCCGCCAGCCGCACCCGATCGCCGGGGTGGAGCTGACGGCCACGGCGGGTCTCGATGGCGCCGTTCACCGACACGTCACCGCGCTGAATGAGGATCTTTGCTTCCCCTCCGGTGCCCACCAGCCCCTGGAGCTTCAGGAAGCGGGCGAGCTGGATGGTGGCTGTGGCGTTCGTGCGTTCCCCCATCCGCGTAGTGTGCCCCAATGCGCGCCTCCTCGCTGGCCGGCTTTCGCAGACTCTGGCCCCTGCTGAAGCCCCACCGCCGGCGACTTCTTGCCGGCGGCCTCTGCGCCCTCGTGGCCGTGGCCTCGTTCCCCCTGCTCGCCCTGCTGGCCGGACGTTTGCTCCCCGCCATCGGCGCCGGAGATTTCCGCACGGTGTTGCGCAGCGTCGGCCTGGCACTCGGCCTGTTCTTTCTTCAAAAGCTGGCCCAATTCGGTCAGGACGTGCTCCTCGCCGGGCCCGCGCTCCAGGTGAGCCAGGACTTGCGCCGTCAACTGTTCGGCCGCTTGCAGCAGCTGGATTTTTCGGCCTTGGAAACCCTCTCCACCGGCGATCTCACCTACCGCCTCACCGGGGATGCGGACCGGGTCGGCGAGGTGATCTACAAGACCCTGCACGACAGCATCCCTTGCGTCCTGCAACTCGTGGCGGTGTTGGGGCTGATGGTCTGGATCGATTGGCCCCTGGCCTTGGCGACGATCCTGCTCGCCCCCCTGGTGGCCCTGCTGGTGAGCGCCTTCGGCGCCCGGGTGATGGCGGCCGCTGAGCGCAGCCAGACCAAAGTCAGCGAGGTGGCCTCCCTTTTGGGCGAAGCGATCACGGGCCTGCCCCTGGTGCGCGCCTTCGCGGCGGAACCCTGGTTGCAACGCCGGTTCGACGCGGAGGTGGATCTTCACCGCCGCGCCCGTTACGAGACGCTTCGGCTCCAGGCCCTGCAGCATCCCGTGGTGGGTTTCATCGAAGCGGCCGGCATTCTGGCCGTGCTCCTGATCGGCGCGGCTCGGATTCAATCCGGGGGGCTCAGTGGCCAGGGATTCGCCAGCTTCATCACGGCTCTGTTGATGATGATCGATCCGATCTCGCACCTCACCACCAACTACAACGAATTGCAGCAGGGCCAGGCCTCCCTCAACCGTCTCCGCGCGATCGAGCGCGAACCGGTGGAGCCCCCCGATCCACCCCATCCCCAGCCGCTGAACAGCGTGCGCGGGGACCTGCGGCTGGAGGGGGTGAGCTTCGGCTACAACCCCGCCCAACCCGTGTTGCGCGAGATCGACCTGTGGGTGCGCCCGGGAGAGGTGGTGGCTCTGGTAGGCCCCTCCGGCGCGGGAAAGAGCACCCTTTTTTCCCTCCTCCTGCGGTTCAACACAGCACAGAAGGGGCGCGTGCTTCTGGATGGACAGGACCTGGCCGACCTGCGGGCGCGGGAGCTGCGCCAGGCCGTGGCCCTGGTTCCCCAGCAGAGCAGTGTGTTTTCCGGCACGGTGGCCGAGGCGATCTCCTTCGGACGCCCGGCCTCCCTGGAGTCCATCCAGGCGGCGGCCCGGCTGGCGAATGCCGCCGGCTTCATCGAAGCGTTGCCCGAGAGCTACAACAGCCGGGTGGAGGAGCGGGGCGCCAACTTTTCCGGGGGACAACTGCAGCGGTTGGCCATCGCCCGGGCCGTGCTGGGCAATCCCGCCGTGCTCCTCCTCGATGAAGCCACCAGTGCCCTGGATGCGGAGGCGGAGGAGGCGGTGCAACAGGGCCTCAAGCAAGCGATGCGGGGGCGCACCGTGGTGGTGATTGCCCATCGGCTGTCCACCGTGCAAGGCGCGGATCGCATTCTGGTGTTGGAAGCGGGGCGCATCGTGGAACAAGGGAGCCATGGAACGCTGATGGGCCGCGGCGGGCGATATCGCGACCTCTGTCAGCGGCAACTGATTCACATGGACCCCTGAGACCGAGCGGTAGGGTGTCGGAGGTTTTTCTTCCCGCCCCGTGCAGACTCCTGCCCCCCAGGCCCAGCAGCCCCCCGTGCTCACGTTTGAGGGCAAGCGCTATGACCTCAACAGCCTTCCAGATGAAGTGAAGGAGCTGGTGCGGGGCATGCAGGTGGCCGATGCCCAACTGCGGTTCCATGAGGACACACTGAAGGTGTTGGCCGTAGGACGCCAGTCCATGGCCCTGCAACTGAACGAACGCCTGAAAACCATCACCCCGCTGCCGGATCCGGCCTGAGTGGCCTCAAGCCCGATCCGGTTCCCGGCTCCAAAGGCTCACGCCTGATCGGACTCCAGAGGTTGCAGGTCCTCAAAACGAAACACCTGGGTGGAGGCGTCGCCGTCGGGTCCAGAGGTGATGATCCGCCGTTCCCCCAACACCCAGGGACCACCATCTGTCAGCGGGACAAAGGTGTCTTCGAAGTGGCTCTCTCCGCCTCGCGGAGCGCCCGTGGCGGGATCGCTGTAACGGCTGCTGTAGGTGTGGCTGAGATAACCCTCGCCAGTTTCCGTGACGCTTGTGGTGAAGATCGTGACGACAGTGCCATGGATGTGGCGATGGACCATGGTTACAACGTTGTCCTTGATGCGATAGCGATCACCGGCATTCTTTCCCCCCACGATCACCTCCGTGCCAACGGCGTCGGTATCGCCGGCTGTGAAGGTGTTCTCACCATGGGTCTGGGCGAAGGGTCGGCGGACGCGATGAATGGCCACCTCCCACAGTTGCGAGGCCATGGCCTTGTGCACCTCAGGATCTTCCATCCCCTCCACGTGGGCCTTCAGATCGGCCCCAAGGGTGAAGGCCCCCTCCACCCGGCGATCGTCCTGCTCCCAGGAGCAGTGGCCTCGGTACCCGGGGAAGCCCGGAGCCCAGGTGTAGCGATGCTCGTAAGCCGCCCGAAACGCCGCAGTGAGGTCGCTGCCCGCTGCGGGAGCCACCAGAGTTTGAGCCATGGAGCCGTGCCGAACGCAAGAGCGTTCACCCTAGGAGGCGAGGACGGGAGCCAGCAGCCTTGATGGAAATCACAGCCGCTGACCCACCGGAGTCACTGACGCGTCAAACCGCGACCCGCACCATGGCGGAGGGTGGTCAAGTCGACGCGATCCGCGCCGCAGTCCCTCCCGTCAGGCCTCGCGCTGTCGCCAGCTCCCCTCCATGCCTCAGAGCCACCTCTCCCGTCCCGTTGGCCTGCGGGCTTTCCCTTCCAGGCCTCAGCCGCGACTCCTGAATGCCGTGCCTTCGACGACCAAGGTCGTGCGCTATTCCGCTGGACAGGGTCCCCAAAGCCACGTCACCGTCCAATGGTGCAAGGGCATTCCCGCGAAGGACACCACCTTGCGCACCGTGTTCCCCCTGACCGGGCCGCTGGGGCTGTGCAAAGAGGAAGTGCGCGGACAAAAGGTGGAAGAAACCATCCTTCTGCCGCCAGGCGCATCCCGCCTTCCATTTCTTCCCGGGGGAATCTTTGATTCGCAGCTCCTGCTGCGATCGGGGAACTTGACCTATCTGAACAGCGAGGCCGCCCAGGCCCCGCGGGATTCAACCCATCTCGAGACCATCCCGAACCGCTCATCCAGCTCCGAGATGTGCTGGAGCACGTGCCAGGACGGACTGGGACTCAACATCAGTGGCTCCTACTTCTTCCTGAGCCCGCCCGACAGCAAACCCTTCGCCTTTTCATCCGAGAACTATCGCCACCTATATGCCTATACATTTGATCAAGTCTTTTTCACCATCAGAGCCGACAATCCAGTCGGCGCCACAGGCCATTTGCCCAGCGCCGAGGTCTTGGGCGAAGAGGCTCTGCTTCTTCGCGAAGTGAAGGTCGGACGCCGTATTTACGTGATCATCGAGAGCGAAACCGCTCTGGAACACCACATGAACGGCATCAGGCAAGGGCTTGAGTGGATCATGCTCTCCGCAAAACTCCAAAATCCTTCATTCGCCAGCAAAGTCAAAGAACAAACCAAAATCCGGCTGCAGACGCAAGACAATCGAATCCTTGAGGCTTTTGACTTCACACGTCTACAGGCCACTCTCGATGCCTATTTTGAATCCTCCTGCGCCGAGAATCCCCTCTCCCCGCTCTCCTTCCAGGTCAGCGATCTCGACGGCACGCCGGTCTCCCTGCTGACAACAGCCTTCATCGACAGCCAGCATTCCCTAAGCGAACCCAAGGCTCAGGTTCGACTTCGCAGGTTAAAATTATGCCGACAAGCCAACACGAAAGGGGCAACCAGCAAAGACATTCACGGCAAGATTCATCTCCACCTCATCGACGCGTTGGACAGACGGTCCCCCTCCATCAGCGATCGCGACTCCACGGAACCGCTCCAGGGATTCGCCCCCGCCGGAACAATTACCCTCGGGACGGCCGCCAAGCCATTGACGTTGACGCTGGGAGAGGACCATTGCTTCCCAACGATGGATCCAGCCAACGATCTTGAGATCAGAATTCCTGATCTGGACAGGACTGTTCAGATCGTGGCCATCCTCAATGGTGAGGCAACCTGGGCCGCGCCCCATCCAGCCCTCGGCAACAAACCTGTCAAAAAGCTGCGGCAACTCCTCCTGGACAGTTGCAGGGAAATCACCTTTCCTTGCCAGCTGGGGAACGCTGTCCTGGAGGTGACCTTGGAGATCAAGACGCTCTAGGCAGGGTGGGCCGGTCCTGGCGAACTAAATCAACCCACGACGTCGCAATGGTTGCAGGTCGCTGATCTGCAGGCCACCATCGCTGGTCTCGATCAAGACCCCGTTCTTGCGCAGGTGGCTCAGGATGCGGGAGGTCGTCTCCCGCGCCAGGCCGGAAAGGGAGGCCAGTTCTCGATGGGGCAGGGGAGGGATGGGCGTTGCGGCCGTGGCCCCGGGTCCTGTTTTCTTGGCCAGGTCGGCCAGCGTGGCCAGCATGCGCGTCGAGGCGTCGGCGCTCAACAGCCGGAAGCGATGGTGAAGCTCGCAGAGCCGCTGGGCTTGCAACCGGGCCAAAGCCAGGGCAAGACGCGAATCCTCCCGCAGCAGGGTGATGAAGGGCGTGGCCCGCAAGAGCAACAGAGAACAGGGCGTCAGGGTGATGACATCCGCCGATCGCACCCCCATGGGGCTCAGGCTGGCCATTTCCCCGCAGACCTCGCCTGGCCCCAGCAGGGCCAGGACAGACTCCTCTCTATTGAAATCCATGCAGCGCACTTTCAAGAGTCCTGAGCGCAACACGAACAGGCCCTGCGATTCCTCCTGCTCCAGGATCACGTGCTGATCCTTGTCCAGGTTGAGGAGACGATGATGCTCGATGATCATCCGCCTCTGCTCTTCATCCAGCCCCGCGAAGAGGGGCACCTGGTTGAGCTCATCGGGTTGGATCGCCGGGCTCAGGGTCATGGCATGGCCAATGCAGCATGCATTGTTCTGGGATGAATCACCGTAGTGCGGCGCAAGCCTGCCGCGATGTCACAACAACAGACGGAGCGGGGAACGTCTCCGGAGACGAGACGATCTCGCTCAAGGGTTGCGCAAGGCCATGCCCGTTCAGCGCGAGCACCCCACGCTGAACACCTCCACATCACCCAACCCCTTCATCGCCTGCAGACCCCGAGGAACGGGACGCCCGCGGGGGGGAACCGAGACGCGCGACGCATCCGCTCCAACCGCGGGGGCGATCAACCGGTCGGCGGTCGCCCGATCCAAGAGCACGGACGCCTGCAGCTGGCGGGTGAGGCTCTCCAACCGGGCCGCCCGATTCACGGTGTCACCGATCACCGTGAATTCCATGCGCTTGGGGCTGCCGATCTGCCCCACCACCGCCGGGCCGCTGGCGATGCCGATGCCGTTGGCCAGCACCGGGCCACCCTCCGCCTGCCAACCGCCATTGAGACGATCCAGGGCGGAACCCATCGCCAGAGCACAGTCCACGGCTGCGCTGGCCTCCTCCCGCAACCCCCGCCCCACAGGGGAGCCGAACACGGCCATCACCGCATCGCCGATGAATTTGTCCACGGTTCCCCCATGGGCCAGGATCACATCCACCATGGCGGCGAGATACGTGTTGAGCTGGCGCACATGGGCCTCGCTCTGCCCTGCCGCGCTGCGCTCCCGGGTGAGGCTCGTGAAGCCCTTGAGATCGCAAAACAGCACCGTGACCTCCAGGGTGCGTCCCCGCAGGATCCCCCGGGCGGCCGCCGGGTCAGCCAGGATCTCCGCCACCACCCCCGGGGGGACATAGCGCTCGAAGGTTTGCCGCAACCGCCGCCGTTCCCGCCCCTCGAGCAGGTAGGCGTCACCGCTGTAGAGCACGCCCAGCAGCACCAACCCGGCGGCGGGCGCCAGCAGGGGCAGCCAACGGTGAAGCCGCTGTTGCACCACCAGCCCCAAGACCAGTTGAGCCGCCAGAACAACGCCCACCAGGCTCAACCGCCAGGCCAGACCCTGACGGGCCAGGGCCAGGGTCGCCACCAACAGCGGCGGCGCGGCGGCCATCCCGCCGCGCGTCCAGGGCCCCTCGGGCCAGGGCCGCAGACCATCGCCCGTCAAGGAATTGGCGGTGGCGGTGGCCAGCAGTTCCAGTCCGGACAGGGGACCAAAGGGCGTCGGATAACCGTCATCTCCCTGGGCGAGGGTGGATCCGAGCAGAACGATGGCCCCGGAGAGGGCGTTCCGCTGAGGATGGCGCCGCCAACGGCTCTCATCCAGCACATCCCAGGCGCTCAGGCGGCGAAAGGTGCCCTCCGGTCCATAGGCGTGAAGCCAGCTCTGGAGATCGCTCTGGCGGCTCGGCCGACCGGCGAGGCGCAGGATGGCCAGGGGAAGGGAAGGATGTGCCGTCACCCCCTGCGACCGCAGCACCCCGCCGGCATAGGCCTCGGGATGGCGGAGCGGTTCCCCGGGAAGGCGGAGCGGCATGTTGCTCAGGCCGATCACCAGCCCCGGGAGCGCCATGAAGGCCTCCGGCCGCACCAGGCTCAGGGCGCCGGCACCGAGGCTGTCGTTGGCCTCGGACATCTCCGCGGCCAGGGCCAGGCGCCCGGGGTGGCGCCGAAGGATGGCCGCCATGGTCTGGTCATCCTCCACGCCATGGCTGCTGGGACCCGCGAAGGTGACATTGACCGCCACCACCGCCGCGCCCTCCTTCAGAAGCCGCTCGGCCACCCGGCCATAGGCGGCCCGGGGCCAGGGGAGGCTGCCGATGCCCCGGCTCCAGGCTGGACTGTCCCCCTGGCGGGCGAACCAGTCGCCCTGCTGGAGCGTGGCCTCATCCACCGCCACCAGCACCACGTCAGGCGGCGGCGAACGGCGACCCAGCCAGGTCAGGGTCTGGTCTTCCAGCGCCCGGTCCCACTGCCGCCACCAGGGTCCCGGCCAGCCGGCCACCCGTGCCACCCCGGCGGCGACGGTGGCGCTGAGCAGCAGCAGGATCAGGCGACGGGTCATCCGCGTTCACACCGTCGCCGGTCGAGGCGGGGGAAGAGACGCTGTCAGGTGTTCAGGAGTGGTCATCAGAACAAGCGCGGCAGCCCCGGGAAGGGCAAGGACGGCAGGGCGGGTTGCGGAAGGGTGAGAGAGCTGGAGGGCAGCGGGAAAGTGACGCCGGGGAAGCGGAGATTGAGATGGCTGCGCAGGGTCTCCAAGCCGGGCAGGGGCATCTGGAAGTCGCGGAAGAGCGGCCCCCGCAAAATCCGCTCGTAATCCCCCACCTCCAGGTTGAGCAGCGCCAACACGACACCCGCCGGAGAAAGACGCAGCCGCTGACCCGCCTCCAGCAGGGTGGAAGGCGCGGCGACCGGCTCCCCATCCTGAAGGGGCTGCACCTCCACGCTGCCTTCCAGCACAGCGATCTCCGACTCCCCATCCTCCTTCACCTCGATCACATAGTTGGTGCCCCGCACACTGAGGCGCGCGGACCGGGTGCAGCCGTTTTGACGTCCCGAGACGAGCACCTGACCCCGGTCGACAAGAAAGCAGCCACTGCCCAGACGCAACTGGGAAAAGGTATTGAGCCTGCCGACGGCTCCGCTGTTGAACAGCAACTGGCCGCGGCTGTTGCCCGTTTTCACATGCTGTGGAGCCCGTGCCGTCTGGCGCGGTTTCGCCCGGTTGGCATCGATGTAAAGCTCCTGGCCGTCCAGGATCTCCTGCACCACGGCGGATTCCGCCGCCCGGGCGGAGCCGCTCCAGAAAAGGGACAGCAGGATCGCGCTCCACAAAAGGATGGGGGCCTGACTCGGGACCCTGGCGCACCACCCCGGCAGACGCGGCATCAGGGGTCGGGCCATGACCTGAACCATCGCGCGCCCCGCCGGATCTCTTCCATTCTGAAGCGCGGACCAGGGGTTGGGGCCACTGGTGGACCACCCCCGTTGCGGCAGGCTGATCCTGGAAGCCCGGTTGCCCATGGCTCTGACCCGCGTCTGGTTCAGCGTCCTCCTCCTGACGCTGGTTCTGCTGGCGGTGCGGCGGGGTTGCCGGCAACGGGGGCTGCCCCCGCCGCCGTTGCGCCTGCCCCTGCTCGCCGCCCTGGCCTGGGGTCTGCTGGCCACCCTCCCCATCGGCGGTCTGCCGCCCCCCCAGCGCCTCTGGGTGTCCCTGACCGACGACCTGCTGCCGGCCTTCGCCGCCATCCGCCTGCTGACCTGGCTGTGCCTGGAGTTGCCCGGGGGACTGGGCTGGTGGCGACAACCCCCGGAGCTGCTGGTGCAACTCCTCACCTTCGGCGGCTCCGCCCTGGCCACGGCGGTGATCCTGAGGCAGGCCGCCCGGCTGGATGTGCTGAGCCTGCTGACGACCTCCGCGGTGCTCACCGCCGTGCTGGGCCTGGCCTCCCAGGAGGCGCTCAAAGACCTGATCTCGGGACTGGAGCTGCAGCTTTCGGAAGATTTCCGCGTGGGCGACTGGATCGAGCTGGCGGAGGGTCAGAACGGCATCGTCACCTCCATCAGTTGGCGAGATTGCGGCCTGCGCACCCTGGATGACTGCCTGCTGGTGGTGCCCAACAGCAAGATCACAGCGGATGTGCTCATCAACCGCTCCCACTTCGGGCGTTGCGCGCAGCGGATCCGGGTGGGTCTGGATTACAGCTTCCCCCCCGCCAGGGCTCAACGGCTCCTGGCGGACGTCGTCGCCCAGCATCCGGATGTCCTGGCCGAACCCGCCCCGCGGGTGCGTCTGGCGAGCTTTGACGACAGCGCCATCACCTACGAGATCCAGCTGTGGAATCGCTTCCCGGGAGTGTCCCAGCTGGATCTGCGCAGCGCCCTGCTCTCCCAGATCTGGTATGCCCTGCGGCGGGAGGGTCAGAGCATTCCCTTCCCGGTGCGGCAGGTGGAGCCCAGGCGTCTCACCAACCCGCCGGATCGGGAGACCCCTGGATCCGTGAACGATGACGAAGCGATCCTGGGCCGCGGTCTCTTTGCCAGCCTCAGCGAGGAGCAGCGGCGCCTGCTGCTGCGGACATGCTCTTGCCCCTGTTTCGGACCGGGAGAGGTGATCGTCCGTGAGGGGGCGGAAGGGGAGTCGCTCTATGTGGTGCTGACGGGGCGGGTGGAGGTGAGCAAAGCGTTGGAGGGGCAGGCGGTGGTGGTGCGCCGGCTGGAGGTGGGGGAGGTGTTTGGCGAGATGACGCTCTTTTTGGATGCCCCCCGCAGCGCCACGGTCCGCGCCGTGGAGGAATGTCGCCTGCTGCGGGTGGGGCGCCTGGCGGTGCGCCAATTGCTCGCGGAGGATCCTGGCTTGTTGGACCGCCTGGCCAGCCTGGTGGCCGCGCGACGGGCGGAGCTCGAGCAACTCAGCCTGGAGGAGCAACGCGCCCAGAGCCGCGGCCTGCTGCTGTCCATGCGTCAGCTGTTCTCCGCCCTGGCGGGCGGCTGAAGCGCCGCGTCAGCGTTGAGGCGCCTGGCTTCAGGGGGTCCAGGGCCAAGGGCGATGGATGTCCTGAAGGGCGGTCACCTCCACGGTGCGCTGCTCCTGCAGGGCGGCGATTCCCTCCACAGCGGCGCGGGCGCCCGCCAAGGTGGTGACGGTGGGCACGTCGTAGTCGAGGGCGGCGCGCCGGAGATAGCGGTCGTCGTGGACAGCCTGGCGCCCCACCGGCGTGTTGATCACCAGCTGAATCTGGCCGGAGCGGATGGCATCCTCGATGTTGGGCCGACCCTCATGCACCTTGAGGATGGCGTGCACCTCCAAGCCCGCGTCCCGGAGCGCGGCGGCCGTGCCCGCGGTGGCCACCAGGGCGAAGCCCTTGTCCGCCAGTTCCCGCGCCACCGGCACGAGGGCGGACTTATCCTTGTCGTGAGTCGAAACAAACACGGTGCCGCGGGTGGGGAGCGCCGAGCCCGCCGCCAGCTCCGCCTTCGCGTAGGCCAGGCCGAAGCTGGCGGCCAGACCCATCACCTCCCCGGTGGAGCGCATCTCCGGCCCGAGCAGCGAGTCGGAACCGGGAAAGCGCTGGAAGGGCAGGACGGCCTCTTTCACCGACTGCCGGGGAACCGGAGGTTCTTCCCGGAGCCCGAGTTCGGCAAGGGTGGCGCCGGCCATCAACCGGCTGGCGATCTTGGCCAGGGGCACCCCGGTGGCCTTGGCCACGAACGGCACCGTGCGGGAGGCGCGGGGGTTGGCCTCAAGGATGTACACCACGCCCTGGCGCACGGCGAACTGAAGATTGATCAGGCCGCGGACCTCGAGGGCGCGGGCGAGCTCGATGGTCCACCCGCGAATGGTGGACAGGCAGTCGGGCGAGAGCGTGACCGCCGGCAGGCTGCAGGCGGAGTCCCCGGAATGAACACCCGCCGGCTCGATGTGCTCCATCAGGCCAGCGATCACCACCGTTCCCGAGTCATCGCAGAGGGCATCGACATCGACTTCGATCGCATTTTCCAGAAACTGATCGATCAAGACCGGGTGGTCGGGCTCCACTTGCACCGCCTCAACCATGTAGCGATTGAGTTCCGATTCGTCATAGACCACCTCCATCGCTCTGCCGCCAAGCACATAGCTGGGGCGCACCACCACGGGATAGCCCACCCGCTCCGCCACGCGCCGGGCCTCCGCCTCGCTGCGGGCCAGGCCGTTGCTGGGTTGCCGGATGCCCAAGCGCTGGAGAATCTCCTGAAACTGCTCGCGATCCTCGGCGCGGTCGATGGAGATTGGCGAGGTCCCCCAGAGCTGGGTGCCCGTGGCCTGCCCCTCCGGAGTGGCCAGCCATCGCATCAGAGGGATCGCCAGCTTGAGAGGCGTCTGTCCGCCAAATTGCACGATCAATCCCTCCGGTCGCTCCGCCTCAATCACATTGAGCACATCCTCCAGAGTGAGGGGCTCGAAATAGAGCCGATCACTGGTGTCGTAATCCGTGGAGACCGTTTCGGGATTGCTGTTCACCATCACCGTGGCGTAGCCCGCATCCCGCAAGGCAAAAGAGGCATGGCAACAGCAGTAGTCAAATTCAATGCCCTGACCGATGCGATTGGGCCCCCCCCCGAGGATCATTACCTTGCGACGGCTTTCCTGACGGACCTCATCCGCTGGCGGCAGACGCAACAGGGCCCCATCCTCTCGCAAGCGATAGAGGGGACGTTCATAGGTGGAATAGTGATAAGGAGTGCTGGAGGCGAATTCCGCCGCGCAGGTGTCCACGGTCTTGAACAGAGCCTTCACGCCGAGCTCTTGCCGATGACGCCGCACCAGCAACTCCTCGCTGCCCGTGGCCCAGGCCACCTGGCGATCAGAAAACCCCAGCTGCTTGAGCTCCAACAGGGAGGCCGCGTCGAGATCGGCCAGGCGACGCCCCCGCAGAAGCCGTCGCTCCGCCTCCAGCAGCCCCCGCAACTTGGCCAAAAACCAGGGATCAATGCCGCTCAAGGCGTGAATCTCCGCATCGGCCCGACCCGCATGCATCGCCGTCCGCACCGCCAGGATGCGATCCGGGGAGGGCACGCGCAGCTGGCGCTCCAGATCGCTGGCCTCGGGCTGGGGATCCGGTCGATCGCACCCCCAGCCGGCCAGGCCGGTTTCCAGGGAGCGGAGGGCTTTCTGGAACGACTCCTCAAAGGAACGCCCGATGGCCATCGCCTCGCCCACCGATTTCATGGACGTGGTGAGGACGGGGGGACTGCCGCGGAATTTCTCAAAGGCAAAGCGTGGAATCTTGGTGACCACGTAATCGATGGTGGGCTCAAAACACGCGGGGGTGGCGCCTGTGATGTCATTGATGATCTCGTCCAGGCTGTATCCCACAGCCAGCCGGGCCGCAATCTTCGCGATCGGAAAACCCGTGGCCTTGCTGGCCAAGGCGGAGGATCTTGACACGCGAGGATTCATCTCGATCACCACCACTTCTCCATCCTCGGGATTGATGGCGAATTGGATGTTGCTGCCGCCGGTGTCCACGCCGATCTCGCGGATGATGGCAATGGCCTGATCGCGCAGACGTTGATATTCGCGATCTGTCAGCGTCTGGGCTGGAGCCACGGTGATCGAATCGCCGGTGTGCACCCCCATGGGGTCGAGGTTTTCGATGGAGCAAACGATCACCACGTTGTCGGCCTGATCCCGCATCACCTCCAGCTCAAACTCCTTCCAGCCGAGAAGGGATTGCTCGATCAGGATCTGGGAGACGGGGGACGCCTCCAGTCCGCTCTTGCAGATCGCGCGGAATTCCTCGGGGTTGTAAGCGATGCCCCCCCCGGAGCCGCCCAGGGTGAAGGCGGGTCGGATCACCCTGGGGTAGCTGCCGATGGCCTCACCCACGGCTTCCGCCTCCTCCAGGCTGTTGGCGATCCCGGACGGACAGACGGCGACGCCGATGCGCTCCATGGCCTCTTTGAAGAGCAGGCGATCTTCCGCCTTGCGGATGGCCTGCAGGTTCGCCCCGATCAGCTCGACGCCAAACCGCTCCAGGGTGCCGTTCTCCGCCAAGGCCACGGCCAGATTGAGCGCCGTCTGACCGCCCATGGTGGGCAGCAGCGCCTGAGGTCGCTCCCGCTCGATCACCCGCGCCACCACCTCGGGGGTGAGGGGCTCGATGTAGGTGCGATCGGCCAGGTCCGGATCCGTCATGATCGAGGCCGGATTGGAGTTGACCAGCACCACCTCAAACCCCTCCGCGCGGAGGGCCTTGCAGGCCTGGGTGCCGGAATAATCGAATTCGCAGGCCTGGCCGATCACGATCGGCCCAGAGCCCAGCAGCAGGATGCGTCGCAAATCCGTGCGGCGGGGCATGGTGCGTGGGAGGGCAAAACAAGGCCAGCCTCTCACGCGTGCGGCCATCTCCCACCGCGTCCCACCTCCTTCGCTGGCGGGATCGCTAATCTGGTGGGGGGTTCCCGGATCAATGGGGACCATCCCACGCCCTCCTTCCACCCATCCCACCCCACCATCGATGAGTGAACTCCAGCGCCTTAAGGGGTTGCTTCCGCCGGAAATGCAGAGCTGGGTGTTCGTCGAGGCCGCCGCATCCGTCGATCCGCCCTTGATCACCCTTGAGGAGATCGGCCGTGATGAGGTGGAGATCCAGGTCGACCTGGAGAAATGGGATCAGCTCGCTCTCGACCACCGCAACCTGCTCTTCTGGCATGAGGTGGGTCGCGTTCAGAACGACTCCATTCCGAGGGATGGATGGGAGATGGCAGCCCTGGCGATCGGCCTGGGGGGCGCGATCGGTGAGTTGTGGGTTCAAGATGGGTTGCTGCTGCTCGTGGCGATGGGGCTCTCCGGCTTCGCTGGCTACCGCCTTTATCTCAAGAACAATTCCGAAAAGCGACTCCAGGACGCCATTCAGGCCGATGAGTGCGCCATCGAGCTGGCCTGCCGCTTCGGGTACTCCCTGCCCAACGCCTACAAGAGCCTGGGGGGCGCACTGAAGGAGCTGGTGGAGCAGAGCCGCAAGAAACGCAAGCGGGCCTTCTACGAAAACCGCTTGGAGGCCCTGCGCAAGAGCGCTGGCAAGGCCCGAGCCGAGATGGCCCAGCAGCAAGGTTCACGCCAATCCCTCAGCAGTGAAAACGTCTATGGCTGACCCTTCCGAGGAACGACGCGACGCCCCTGCGGATTTCAACAGCGAAGCCTTGGCACGGCTGGCCGCTGAGGCATGTGACGACCGTAAGGCCGTGGACATTCGTCTGATCCGCGTTGAGGATGTGTCATCTCTGGCCGACTGGTTCGTGATCTGCTCGGGCCTGAGCGACGTGCAGGTGCGCGCCATCGCCCGGTCCGTCGAAGATCGGTTGGCGGAGGAGGCGCACCGTCTTCCCCTGCGCCGGGAAGGGCAACGGGAAGGCCGCTGGCTTTTGCTGGATTACGGCGAGCTGATCGTCCACGTGCTCACCCCCCAGGAACGCCAGTATTACGATCTGGAAGTGTTCTGGCGCCACGGCGATCAGCATCGATTCGCTCCGTCACCCGCCATCACCCCCGCGACCTCACCCGCCGCCGCGATCGCCGGCTCCCCTGTACCCGGTGCCTGAACCAACGGCGTGAACGAGCCCCCTTCCTCACCATCGACCGATTTCGGCAGGGATCCCATCGATCCCGCGATTCCTTGCCCTGTGGACCCTGAGCAGCTGCCGCTGGAGGAATACCGACAGCTGGAGCGGTCGTTGTTCTTCCGCTGGCCAGCCAAGGGCGCCGGGGAACTGGTTCGCTTCCTTCTGGTGTCCTGGCTGGGAGCCCTTCCTATCGGCCTGCTCGTGGCCAGCGGAAGCTGGAGTCTGAAGTCACACGCCCCCCGCCTGGCCATCGCCGCCCTTACGGTCACCCTGGTCCTGCCTCTGCTGCTCTTGCTGCGCCAATGGCTGGGCTGGTCGCGCCTGCATGGCCGCCTCTGTTCCGAGCGGGTGGAGTACGAGGAATCGGGCTGGTATGACGGCCAGGTGTGGGAAAAACCACTGGCCTGGCGCCAGCGCGATCTCCTCGTGGCTCAGCATCAGGTGGGTCCCGTCTTGCGGAGACTTCGGCAAGGCATTCTCTGGATTCTGCTGCTGATGGGATTGGGAACCGGCCTCTGTCAAGCTCTCTGAAGCAGTCCCCGCGGCTCCGCCATACCCCTTGTTGCCCCCATGACCCTGACCTCCAGCTTTTCCGGAGCCAACCGTGCCCTGGTACCCCAGCTGCAGGTGCGCTTGTTGCGGGATGGCATTCCGGAGTCCTGTCATCGGGTCCATGCCGTGGTCTGCGATCAGCGGGGGAGGGTGCTGATGCGGGCGGGCGATCCACAGTTGCTGGCCTTTCTGCGATCGGCCCTCAAGCCGTTTCAAGCCACGGTGTTTGTCAGCAGCGGCGCCGCCGAGCGTTATGGGGCCGGAGATCGCGGTCTGGCGATCGCCTGCGCCTCCCACGCGGGCACGACGGCCCACGCCCGCGAGGCGTTTCGCCTGTTGTGGGGGGCCCAGGTGGACGTGCAGGCCTTGCGGTGCCCCCCCCCCGAGGAGGGACAGAGCCCCCTGCGACACAACTGCTCGGGCAAGCACGCCGCGTTCCTCGCCGCCTGTCGCCTGCTCCACTGGCCCCTCGAGAGCTACCTCCAGAACGACCACCCTCTGCAGCGGGAGGTGTTCAAGCGGGTCGGTGAACTGCTCGCCCTGCCGCCCGCGGAACTGGTGGCGGCACGGGATGACTGCGGGGCCCCCACCCTGCAGTTGCAGCTGGCGCAGATGGCCCTGCTCTTCGCTCACCTCGGCGCCGGCACCCAGCCCGACCTGGAGAAGCTGAGCCGCGCGATGCTGGCTTATCCCGAGCTGGTGGCGGGGGAGGGGCGCTTCGACACGGAGCTGATGCGCCTGGCCCATGGGCAGGTGGTGAGCAAAGGGGGCGCGGAAGGGATCCAATGCCTGACCCGCGTGGGCGAGGGTCTCGGGGTGGCCATCAAGGTGGAGGACGGCCAGTCCCGGGCCAAACACGCGGTGGCGCTGCACGTGTTGAAGCAGCTGGAGTGGTTGACACCGATGCGCTTCGAGGAGTTGAGCGAGCGCTTTCTCGCGCCCGCGCCGCACCTGAAACTGGAGGTGGTTGGAGATCTCAGGGTCTGAACCGCATCCTCGGCGCGGGGCGCAGGGCCATGGCCTGGTAGGATTCACTCATGACGCGGGGTAGAGCAGTCTGGTAGCTCGTCGGGCTCATAACCCGAAGGTCGCGAGTTCAAATCTCGCCCCCGCCACCAATACTCTCGCAAGGGCAATCATTTGCCCTTTTTTTGTTGGATGATCCTGTCCGTCTGGACAAGCTCAACCGCCTGGTCATCACGGGAACGATCCGCTTGCTGGGCAGCTTCAGCCCCAGCGCGGGCACCCTTCCGTTCGCCTCCCTCACAGACGGCCGAGGATGTGTGCTCTCCATTGACAGTGGCACCATCCGTCTCATGGACAGTTTCAACGGAGCCAACGGTGCCCATCCCTCCGCCGCGCTGATCTCGGTGGGCTCACAGCTGGGTCGGGGGGCCCTGCCCCCGCTGGGGGCTGGAGCGGGGCTGAACTGGAGCCACCGTCTGCGACAGCGGGAGAGCCGTCTGCGGCAGGTGGCGACTTCTGGGCGGAACTGAGGCTCGGCAGGGATCCGAGAGAAGGGAAATCAGGAGCCTGGACGACCAAGCACGTTGGCATAGAACGCACAGAGTCGCTCCAGTTGCCAATAAGGAGTGGGGACATTATTCACAAAACAAGCCGCCTGCTGATACTGGCGGAAGAGATCATCATTCTGGTCAATGGCTTTGATGACCTCGACAACCTCCTCATCGGAGGAGTAATCCATGGAGTTGATATAGGAATCAGGGGAAAAATCTTCGGCAACATCGGGGTTGCCCCAATAAATAGGAATTGAGCCAGACAGCAATGGGTCAAGAATCTTTTCCGTCGTATAACCAGGTGAACTTTCGTTTTCGAAGGCTATATTAAATTTGTAGTACCTTAGAAATTTAATCTTATTTTCCACGGTATATCCGGTGTTGTTCATCCACTTGCCAGCAGAATCAACAGGTTTGTATGCCTGGAGAGCATGAAAGAACTCATTTCTTCTTTTCGGCTTTCCATTGCCAAAGATAAAACTGCAAAAGCGATCCCTGGGTTCTGAGAATCGAGGTCCCTTCACACGATCCAGAAGAATTTGGAGCATGGAATCCACGCCCTCCGGTAGACCCAGCCCCCTGGATTGATACCACGCATGGTAAAGATATACCGGCAAACGCAAGTTGCGTTCAGTTGTTGGCTGAAAACTGATGGAGAAGTCGCACTGACTTTCGTTGGGCTTGACATTTTCACCAGTATAAAATAACTTTCGACAAGTAAATTTCTTTTTTCGATCACCAAAACTTGAGCAGATGAGGACATCCGGCCATAGTCGGGTTAGTTTATAGCGAAAACCGAAGAGATCAAGAGTGTGGGTAAAAAAGTTGTTGGTTGGATCAAACGCTCCCCAAAAATCATCAAACCACAAACGAATCATGACTGTTGTTCCTCTCTGTTGGCTCTTTGCTGGATCGGGTGTTCATGACGGGACCATGGTCCTGAATCAGAGGCTTCAGGAAGGGCTGTACTCAGATGAACGGAGACCTCAAGCATCATTTCTCGAACCAACTTGTGTTGCGCTCCCACCATTTGAAACACGTTTTCAATGTCTTCTTATTCACGATTGATTTTACATAGTCCTCTCCATACTGGCAAGAGTGCCCTTGCGAGACTGGCGTCATGGCAACCTCCTCTGATCCTTCCCCTACGTGCGCAACGATGACTTCGCGGACGCGGTTCCAGCCCTCGGACGACCCCGTGGATGCGGTTGTGGTGGGAGCTGGTGCCAGCGGCGGAGTGGCCGCCATGGTGCTCGCCGAAGCAGGGTTGAAGGTTCTCGTCTTGGAGGCTGGTCCGGCTTGGTCAGCGGAACGCGCCCTGGGCCGCGAACCCCTCAACACCCTGCGGCGTCTGGCCTGTCTGGCCAGTGGCCAGCATCGCCTTCAGGCCAACCACCCCGGGTACTGGAAACATAATCCACAGTTATTCATCGATGAGCGCCGTCATCCCTGGAGAACGCCGGCGGACGCGCCGTTTCTCTGGACCCGGGGTCGCCAGGTGGGTGGAAAGACGCTCACCTGGGGAGGCATCACCCTGAGGCTCTCGGACTATGAGTTCAAGGCGGGGCAATGGGATGGGCGGAGTCCCTCCTGGCCCATCGGCCATGACGACCTGGACCCGTACTACACACGCCTGGAGCGTCTGCTCGGGGTCCATGGCCAACGGGATGGCCTGTCCCAGCTGCCCGACGGTTCCTTTCAGGATCCCCTGCCCCTGACCCCCGGGGAACAGGTTCTGCGACGGGCGGCGGCCCGTGAGCTGGGCCTCCCCCTGATCCCTTCCCGCGGATTTGCCAAGCATTCCCCCCAAAAGGACGGACCCTGGCCGCGGTCAAGCGCTCAGGGCTCCACCCTCGCGCGGGCGTTGGCCACCGGGCGCGTGCGAGTGCGCTCCCTGGCGGCGGTGAGCCATCTCTGGATGGAGCCCTCGGGCGATCGCGCCAAGGGGGTGGTGCTGGTGGATGGCGAAAGCGGCCGCCTGAAGCGGGTGGCCGCCGATCTTGTGGTGCTCGGCGCTTCCACAATTGAAACCCTGCGGATTCTTCTTCACTCCCGCGCCGGGCTTGATGGCCCTCCGTTGATCGATTCCTCCGGCCAGCTCGGCTGCCATCTGATGGATCACATCTCCAGCAGCCGCTTCTTCCGGTTGCCGGTGGAGGGAAACCCGGGGGCCATGGCGGAGCTCTCCGGGGCGGGCAGCTGTTTTCTCCCCAACACGTTGTTCGGTCCCCACCAGGCGGCGACCTTTGCTCGCGGCTATGGACTCTGGGCCGCCGTGCAGCGCTTTGATCCCCCCCGAAGCTTCAAACGGCGCCCAGACGAGGCCCTGGGGTTTCTGATCGGCCACGGGGAAGTGCTGCCATCGCACGCCAATCGCGTCAGCCTCTGTGACGACCAGCGGGACGCGCTGGGACTGCCCGTGCCGCAAATCACCTGCCGCTGGGGATCCAACGAACACGCCCTGGTGGCCCATATGGACGACCGCATGCGGGCCGTGGTGGCGGCCGCGGGTGGCACCCTGCTGCCTTTGGAGGATCTGGTGGTGCTCCCCGTCCTGGAGCCCTGGATCAAGGCCAGCCCAGCGTTGGGGATGGGTCCGGCCCCGCCGGGCTACTACATCCATGAGGTGGGAGGCGCCCGGATGGCCAGCGCGGAGGAGGAGGGGATGGTGGATCCATGGAACGCCTGCTGGCGAGCCCCCAATGTGCTGGTCGTCGATGGCGCCTGCTGGCCCAGCGCGGGCTGGCAAAGTCCCACACTCACCCTCATGGCTCTGAGCTGGCGAGCTTGCGAAGCGGCGCTGCGGCGAAAAGGAGCTGGCCTGAACGACTGAGGCATCGGTGTGGAAGCCCTCACCGGATGGGAAGGGTTGTGTCAACCACCACAGAACCCAAGGCGAGGAACACGGATCATTGCGAGGCGACCTAAAACGGGTCGGGCAAGGGAGAAAAATCAAAGCGGGGGTTGGCACCTCCGCTTTTTTTTGTCGAACGGCCAGCTCTGAACACCCTCCTCAGAAATCGGCGAAAAGACCCGCCAGATAGTGATCTTTCACGCTGGTCTCGCCAGCCCCATTTTGAAAGAGAAAGCCGGCCAGGGCTGATGTGAACACACTGGAGTGATCCCATTGGGGATGACAGCGGATGAACTCCCGCATTCCCTGGAAGAGAGCTTCCGGAACCTCGGCCTCCAGACACACCCCTGGACGGCTCGTCGCGTTTTCGACCAGTCGAGCCGGCTCAGCCCACAAAGCTTCACATTGATGCCCCGCCATCTCTTCACTGGCGCTCGCTGGTGGGTCGGTCGTCACAAGGCATGGCGGTACTGCAGCCCAGTAGGCCACACCTCGCGCGGTTTCGTCAAAGGCACGCAGCAGGGCGAACCGTTCAGGACCTGGCAGCCCAAACCCCTTATCTCCTCAGGGTTTGTTGTCTCCGCCAAGGGCTTGATTCTTTAGCACTTGCCCTCAAGGCCGGGTTGTCAAGGGAGAAATCCAGCGGAAGCGAGCTTTCCACAGAGGGCGGCCGGAATGCCCGAACTGCCCTCCAAACCTGTGGAAAAACTGGCCAAGACCTGTGGGAAACGCCCCTTTCATGGGGAAAACGGAGACCGATCGGAATGACTTAACCATCGGACACGTTGGCTTCGTCCCCCCGGGAGGCCTTCAAGTTTTTCGCAAGGTTCGCGGACCAAGGGGATGATTGGCATGCGGATAGGGCGGGTGGTGGGGGCCGTGATGATCGTGGCTTTCTGCAGGCTCCCGGAGGGAATGAGCGCCATCAGGATCCAGCCCGTGGTGGTGATGCTCTGCCAGCGGGACCTCGGGTTGACAAGCACCGGTGCATTCCTTGTCACAGAGATCGCAACCCTCCATCGAGCCCTCCACATGGTGGTGATGGCTGTGTTGAGGGAGGCCAACTTCATGCTCAAAGCCAAGCACTTGTGCCCTGTACTTGCAGAGTGAGCAATTCATCGCGTTGGTCCCTTCCAGCACCTCCAGCAAACGTTCCTCAAAGGTATGCAGCACCTGTGGATGATCGCCCAGGTAGGAGGCCTGCAACACCTCAACCTCGGGGTGGTCCGCCGCCACGAGGGCACTGTGCTGGACGATGCGACTGACCAGGACGCCCGAAAAGAGAAAGTAAGGAAAAACCACGATGCGCCTGTACCCCAACTTCATCACCTGCCGCAGGCCTGGCTCCACCAGCGGAAAGGTGACGCCTGAAAAGAGAGTCTCTCCCCAACCAAAACCGAAACCCTCCACAAGCATGCGGGTGACCTTGGACACATTGGAATTGGCGTCCGGATCCGAGGTGCCCCGACCGACCACCACGAGCACGGTGTCATGCGGGGGAGGGGGGGTTCGGCCAGCGGCTCGCTCGCGGCTGTCCGCCTCCTCCAAACAGGAGCGGATGCGAGCTCCGGCGGCTTGGATCATGCCCAGATCCACCCCCAGTTCTCGTCCGTACTCCACCGTCAACCCCGTTTCCGTGGCATAGGCGTTGAGGACGGAGGGGATGTCGTTCTTGGCATGACCGGCCGCGAAGAGCATGGCCGGCAAGGCCAGAATGTGTCGAACGCCCTGCTCCCGCAGACGGTCCAGTCCCTCGCGCAGGATCGGCCGGGCGAATTCCAGGTAGCCATGGGCCACCGGCAACGGCTGCAGACGCTCCCTGAGCCCCTCAGCGAGCTGCGCGAATTCGGCAACGGCGAAACGATTGCGACTGCCATGCCCGCAAATCATGACCCCGAGGGGGCCCCGCGGACCGTGGGAGGGAAGCAAAGACCGGTCGGACAAGGACACCGTCAAGAAACAAAGCGGTGCCAACGACCCTATTCCGCCCGCCGCGAGGGCGGCCTCGAACATGGAGCCAAGCGGCCTAGATTGGGGGGTCTCGCGGAACGGGCCCTGGCGTTTCAGCGCCCCGGCATGCCTGCGCTTCCGCGCCTCCGCGGACCCCAGACCGGTTCATTCAGCCCCTTGCGCCGCACCCGTGAGCCACCTTCGCCTCCCCCCGTATCAGCCCCTTCCCCCACCGGATCCGGAGCGCGAGCTGATCGAGGTGAGGATCGCGGATCTGCGACCCACACAGATGTGTGTGGGACTGGCTGAGGTGCGCAGCCGTCAGCGGGACTTCTCCGACGAGTCCGCCGACGAGCGTCGCGCCTACCTCGCCAGCAAGCCTGTTCCCCTGGTTCAAGGGGGGGACGGCGCTGTCTGGATGATCGATCGCCATCACCGCCTGAGGGGTCTGGTGGAGATGGACCCGAACGCCATCGCCTTCGGCTACGTGGTGCTGCGACTGGACACGGCGACGCGCGATCACGTTCTGGAGGAGCTGCGGCGCCGGGGCTGGCTTTATCTCTACGACGGGCGCGGCGTCGGTCCCCACCCCGCCACCGCCCTCCCGGCCCGGCTGCCGGACCTGCTCGATGATCCCTATCGCAGCTTGGTGTGGAAGTTGAAACGGGAAAAACGCATCGCCGCCCAGCCCCTGATTCCGTTCCATGAATTCCGCTGGGGTGCCTGGCTGCGGAGCCGCCCCCTGCCGCCCTTCAGCTCCGAGCGCCTGGAGCCGGCCCTGGCTCCAGCCCGCGCGATGGTGGCCTCGGCCGCCGCCGCCCATTTGGCTGGCTGGACGGGAAAGCGTCAGGATGCTTAAGTTTGCGCTCATTCCATTGTGATGGGAGGCATGGTTGTCAATCCGCAAGGAGTCCCGGATGCGGCGCGCGAGGAAGAAAGAGACCGACGTCTACGTCATCGAATTTGTTTTCTCCTCGACAGCGGAGCCCTCTGCCTCTTCGTGCTGTTTTTGATTCATCTCCTGCCGGTTCTGATGGAGAGCAAACCCGCCCAGGCCGAGTGGCAAGCAAAGTTTGTGGAAACCATGGATCAAGAGGCCATATTGGCTTTCATCGGCTTTGTGCTTCTGCATCTGGCGGTTTATCTCAACCCCAAAAAGCAGATCCTGCGCAAACGTCTGCGCCAGATTCGCCACCTGGCGGTGGTCGCCTGCGTGGGTTTCCTCTTGATGATTCCCGTTCAGCTGGCCAGTTCCTTGCAAGCCTTTCGAGCCGTGCAAGTCAAACAGAGCGATAACGCCGCCTTGGTCAATCGGCTGCTGCAAGTGCGGGAATCCATCTCCAAAGCCACCAGCAAAGAGGCTCTCAACGCCCGCCTGATCGCCTTGGCCGAGCCCGAGCTCTCTCCGCGTCAGAAGACCCTGCGGCTCGCCGATCTGCAGAGAGAACTGCTGATGGACAATGATCAACGGCAGGCGGTCTTCACCCGAGGCAACAGGAAAGAAGAAACCTCAGGCATGTCGCCCTTCACCCTGATGATCAGCAGGGTGGCCTCCATGCTGGTCTGGTGTGCCGCCTTCGCGGCGGGAGCGGTGCCGTGGGGATCGAAGAAGGCGCTCCTCGAACGCCTGCGTCCCCAATTTCAGCGAACCTGAGAGAACCCTCTACCCTCTCCCTTGGTGCAGAGGGTTGAATCGCCAGGATGTCCTGAACATTCAGGCAGTCCTGGATGATCTTCAGCCCTGGTTGCGCGGCGGCGTGCCCGCACCCTGGCGCAAAAGCGCCTCCCAGCGGTTGAGCTGAACCCCCATCCCGACCGACACCACGGCCAAGGGGAGGGACAGGGCCAAGGCCAGAGGCGTGCGCCACCAGGCCACGGCCAAGACCGCCAGCCAAGGCGCAGCGGCGAGCCAGGGACGCCAGCGCTGGATGCCCTTCAGGGCTCCAGAACAGCTCCGGCAATGGATCGTGTGACTGTGGAAGCGCTCCATCAAGGCCTCCCGATCCAAGCGCTCAGGGAGGGGATGACCGGGAAAAGGCAAGCCGCCATGGTCGCTCACCCATTGATGCAGGGCCAGAACGTAGCGATCCGCGGGACTG
The DNA here is from genome assembly GCA_016882305.1 of Cyanobacteria bacterium K_Offshore_surface_m2_239. GTDB lineage: Bacteria > Cyanobacteriota > Cyanobacteriia > PCC-6307 > Cyanobiaceae > Cyanobium. The sequence goes on from VGQX01000002.1 coordinate 39,495, forward strand.
GCCAGGAAGCAGGCGCGGCTGAGATTGGCCCCGCCACCCCTCTGAGCCAGCGCCCTCTCCTGCCAGTGGAGGAACAGCTGATCGTCCTCCAGCACCACGTGATTGCCCAGGTGTTGCAACCACACCGGGCGCAGGCGCAGCAGAAGCGGGGGAAGCGGCGAACGGAATTGAAAGGGAAAGCGGGCAAACAGGCGACAGGCGCCCGGACGGATCGGGGTCGCGTAGACCACGGTGAGGATGCGCGCGAACTTCGGCGCGGTGAGGTCATGCCACATCAGGCCGGGCGCCAGGAACGTGGTGGCCTGGCTGCCGAGCTTGCCCCGACGCGGCCCCTCCTCCCAAAGTCCCGTGAAGCCGGTGGCATCCGCCTGTTGGAGCTCGAGGTCCACCGGACCGGCATTCTCCCGACGCCCCACCGTGCCGTGGTGCGTGAAGGGCACGTGGCTCACATCCAGAACATTCTCCAGGAGGGTGAGCGCGTCGTAGGGAAGATCGCGAAACGTGTCCTGAATCACCCAGGACCGCTCGCCGGGAGCGGACGACTCCTCCAGCGCGGGCACGAGGGGCAGAGGCACCGTGTCCTGTTCAGCGGGGTCCCCGGCAAACACAAACAGCAGCCCCTGACCGGTGGCCGTGGCGTAGGTCCGGCAGCGGGCCCGCGGATGAGCGGCGATCTCTGCGGTGCTCTGGGGAATGGCGGTGCAGTGTCCATCGCCCCGAAACGTCCAGCCGTGATAAGGGCACTCCAATTGGCCCTCCCCGTTGAGGCGCCCTTCGGACAGGGGCACAAGCCGGTGGGGGCAGACATCCGCGAAGGCGCGCCAGCGCCGCTCAGCGCGATCCCACCAAAGCACAAGATCGTCGCCCAACAGCGTGAACGGGGTGGGTCGCCCCGGGTCCAGATCCTTGAGAAAGGCGACGGGATACCAGGCGCGACGCCAGGGAGATTCAGCCGGGCACAGTGGCGCGGCCACCAGCTGGGGCGCGGGCTGGGACGCGGAGACAGGGCTCATGAACGACGCGGCGGAAACCAGCGTGCGGCGGTGTCCCATCATGGCGGTGGCTCGCGAGAAGCGTGTCGGCGCGTGGAGCGCCTTCAGCCTTCGCCCCCTTCACCGCCCTCGCCACCTTCCCCCCCCTTGTCGGTGGACTCGCGCTTGTTGCCTCCCTCACCCTTCTCATCGTCGCGGTCTTTGGACGTGTCCTGGAAACCGCTGGCGGGGGAAGAGGTTTGTCCCGAAGGGTTTTCATCACCTCCGCCCTCGTTGGCCTCCTGGCCGCCGCCGCATGCCGTGAGGGTTGTGATCAGACCGGTGGCGGCGAGGAACAAAGCAAGACTTTTGCGCGGCATGACAAATCCGATGGAACGCTCGAGGCCGTGACCTCCAAGGGGAAAGCCTAAGAGCCGGAGAATGCCTGGAGCCCCAGCCCCTCGTCGCGCCATGCACTTTCTCCTGGAGCCCCTCCTGTCCCCCCCGGTCGTCGGGGGGCTGCTGCGGCGTTTGCGGCAGGCTCCCGAGGAGGCTTGGCGCTCCGGGGTGGAGACGGCGGGCTGGCATGCGCGAACGGTGAAAACCAATCGGCAACTCGACCCGACCACGGCGCTGCACGGCGCCTTGGCCCGGGAGGTGGTGGAAGCCATGGAGGCCCACCCTCTGGTGCGCGCGGCGGCTTTTCCGCGGCGCATCCACGGCCTGCTGTTCAGCCGCATGGGTCCGGGCGAGGGCTACGGCCGTCATGTGGACAACGCCTGGATGGCCGGCGGACGCGCAGATCTCTCCTTCACGCTCGCGCTCACGGATCCCGAGGCCTGCGAGGGTGGCGATCTGCTGCTGGAAACCCCCGGTGGAGAGGAGCGGATCCGCCTGCCGTCAGGACACGGGATCGTGTACCCCAGCACCCGCCTCCATCAAGTGGAACCGGTCAGCCGGGGGGAGCGGTTGGTGGCGGTGGGATGGATCGAGAGTCGCATCCGTCATGGCGAGCAGCGGGAGTTGCTGTTTGAGCTGGATGCGGCGCGCCGGGCCCTGTTTGCGCAAGACGGGAAGGGGGAGGTGTTTGACCTGATCAGCCGCAGCTACAGCAATCTCCTGCGCTGGTGGGACGGTTGAAGCCAGCCGGCAGCCCCGTGATCCCACCATTCCGTAGCAACGCACACAAGGAGAGTGCAGTGGCCTCCATAGCGTCCGCTTGCGCCGTTTGACCTCCCCCATGGCTCTCTCGCCTCTCACGCCGATGCTGTTGGCTGCCAAGGCGCGTCTCGGCCTGAGCTTCGCCGACCTGGGAGGGCGCTTGGGGGCCGATGAGGTGTGGGTGGCGGCCTTGTTCTATGGGCAGGCCACCGCCACTGTCGACCAGGCCAACAGTCTCCTGCAGGCGCTGGAGCTGGATCCCGCCCTGGCCCCCCAACTCACGACCTTTCCGGTCAAAGGAGCCCTGGATCCCGTGATTCCCACCGATCCACTGCTCTACCGCTTCTATGAAATTCTGCAGGTGTATGGCCTGCCGCTCAAAGATGTCATTCAAGAAAAGTTTGGCGATGGCATCATGTCCGCCATCGACTTCACCCTGCATGTGGACAAAGTGGCCGACCCCAAAGGCGACCGGGTGAAGGTCACCATGAATGGGAAGTTCCTTCCCTACAAAGCCTGGTGAGATCGCCTCAGCTCACGAAGCGGCCATAGAGCCAGCGGACAAAGCTCCCCAGCACGGGGACGGGTCCGAAGGTGGGAGCGACGAAATCAAAGTAATCGCGGTGATCGCGGATCTTTCCCTCCCCGTTCAGCCGCAGCACCGTGGTCCCGGGATACACAAATTCGATGCCCTTGATCTTCAGCCCCATCTGCCATTCGATGAAAGCCACATCCCCCTCCATCGCCTGGGCTCCGGGGACCAGACACACATCATCACAGCGCCGCAGCAAGCCTTCCTGAGCCTTGAGATAGGCCTCAATGCCATGGTGCTCCTGGGTCGGGTCCTGGAAATGCACATCATCGGCATAGAGGGCCCGCCACTGCTCCGCCCTTGGCGCCGGAGCGCCATAGGGCTTGGTGAACAAGGCGCGCAGGGCGGTGGCATCCATCACGCGGAGGAGGATCAGCGGGGAGAGCCTGGCGTGGCGCGGGCCACCACCAAGGTGGAGTGACCGTAGCCAAAAGAAAGCCCCCGGTGGCTGCCGGGGGCCGACTGTTCTCAGACGCACCACTCCGTGCGCCTCCCCTCAATTTGACACTCAGCCATCCACCCGCACAGTGACCGTTGCGGCGTTCTGGGCCTCGGGTGCGGTCACCGTCAGGAGACCCTCGCGAGATCAAGCCGCCAGCGTGTCGTGAGCGATGGCTTGGATGTCGCGGTCTTTGCCCCGCACGTCGGGGCCTCCTTTTCGACACCCGGCAACTCCATCATCAGCTCACAGGCCTCGGCCGTCTGATGCCCTTCAGCGGCGGGCCTCCCCAGCGGATGCGGCAGACCCCGCAACGGAGCGCGAAAACCGAACCCACAGGACCAAGCTTGCCAACGGGCCAGGCGAAGGCTCAACCGGCCTCTGCCCATCCGGGAAGAATCGTGGGTCCAGTGTCGATCCACACCGAGGCCATCAGGCACCATATGTTTTCAACACAGAATCACTGAGTTGACTCACTTCAAAGCCAACCGAGCGCAAATTCCTCTGCAGACCCTGATCACTGATCAATCTCAACTCCAAAACGCTCCCCGGGCCACCGTGAAAAACCGGTTGTGGATCCACATAGTCACGACCAAGCTTCGGCTGAACGTGAAGCTGATACCCCTTGGCCGTCTTGTTGACCTCATAGCCAGCCAAGGGGGGATATTTCTCGATGTGTTTCGACAACTTGTAGGTGGACGCGCAGAGAATGAGATACCCACCCGGCCGCAAAGACTGATAAAGGATGGGGATCACTTCTCCCGGAGGCAGGAAGGCATGCTCGAGGACATCATTGCAAATAATAAAATTGAGGGGCTGATATTCGAGATAAGAATGATCATTTTCAATATCCAGCAAAGGTTCGCCGTGATAGAACGTATTCACATAATCAAATTTGTCAGCGAGCAGCCGTGCATAGACCTCAGAATCCGAACAGCCAATGCCACGGATCGCCTTCTGTGGAGCCATTTGCGACAAGTTATAATCTGAATCTTGTCCTACGATCGCTTTTAATACCGCGACAACAGTGGCACAAAATCGGGAGTTGCTGCCACAGGAAGAACAAAGGTTCAATTCGCGATGAATGCCTGTACCATGACGACGGCCAGCCTCGCCGCAGACGGGACAGACATAGGCATCATCGTGTCGATGGTCTGACAACGATCGATTTTGCTCAGGGTCGTGCATGAGAGGAAGGTAATAGTGAATGCGCCAAGAGCAAGGACTCATCTATTTTGGTCTTACAATAATTGCTATTCTCACGAATTCTATTCACACGCTCCTGTCCAGCCTCCAACTCACAAGCAAAGATCGCTTTTCGAAGGGCGTTGGCGAGCTCATCATGTTCACCATAAACAAAGCCACCGCTGGACTCCTCAACCATCATGGCAGGACCTCCATACTTATAGGAAACAAGTCGGCAGCCGGCCAGCAATGCTTCAAACGCGGCAATACCAAAGTGCTCACTCCGTTCCGGCGCGTGGACAGGATCGCTTCCAAGACCAGCAGCATTCAGAAAGACAGAAGCGGACCGGTAGAGTTGAGCAAGATCTTCGCCAGTCGCATTTGCAATCACTCTCGCTTGGCATGCTTCAAGAATCTTTTGGGTTGCCTTAAAGTGTGAAACAGAAGCGTGCACATACCAATCAACAGAGCCTGCGATAACAAGTTGCCATTGTGGAGAAATCTCATCTGATTGACTCAGAGCAGCAAAGGTTTTAGCGATGATGTGTTGATTCTTGCAGTGACCATCATAATTGAACCGACCAACAGATAAAATCAATTTCTCTTTGTAACCTGCAAATTTCTCGGCCCTGCTTGGGCTATCTTCTTGCTTGATGACGGAAGAGAAAGACAAGACAGGCAGCAAGAGCCTGTACTGATGCGGACCCCAGAAACGGAGCGCCCAACGATGCGTGTAGGGAGAATTATGTAAAAAGACATACGAGGAGATAAATGCAGGGGTTACATTCCGATGCGGGAAAGAAGTTATATAGTAGGAAACCTCTGCCCGCGATGCAAGTGTAGAACAGAACGTCGAATTAATAAAGATATCAAATCTCTGCGTCAGGGATTCCGTGATCTCGCCACTGACAAGAGTCTTCAGACCATCGAGACGATCCCCATAAAAGTTTCGTAGCTTTTCCAAAGAAAATTGTGACTCTGAGATGAGATACACCTCGCAATCAGCTTTTTTCGCAATCTCGGCGAGGTCCAGCGCATGCCGTTCACCGCCACCGGCGCTAGACCAATATGAATTATAAATACCTACTGTGAATCGCCTGGTTCGAGCAATTAATTCTTCAATGGGCTTAGCGAGCAGACGTTGATTATAGTGATCGAGAGTCTCAACCAGTTTTTGGTTGGCAGGACATTGAACAGGATCCAAAGTAAATGGTCCATCCTGATGAGACGAGCGATGCAAAGAAGAATCTCGAATCCAACCATAGATCTTTTCGCTACGAGAGACAAGATGTTTCCAGAGAGGGCTATGCTCAACGGTCGCTTCAGAATGATGGTGAAAAACAATTGCAGAAGGGACAAAAAGAATGTTCATTTGATTTCTACGCAGCCAATAGCTTAATTCCGAGTCTTCATAATAGGCAAAGAATTCGCTGATAAAGATTTTCCGTTTGATGAATAAATCTCGTCTTAACAAGGCGCAGCAGCCACAAGCGCTTCCCGATAAGCGCGGGTGGCAAATTGACCATGATTGACTTCGGCAAATCCAAGATCGTAGGGAGTGAGAGTTCCCGGACGGATAGCTGAGCCAGCATTGTTAATCAAATAGCGGGAACTTGAATGAACTCGTTTCGTCAGACTCAAGCGAACAATCGTCTTTGGCTGATCAATGGAGATCAAACATGCTCTTTCACCACTACCTTCAAACGCAATTTGCAGACATGGCTGCTGCCCAGGCGACCCGAACAAGAGAACTTCGAAAACAAAGCATTCGCTTTCCGCATTTAAGGCAATATCCAATGAGATATGCTGACTGGCATTACAATAGATCAGGCCATCATCTCGTCTTTCTCCATCTCGAACAAAGAGTTTTTTATATTGCAATTCTGCCAGCATTGAATCGCTATTCAGCGCAAAATATCCCGTGCCTATATTTGTCACGGACAATTTGTAAAAAGGTCGGCTAAAATAAATCAAAGGGATGGCAGCTGCCGCCGTGGAATCTATTTCTAAAGCATGAACTAATTCCTTGATTGTTTCCGTTTGCAGTTCGGTATCTGGATTCAACAGCAACAAGACATCTCCTGTCACCTTTTCCAAGCCAATGTTATTCGCTTCAGCAAAGCCAGGGTTGGCTGCCTCGATCAGCTGGATTGATCCAGGCCAAGAAGAAAGCAACCCAGACAGATCTTCCTCACCATTATTGACAATGATAAGCTCATAGTTTGTATAGCTTTGGCATTGCAGTGTCTGGAGCAGATGTTCCAGGTGGTCAGCGGAATCATAAACAACAACGATGACGCTGACGCGGGGAGAAGGGACGATTTGGCCAAGATGTCGAACTGCATCTTCGCAGTCATAACGGTAAGGGTGAACGGGGGACTCACAAGAGCATCCCAACTCAAAGGCTCGGAGAATTGATTTGGGATACCCCGCTTTCTTGAGATGCTTAATCAGTGCCAACAACTCGGCAGTTGCCCCCTTGGCCTGCAACTCTCGAAGTAAAGGCAAGAAGCGTCCATTCGGATTCTGGTCAAACATGAGCCCTCAGGCTTTGACGCCAGTGAAACAAACAAATTTATTTGATTCCATCGATAGATCCACCAATGCATCTGTTGCTGTAGTTGTGGCTGTCGCTGCAGGTGTCGTTGTCATGGCATCGAGGGCTTGACGTGATTGGCCTTCTTGTTGACGTGATTGGCCTTCTTGAAGTTCAGTGCCGGCCTTAATGCCTTCAGACCACTTTACCATCTGTCCAACACAAAATCTCGCCCATGTCCAACTACAGAGAGGTGTTGACGGAGAGCGGCTACCCCTATCCCCATGGGTCATGCAACGCCTCTGCCGGGCCGTCGGTATCCCGGTGATGGCTCTCCCTCTCGTGCCCGGTGCCCCCGAGGCTCTTGGCAGGCCGATCGCTGATCCAGTGGAGAAGGAGGTGCTGGCAGGCAGTGAATTCGCAGCAAAGCGGCGGCAGGACGCCTGCGCAGCCTGACGCGCGATCGGTGGATCTTTCCATCCTGAGCAACCCTGGGGTCGTCCAGCCTCGTCATCGAGCGTTGACAGAGGTGAATCGCTCCGTCAGTTCGAGACAAGACAGGCGGAAAACGCCCTTGCGAATCATTACCCCCAACAGGCGGGTCTTCCTCGATCAGCGCCGCGGAACCAGCCGTGACGTAACGGCAGAGAACGACAGCGAAAAGGCAACGATGCCAGAGGGTCCCTCAACCTTACCGCCAAGGCAGGGCCGTGATTTTCCTCCGCGCGACCCGGGCCCGCACCTGCTGAACAAGGCCCTGGAGGAGGGGGGGGCGGGGCGTCTCCGGACGGCTCTCCAAAGGCGGACCAGGGCCATCCACCCGACCCCGTGCCAGTTTGAAGATCGTCCAGACCGAAGGCCGACGCTCTTGTTCGCCCCAGTGACAGAGAGGCAATCCAGGGACGGGATTCCGCGATTGGAAAAGATTCTGCAGATCCCAATAAAGCCCTTCCGCGCGAACGGCAAGGCCCCTTAAGGTCTTTCGAACATTTGTTTGCCGGGCCATACCTCCCCGTGCCTCCCATGTCCGATTTCTCAAAAACCTTGAACGATGACCTGGCCGCCAGACCCGCAATGATCGTTGATCAGCTCAACAGCACAGCGCTGAAGTGGGGTGATGATGGAGAGCTGTCCGAGCTCGATCTCCAGCGGATCTTGAGGCTGCTCTCCGAGGCGGATCCCGTGGCTGAGGCCCTTGTGCCTCAGGTGTCGGAGGCGTTCAACTGAAGGCGACGAGCTGCGGCGCGTGCCAGCCCGTCCCGACTCGCCAGGCCCAGCAAGCTTTCCTCCGGCAGGCCGCCGCGCGGCACACCCTGGGGAAGAAGGGCCTCCCCCTCCCCGGAGACCGCAAATACGGGAACCTGGCGCAACCCCCCGGGCAACAGCTGATCCTCCAGCTGGCAAAGGTTCGCTTGGCCTGGAAGCCACACCAGTTCCGACCGCAGGCAATCTCTGAGGGTCGAGCCGCACGGCTGCCCATCCGCCGACCGTTCCCTCTCCCGCTGCAGGCCGCGCTGCAGATCCGCCAGGTTGATCAATCCAACCATCCTGCCCTGTTCAGCCACGAGGAGGCAGTGGCCATGGACGTCAATCAAAAGGTTGAGGGCTGCGGCGGTGGCGGTCGAGGCGGGCAGCACCAGCGGAGCCTCCGGTTCCAGCGCTTCCAGCACCGAGACGGAGGCCAGCACGGCGCGACGGCGCTCTTCCACCCCGTCGCGTCCCAGTAAATCAGCCGCCCGAATGCCCTGCCAGCGCTCCACCAAAGCCGCGCTCAGGCCAGCCGCGGCCATCAGGGGGAGCACGATTCGGATGTCGCGGGTGAGCTCAAACAACAGGAGCAAGGAGGTGATCGGTGCCCGCGCGCTTCCCGCCAGCACGGCGGCCATGCCCACCATGGCGTATGCCGGCGGCTCCGCCACCGGCAAATGCAACCCGGCCTCCCCCAACACCTGCCCGTACACGTTGCCCAGCACAGCACCCAGGAAGAGCGCCGGGGCGAAGCCACCGCCGACAAAACCACAGGCGTTGCTGAGAGTGGTGGCCAGCAATTTCACCGCCATGACCACGAGAAGGGTCAACAGCGGGATGGCATCGTCCTGACCCAGCAGGCTCTCGATCGTGTCGTAGCCAACGCCCAAGACCTCCGGGAAGAGAAGGGCGAGCCCGCCGACAGCCGCCCCGCCGAGGGCGGTGGCCAGACCCGGGGGGAGTTGATGGATCAGGTTGTTCACCCGGGGGTGGCGGCCGAGGGCCATTAGTCGCACCAGGGCCAGGGAGAGCAAGCTCGCCACCACGCCAAGCCCCAGATAAAGGGGCAGCTCCAAGGGGGAGCGCACGTCGTAGGCCGGCAGGCGAAGGATGGGGGAATCCCCGAGCACCAACTGCGTGACGAGGGTGGACGCCACCGCCGCCACCAGCACCGCCCGCAGGCTGGACCGGCTTTGAATGGCGTTGAAGCTGCCTTCAAAGGCGAAGAACACCCCGGCGATCGGCGCCTTGAACCCCGCCGCCAATCCCGCCGCAATCCCTGCTGCCACCAGGGCCTTCTGCGACTGGGGCGTGAGACCGGCCCGGCTGGCGACCCACAGCCCGAGGTTGCCCCCGCTTTCCACGCTGGGCCCCTCAGGACCGAGGGAGGCGCCGCTCCCCAGGCTGAGGGAGGCGGCGACCAGGCGCAGCAGAGGCAGACGTGGCGCTGAAACGGCGGCGCCGTCGGCCATGGCCAGCAGGCTGGGGATCCCAGGACCGATGGACCCGGCCAGCCAGCGCAACACTCCCACGGCCAGCCCTCCCAAGGTGGGCACCACAAACACGGGCCAGAGGGTCAACCAGTCGGCAAGGGTGTCCGCCGGAGGACTTTGCGGCTCCGGAACAGCGGGTGGAGGGGAGGAGGCGAGCCAGCCGAGGCCATCCAGCCCGAGCTGCACCATGGATTTGAGCGGCGTGCCGGCCTCCGGGGCCAGTGGGGGCAGGTCCAGGCCCCCGTCGGCCAAGCTGGCGGCCACAGGGGAACGGCCGATCACCAGCAGGCCCTCCACAAAGGGGCCGTAGAGGAAATTGTTGATGAAACCGAACAGCTCATGAAAACCGACGATGGCCAGACCGGTGAGGGTGCCCACAAGAGCGGCCCAGCCCACAAGCCCCCATTGGAAGGGGCTGGACTCTCCCGTCGGCCGCCGCGGAGCGGAGGCTGCCGCCGACTCAGCTTCCGGGGCGGACGCTTGCAAAGATCTCCTCCAGGATGGCCGTCGCCCCCTGACGGCGCAGGGCTTCCGCCAACGCCACGCCGATGGACTCCGGATCCTTCTGATCTCCCCGCGCCTCATCCCGAATCAAGCGCTGGCCATCCAGGCTGGCGACCATGCCTGTGAGGACAAGGGTGTCGCCTTCCAGACGGCTGTTCACGCCGATGGGCACTTGGCAGCCTCCCTCCAACGCCCGCAGGAAGGCCCGCTCGGCCAGGCAGCGCCGCGTGGTGGGAAGGTGCCGCAGCACTTGAAGGGTGTCCAGCACCGCCTGATCCCCCTGGCGACATTCGATGCCCAGAGCCCCCTGCCCCACGGCATGGAGGGAGATGGAGGGATCGATCAGCTGATGGATGCGTGTCGCCAGCCCGAGCCGGGTCAAGCCCGCCGCGGCGAGGATCAAGCAATCAAACTCTCCGGCATCGAGCTTCTCGAGCCGGGTGATGACGTTGCCGCGCACATCCTTGAAGGTGAGATGGGGGAAGTGATGACGCAGCTGGGCCAGGCGCCGCAGTGAGCTGGTTCCGACCACACTGCCTTCGGGAAGGGTGTCCAGGGTCTTGTCCCGATGCTTGTCATGCACCACCAGGGCGTCGGCGGGGTCTTCCCGCTCGGTGACGCATCCCAACATCAAGCCTTCCGGCAGCTGGGTGGGCAGGTCCTTCAGGCTGTGGACGGCGATGTCCGCCCGGTCCACGAGCATCTGCGCCTCCAGCTCCTTGGTGAACAAGCCCTTGTCGCCGATCTTGGCCAAGGCCACATCGAGGATCTTGTCCCCCTGGGTGGCCATGGCTTCGATGCGGATCTCCAAGTCAGGATGAGCCTGAAGGAGAGCATCGCGGACCCAATGGGTCTGCACCATCGCCAGTTGGCTGCGGCGGGAGGCGATGCGCAGGGGAGATCCGTTCATCGGCGGGATGGTCTGGCAGGGGATCCTGCCCATTCACAGCTGACCAGCCTAAAGAGCGGTGGTCCCATCGCCCTCCTCGGGACTGGAGGCCGGAGGAGCGTCGGCAAAGAGATCAAGGGGCAGGGGGCCCCAGGTGTCCGCAGCCGGGGAGGCGACGTCGCTGTGGCCGGTGATCAGCAGGCCTTCGCCAAGGCCTGCCTCCTCGCGGGCGCGCAGCGAGGCGTTCCGCTGATGGCCCTTGAGGAACACCGGACCGTTGGACGCCTCCAGGCTGTCAGCCTCCAGGGGAGGCCAACCCAGGGCCCGTTCAAAGGATCGCAGGGCCTCCAAGGCAGCCGCGCTGGAGGGAGCCATGATGCCGATGGTGCACCAGTCGCAAGCGACCAACCGCTGACGCAGCTCCGCCCGAAGGCGCTCTCGCTGCTCGGGGGTCAGGGAGGGAGCGCTGCGGAAGCCGCGCAAATCATCCAGTCGCTGGATCGACGCCGCGGTCATGGCCGCACCCCCGGGCGCCAGAACACGAGGCAAATGGTGAGCCAGGCCAGCCCTGCCGCCCCCCCCGCCACCAGATCGGAGGGCCAGTGGGCGCGAGCGATCAGGGTGCTCACCCACACCATGGCCACCCAGAGCGAGGCCCCCAGAAGCAAGGGGCGGCGCAGGTGGGGATAGTGAAGGGAAAGGATGGCCACCATGGCGAAATAAAAGGCAATGGATCCGGCCGCATGGCCACTGGGGAAGCTGCGTCCGTCCACCACCAGCAATTTGGCATGGGGACGCGCCCGATCAAAAAACGGCTTGAGCCAGAGGTCCACGATCCCGAGGATGCCAGCGGTGGCCATCACGAGCAGCTTCAGATCATTCCACCAGCGCTTCAAGACAAGAAAAACAAGAGCCACGGCCACCAGCACCGCCGTGAAGCCGACGCCACTGAGGCGATACACCTGAAGCAAGACAAAGGCCACAGGACCAGCCAGCAGCTGGCCCAACCCATTGAGGGCGGCATGGTCGAGGGGGGGAGCCTCGTCGCTGGCGGTCACCAGATGGCCGAGGCCGAAGAGAACAACAAGGCACAGGGTGACGATCACCCAGTCGCGGGGCAGAACGTGGGGCTTCACAGCGGGTCCTGGCGGGTGGCGTTGGGAAGGCGGACGCGCCAGAGCTCCTGCTGGCCGAGGCGGGCCAGGCGTCGCACGCTGGAGGCGGGCCAGTCCAGGGCCTCCAGGTGGCGCCGATCCCCGAACAGGCGCGCGGTCTGGCTGGTGGGCCCCAGCTGGAGGCTGGTGGGATCCTCCTGGAGGCGATCCTCCAAGCTCTCGCGCCCGGAGACGAAGGCTGCCGTCTCACCGCCGTAGAACAGGACGCTGTACCGCTTGGTGCCCACCACCCAGAGCGGTTCCTCCGCGCGCGCCAGGTCGCGGGCCTGGCGGGCGAGCTGGCGAATGGGCCACAACCGCTCCCGATCGATGACAGGAGCCAAAGGGGCGACCACCAGAGCGAGAATCGCCAGAAAACCGCTGACATTGATCAACCACACCCAGCGGCCCTCCCTCGTCCGCAGCAGGGCTAGCCCGAGGAATGCGCTGGTCAGGGCCAGGAGAACGGCCAGCACAAGGGGGAGTCCGGATCCCGCCAGAGCGGCGGCGAAGGTGGGATGAGCCGGATCAGTGGCGACCCAGCGGGGAGCCAGGGCCGCGGCCACCGCCATCAGCGCCAGCAGGATGACTTCCACACCAGCGGCGCCCCGCTGCCAGCCATCTGACGTCCTCGCTTGGAGTTCCGCGGAGGCGGACCGACCGGGAAGCGGCCAGAACGCCAAGCTCACCAGCAGGGCTCCGGCGGGGACGATCGGCAGGATGTAGCCCGGCAACTTGGTGGCGGCCGCGGAGAAAAAGGCCAGGGGGATCGCAAGCCACAACAGCAGGAACAACCCCGTGGTTGACGCCGGGGAGCTGGGCTGGCCGCCAGTACGCCAGCGCGACCATCGCCAGAACCGCAGCCGCAGGATCGCGCCGGGGAGGAAGAGGGACCAGGGCAGCAGAAGGATCAGCACCCAGGGCAGATAAAACCAGGGAGGGCCGGGATGGTCATAGATGACCTGAGTGAAACGCTGCAGATTGCTGAAGCCGAGGAAACCCCAGAGAAACGCGGCGCCATTCAGCCGCGTGGCCTCGGCATACCAGGGCATGCAGACCCCGAGAAACAAGGCCGCCATCGCCGTGAGGCGGAAGGGGTGCATCCAGGATCGCCATTGCCCGGTGAGGACAAGAAAAGCCGTCACCACCAACACGGGCAGCACCACGCCGACGGGGCCTTTCGCCAAAACGGCCACAGCGCAGAAGATCGCCAGCCCCATGCGACCCAGGGCAGCCAGACGGGAGCGGGGCGCTTCGTGATGGGCCAAGAGAAAGGACAACAGGGCCAGGCTGATGGCACTGGAGAGGAACATGTCCGTGGTGGAGGTGCGCCCCCAGCCGATCCACCCCGGAGAGGTGGCCAGGACCCCGGCCGCCGCCGCCGCCCTACCCCAGCGCTCCCAGCGCGGCTCCCGCTTCCCCCCCCAGTGAAGGATCAAGGCGAAGACGGCCACCACCACAGCGCTGGCGGCCACAGCCACCGGCAGGCGGGCCGCCCATGGGGAAAGGCCAAACAGACGAAACGAAAGGGCGACCATCCAATACCCCCAGACCGGATAGTCGAAGAAGTGTTCGCCATTCCACCAGGGGGTGACCCAATCGTTGCGCGTGAGCATCTGCTGGCCCACTTCCACGAAGAGGGCCTCGGTCTTGTCCATCAGCCCGAGGGATCCCAGACCATTGAAAAAAGCCAGCCAACAAAGGAGGAACAACCCCAGCAGCGAAAGGGCGAGCAACAGGGGTGAGCGGGTGGCTGAAGAATCCGCGGCAGAGCGGAGTCCGGAAGCTTGGCTCAGGGGAGGAAGAGCAAATTTTAAGAATCTAGCCTAGCCTGGGGAGTCGTCAGGGTGTATTCCAAACGAACTTGGAGGAAGCCGCGTATTTCCAAACGAAATCAACGGCAATTCCAGCAAACATGGCCAACAGTGGCTGACCAGAGGCCTGATGGTAGAGGGAGGAAGAAACACCGACATTGGCCACCATCCCCATCGAGGTCACCAACAAAAAGCGCATCAATCCAAACAGAAGTCGCCAACCCTTCAACTGCTGGGTGCGGAATGTCAGCACATTGTTAATCAGGAAGTTGGTGGAGGCTGCAACGACAACAGCACAAGTTTGCGCCACTTCGAAGCTTGCTCCCAAAAAATGACGCGACAGAAAATAGATCAACAAATGGGTGGCAATCCCAGTAGCGCCCACCAAGGCGAAGCTGATGGCCCTTCGAGGCACGCTGCGCAAAAGAAGGGTATGAACAATGGAAATGCCCAGATCCCAGACGACCGCAAGATTGAGCTTTGATTCACCGCTGATGCGAGGCTGAAATTGCAAAGGCACTTCTCCCACCTTCAAGCGACCGCCACTAATGGCCAATAGTTCATAAAGAAACTTAAATCCACTCACATCAATCTGCCTGACGTACGGCAGAACAACCTGAGGACGACACACAAAAAAGCCACTCATATAATCGGTCAATTGCCGATAACGCGGCAGGCTGAAGCGGGCGACCGCATTCGCCCAGGTTGAGTTGCGTTCACGCTTGGGACTGAGCCCTTGGATCTTGGCCTCTCGATGAAAACGACTGCCGATGAGAAGATCAGCGCCTGTCTCTTGCAACTTCTTTAGAGCGGACAACACCGTCGCCGGCTCATGCTGGCCGTCGCAGTCCATCACCACCACGAGATCTCCCGTGGCATCGAGAATTCCCTCTTTGATGGCGCTGGACAAGCCCGCGCGTCCGACCCGCCGGATCAGCCTCACCTCTGGATGAAATCGAGCCAAATCGCGGACGACATCGGCGGTGCCGTCCTGCGAATCATCATCGACAAAGATGATCTCAAGATTATAGTCATCAGCCAAGCCCAATAGCTGTTCCGCTATTGGAATAACGTTATCTCGTTCGTTGTATGTGGGTAGGACAATCGACAATTTAGACAGCTCCTGCCTGGGAGCAATCACCCGTTTCAAGAGATCACCTAACGATTTATTTAATGTACTCCTTCAGCACACTGTTACGGTTGGGATGCCTGAGCTTGCGCAGCGCCTTGGCCTCAATCTGACGAATACGCTCACGGGTGACATCAAAAATTTGACCAATCTCTTCCAAGGTCTTCATCCGACCATCATCCAGGCCATAACGGAGACGAAGGACATCCCGCTCCCGAGGGCTGAGAGTAGCCAGGACGCCCTCCAAATCCTCCCGCAGCAGATTCTTGGCCACATCCTGCTCCGGATTTTCAATATCAGCCTCAATGAAGTCCCCCAGCCGGGAATCTTCTTCCTTGCCGATTGGTGTCTCCAACGAGATGGGCAGCTGGGCCGACTTAGCAATAAAACGCAACTTTTCAATCGTCATTTCCATGCTTTCCGCAATTTCCTCTTCCGTCGGTTTGCGTCCAAACTCCTGGGAGAGCGTTTTCGTGGTCTTTTTAATTCGGGAAATTGTTTCGTACAAGTGCACAGGAAGACGAATGGTGCGGCTTTGATCCGCAATAGCCCGGGTGATCGCCTGGCGGATCCACCAGGTGGCATACGTGGAGAACTTATATCCTTTCTCGTGATCAAATTTCTCGGCTGCACGAATCAAGCCCAAACTTCCTTCCTGGATGAGATCCTGGAAAGACAATCCACGGTTCATGTATTTTTTCGCAATCGACACCACAAGCCGCAAGTTGGATTGCACCATCTTCTCCTTGGCTCTGCGACCCAGCATCAGGCGTCGACGGAACTTGATGGGTGGCATGTCCACCAAGGTGGCCCATTCCTTGTTATCCGGCTGGCGGCCATGGTCGGATTCAAATTGGGCGGCCAGCTCCTCCAGCTGCAGAAGATCAGCAATCTTTCGTGCCAATTCGATCTCTTCGTCAGGTCTCAGCAGACGGATTCGACCGATCTCCTGCAGATAGACCCGAATGGAATCTTCCGTGTAGACGCCTTTGGGACCTATTTTGATGCTGGCCAACGCTTTGGCTGATCGACCATCCTTGCCCTCAGCCTTCTCATCCAGAGGCGACAGCGCATCCCCTTCGGGCAGATCCGCGCCCTCCAGGAGAGCATCCGCCGCTTCACCCAACGCATCGTCCCCCAGACCAACCTCATCCGCCGCGCCGGCCTTGGGAGCTTTCGCCTTGGGTTTGGCCTTGGCTTTGGCCTTCGCCTTCGGCTTGCTCGCGCCGGGACTCGCGGAGACCACCGCCTGGGGAACCGGCGGGGCTGCGGGATGATCCTCTGAAGCCACCGAGGCGTCAGAGCCCGGCTCCATCACCAGGGCAGGGGCTTCCACCGCCTCCGAGGCCTGCGCCGGGCTGACGGCCAGCTCAAGGCCGTCCCGCTCCCGATCCGTGGAGGTGACCAGATCAACCGCGGGAGTGGGTGTGGAGGTTGGGCTCATCGGCGGGCGGGCGAAGGGACGGAGAGGGAACTGGACAGGAGAACAAAAAAGCATCCCACCCGCTTGGCTCTGGCGCCAAGGGGTCATGTGGCTGGGGACGCGAGGATCAGGCGTCTGCGACGACGTCAGGGGGAAGACAAGGCGAACGCCGAAAGGTTGGTGATGACGGCTGCGGAACCGCGAGCGGTGAGCAGCGAACAGCGCGACGGGGGTGCGGCCAGGACAGGTGACAAGGGGTGGGAGGTCATCGGAGTCGATGATGGGGGGACGCAGAGTCCCTTCCTTGCGCCGAACACTGCCTGGCTGATCGTCAACCTCTCGGACTGGCTCTCTTCATATTAGGAATGGTGTGAGACGTTTGCAAGAATCCTTGCCTCCCGGTCTGGCAGCCGCCGACACCCCAGCGGCCGGAACGGATCCCGCCGCCGCCAACGCCCTCCTCCCCCCCCCCGAATGGGTGGAGGTGTGGCTGGAGGCGGGTCGGGAAGGGCGTGTGTTCACCTATTCCAATCCGGACGGTCTTCCTCTGGCGCCCGGTGATCTGGTGCGGGTGCGGCTCCAAGGTCGGCCCCATGGCGGCCTGGTGGTGGCGGCCCTGAACCACTGCCCCGCCAACGTGGCGGACAAGGCGCTCCAACCGGTTCTGGCGGCCCTGGAACATGCCGCCGTGCATCCGGATTGGCAGCGTCTGATCACCGAGGTGGCTCGCCAGTGCCACACCAGCGCCTTCCGCACCCTCCGGAGCGTGCTGCCGCCTGGCTGGCTCGGAGCCCGTCCCGCCAGGGGCTCGGCCACGGGCCGGCAGCAGCTGCTGATCCAACGCACCGAGCAGCCTCGACCCGACACGCCCCCCCTGCCACGACGACAACGGCAACTCCTGGACCATCTGGACGCCCGAGGCGGGCAGCGCCTGTTGCGCGATCTCATCGAAGCGGACGGATTCGGACGGGGGGTGGTGCGGAACCTGGAGACGCGGGGCCTGCTCCGCCGCCAGGCGATCTCCCGGTCCACGCCCCCGCCGGATGGGGGAACAGCGGGGACACCGCTCGACCCGCGGCCTCCCGAACCCGGGCTGACGCCCGCCCAAGCGGCGGCGGTGAGCGCGTTGCTGGCGGCCCCGGCGGGCCAGGAGACCCTGCTCTGGGGCGTGACCGGCGCCGGGAAGACGGAGGTCTATCTGCGGGTGGCGGCCCATCACCTGGACCACGGCCGCTGTGTGCTGATGCTCACCCCGGAGATCGGCCTGGTGCCCCAGTTGCTCGATCGAGCCCGCCAGCGCTTCGGACCCACCATCCTTGAGTACCACAGCGGCCTGACGGAACGGGAGCGGATCGCCTGCTGGCGGGCCTGTCGAGCCGCGGCCCGCGGTGATGGGCCCCGAGTGGTGGTGGGCACGCGCTCCGCGATCTTTCTCCCCCTCGCGCCGCTTGGACTGATCGTGCTGGATGAGGAGCATGACGCGTCCTGGAAGCAGGAGAGCCCGATGCCCTGCTATCACGCCCGGGAGGTGGCCCGTCTCCGTTGCCGCCTGGAAGGCAGCCAACTCCTTCTGGGCAGCGCCACCCCCTCCCTGGAGAGCTGGCTGAGGGTGCAGCCAGCCATGGGCTCCATGGCGCTGCTGACCCTGCCGGAGCGCATCGGTGAGCGGCCGTTGCCCGCCGTGCGCGTGGTGGACATGCGCCAGGAGTTGGCGGAGGGACACCGCCGTCTGCTCAGTCGCCCCCTGCTGGATCGCCTGACGGTCCTGCGCGAGCGGGGGGAGCAGGCGGTTGTTCTCGTGCCGCGACGCGGATATCGCAGTTTCCTCAGCTGTCGAAGCTGCGGCACCGTCGTCCAATGCCCTCACTGTGACGTTGCGCTCACGGTGCATCGTCGCCGCGGCGGCGAGGAGTGGCTCCGCTGCCACTGGTGCGACCACCGCCAGGCGCTGGCAAGCCGCTGCCCCCAGTGCGGCTCCTCCGCCTTCAAACCGTTCGGCGCGGGCACCCAACGGGTGATGGAACGGCTGGAGGAGGACTTGGAGGGACTGCGGGTGCTGCGCTTCGACGCGGACACCACCCGGGGACGAGACGGCCATCGGCGCGTGTTGGACGCCTTTCGGGATGGACAGGCCGACGTTCTCGTGGGCACCCAGATGCTCGCCAAGGGGATGGATCTGCCCAGCGTCACCCTGGCGGCGGTGCTGGCCGCTGACGGCCTCCTGCATCGGCCCGACCTCCGCGCTGGCGAACAGTGCCTGCAATTGCTGTTTCAGCTGGCGGGCCGCGCGGGCCGCGGCGAGCGACCGGGCGAGGTGCTCGTGCAGACCTACTCCCCCGACCATCCCGTCATCCGTCATCTGGTGGACGGGCGTTACGGGCGGTTTCTGACGGAGGAGGCCGCACTGCGGCGCAACGCCGGCCTGGTGCCGTTCAGCCGGGCCTGCTTGTTGCGTCTCGCCGGTCCGTCCGCCAGCGCCACCGCCACCTCCGCCACGGCCTTGGCGGAGCGGCTGCGTTCGGGAGGAGCGGCCGCAGGGTGGTTCTTGATCGGCCCGGCACCAGCGCCGGTGGCCCGGGTGGCGGGACGCAGCCGCTGGCAGATCCTGCTGCACGGTCCGGCCGAATCGCCCTTGCCCCTCCCCCCGGAAGAGGAGCTGCGCCGGCTGCTCCATCGGGAGGTCTCCCTGGCGATCGATCCCGACCCCCTCCAGCTGTGAGGTCCGCTGGAGGACAGGCGCTTGGGGCGGCGCCTATTCGGGCAGCTCCGGCAAGCCCATCCCGAGCCGCACCCGCATCCGCTGCAGCTGCACCACCAGCACCAGACCCGCCAGGATGGCCAGGGCGCCAAGGCCAAGAGGATTCCAGCGCCAGCCGCGAATCTCCAGGGCATTGATCGCTCCCGGCCGCAGCGGCCAGATCAACGCCCTGCCCCCCTCGGCCGGCCGCACCTCCAGGGGACTGGCGCTTTGAATGGCGCCCCGGGCCAGCGGGGTGAAGCGGAGGCTGAGCCGCAATCCAGGCAGGGCGGGGAGGGAGCGCAGATCCAGACGAATGCGGAGGTGCTGCCGCACGCCGAGCAGCCAGTTGGTTTCCTGGAGCTCCAGGAGAGGATCCGGCAGAGTCGACCCCGCCTGGGCGGCGGTGAGCCGCAAGGTGTCAACCAGGCTGGTCTCCGCTTCCGCCAGAGTGAGCACTGGGCTGGTCAAATCCGTGGCGGGGCCATTGGCGATCACCAGAGTGGCCGGCTCCGCCGCGACGAGCGCGGTGGCCAGCGCCTCCTGGAAGGGCAGCGGCGCTCCCGCCACGGCCTCGAGATGATGGCGCAGACGCACCCGTCCGGGACCGGCGAAGGCCAACTCCGTCTCCACCCGCATGCAACCGGAGAGCAGGTTGCTCAACAACCAGACCACCAGCAGGCCCACCACGATCGCCACAAAGCCACGCGGACTCCGCGTGGGCCCCACGGGGGGGGGAGGCGGCACCGCGTTGGCCCGTGCGGCCGACGAGCGACGCGGCCCTGTGGCCAGCCCCTCCAGGGGCGGCGCCTGATCCAGCCGCGGCAGGGTGAGCGACCAGTCGCGCGGCCGCCGCAGGGCGGGAGCCTCAAGCACCCGCAACAGATCGCGCGCTTCGGCGCGACGTCGCGGATCTGAACTGCCGAGGAGAGCGCGGCAGCAGCTCGCGGCTCGCTCCCCCTCCCCCAGGCCCATCCACGCCGTCACGAGGAGCAACCTCAGGCTGTCGCCGGGGGACCGGGTGGCCGGATGCGCCTCGCAAAAGGGTTCGAGCAGCGCCACCGCTCGGGCGTAATGGCCCCGGTCGATGGCCGCCCGGGCCTCGGCCAGGGCGGCCGCGAGGGGATCGGAGGCGCTGCTGGCCATGACGTCCTCAGGCCGGCACCGGCTGATGGCGGCCCACCACCATGGTGCCGATCCCCGCATCGGTGAAAACTTCCAGCAGTAGCGCGTGCGGCACCCGGCCATCAACGATGTGGGCGGCGGTCACCCCTTGGGCAAGGGCCCGGATGCAGCATTCCGTCTTCGGTGTCATGCCGCCCTGCACCACCCCTTCGGCGATCAAGCCGCGGGCCTCGTTCAAGGTGACCTGGCGAATGAGGCTGCCCGGATCGTTTCGATCCCGCAGGATGCCAGTGGTGTCGGTGAGCAGAATCAGCTTCTCCGCCTGCAGGGCCGCCGCCAGCTCTCCGGCCACCGTGTCCGCGTTGATGTTGTGCATCCGCCCGAGGTGATCGGGCGCCACGCTGGAGATCACGGGGATGTACCCCGCCTCCAACAGCGGGGCGAGAACGGCGGGATTGACGCCGGCCACGTCACCCACCAGGCCAAAGCGCTCCCCGAGGGAGCGGGCGGACACGAGGGAGCCGTCAGAGCCACTCAACCCCACCGCCCGGCCGCCCACCTGATTGAGGCCATTGACGATCTGCTTGTTGACGCGGCCGACCAGCACCATCTCCACCACATCCATTGTGTCGGCGTCGGTGACCCGCAGTCCGTCGCGGAAGCAAGGCTCGATCCGCAACCGATGGAGCCAGTGATTGATCTCCGGCCCGCCGCCGTGCACGACCACCGGGCGCACCCCGACGCAGGCCAACAACGCCAGATCGCGGAAGACGGCGTCGCGCAGCCCTTCCTCCACCATGGCCGCCCCGCCGTATTTGACCACCACCTGGCGACCGGCAAAGCGCTGGATGTAAGGCAGCGCCTCGCTGAGCACGGACACCCGCGACGCGTCCGCCGCGAGGATGGAGAGATCGGAGCTCACGTGGAGGAGAGGGGAGAAGAGGAGGCGGACGAGGGGGCGTCCGGAGCCACTGGCCGGGGGCTGAGGGTCAGGGCGAGGCGGTTGTCCGGCAGAGGAACCAGCTCGGCTCGCAGGCCCGGACCAAAGAATCGACCCAGTCGCTCCTGGCAGGCCTCCCAGCGGGGAAGCGGAACGGCGCCAAGGACGAAACAGAGCCGGAGTCCGTAGCCCTCGGGCAAAGACAGCTCCTCAACGGAGAGGAGGGACGGCGGCTCCTGCTCATCCCAAAGCTTCAGGGCCTCCAGAGAGCTTTCCAGGTGCGCCTTTTGGCCATAGCGCCAGCGCGTCACATCGGACAACAGCTTGCGCAGGGGCTCGCTGGAGGGGGACTCGCGCAGCTCGCGCCACTGCGCTGGTGGGGTGAGACGTTCCGGGGGGGGAAGCTCGGAGGACTTCAACGGCAGACCCCCCAAAACGATGGC
>VGQX01000003.1 GCA_016882305.1 Cyanobacteria bacterium K_Offshore_surface_m2_239
GGTTGCCCTGGAGACGGAACGGGAGGCCTTGCTTCAGGCGCGGGCGGACTTGGAGGGCCGAACGGAGGCTTTAGAGGGCCGAAGGGAGGCCTTGGAGCGAGAGAACGCGGCAGTGCTCGCCCGAGAGGCCGATCTCCAGTTCCAGCTGGCTTCTTATGAGCAGGAGGCCCGACAGGCTCGGGACGCGGAGGTTCGTTTGCTCGACAGGGTTGGCCTGCTGGAGAGGGAGAACCAGCGGATGCGCGAGGACTCGGAGGCGATGGGCCTTCAGCTCGACCACCTTCGCGGTGAGCGGGACCGCCGTGAGCAGGTCGAGCGGGACCACGGCATCCTCCTCCGCCAGCTGGAGGACACCATGGCCGGCCAGACCAGGCGCATCGCCGCTCTGGAGGCGGATAAGGAGTCGCTCAGGGGCGAACGGGATCGGGCTCGCCAGCAGCGGGAAGAAACGCTGCGGCAGGCTCGGGTCACGGAAGCTGATCTTCAGGCCCGGGTCCAGGCTTTGCAGGACACGAACGGCCAGGCCTTCGAGGAAACGCGGCGCCTGACGGATCAACTCCATCATCTGCATGAGGAGTTGGAGCAGATCTTTCTTCAAGGGCAGGCTGGGGATGCTCTCATCGCCGCGCAACACCAGCAGTTGCAGCGTGCCCAATCACTGATGTCCCGCTTGCTGGTTCAGACCACACAGCCCATGATTCCCGCCCAAGCCGTCTCTGTGGAGGTGTTGCCCTCGCCTCCCGCCACGGCCATCGCGGGGACGCCCCAGACGAGGGCCAATCAAGGGCGCCAAGGGCGCTCGGCTCGCTTGTTGAGAAGGTTCTGGACGCCTTAACGGTTGCCCTAACGGTTGGACCCCAGCAGACGGCCCCAGAGACTTCTGGGGCGCGGCGGCCGGAGCCGAATCTGCTCCTGGCGGTCGAGCTCGCCCTCCAGACTGTCCAGATACCGACGAAATCCGTCCAGGGCCTGCCAGTGCTCCGCTTGTCGCTCCGTTGGAGCCAGGGAGACCCCCAGGGCGGAGGCGGCGAAGGCGTCCGGCTCACGCTCCCGCACCAACAAGGTGGCCTCCAGGATCTCTGGGGGTGGAAGCTGCACCGGCGAGGCCTGCGGCAACCGCAACAACCCCTCGGGGTCGAAGGTCGCCCAGACGCTCGCGCCAGCCGCTTCCGGCCACTCGGCGATCGCCAGACGGAAGCCGCAGGCCTCGACGTGGCCCTGATTGGCCATGCCCGGCCGCAACTGCTGACAGATCAATTCTCGCGGCGGCAGGTCCCGTGCCTGCAACCACACCTTGGCCGGCTCCCGCTCGCCCGCCTTGTAACACCAGCCATGAAGCGTCCCGCCATCCGGGGTGAGCCCATCAAAATGCCCGCGCAAGCCGCGTCGCTCTGGATCCAAGGCCGCCAACAGACGCCTTTGGGTGCTGGACCGCGCACCGATGTAGGACAGGGGAAAGCGTTGGCTGCCATCGGCGGAAAGGGCCAGGATTTGCGGGGCTGACTCCAGGCGTGACAGGGGAAGATCTGCGGGAATCTCCAGTTGAAAGCCGAACCGCCCTTCCCTCCGCAAATGGTCTTCAACGTCGGGTCGTGGATCCTGGATGCGTCCATGGGCCAGGAGATGGGGGCCGGACAGCAGCCGCACATCACTGAGGGCGTGATGGGGGTGATACGCCCAGCCCGCTATCAATGATGGAGTAATCAATTCGATCCCTCCCCGTAGCAACTTGGCGTCATGGTCCGACTCTTGACGAGGACCTGCCACCAATTTCTTCCAGAGATTTGGCATGATCATGCTGATGGGGAGGACGCCAGAGGAGACCTCTGGGGAGCGCTGAGGCCGAGGTTGGCCCATTCTTGCTTGGTGTATCTCGGATGTCCAGTTTCAATATCGAACGGGTTGCGGAGGAAGGGGCCTCCGTCGGCGGCGCCAAAACTGCACAGTGGAGTCGTGTAGAGACAATCTGAGAAAAAGTAGTGAATCACTTGACTCCAGCGACGGCAGGAGCGGGATTGAACCGGTTCGCCTCCATGGAGAAGGTTGGCATGCCAGATCAACACCTCGCCGCGTTTGGCCAGAAAGCGGGTCAGGGGAAAACCTCCACTTTGAACGGCCGCATGCCAGTGATCTTGAAAGAAGCGCTGCGGGTGAGGCTCGGCGGCGACCTGGACCGGATCCAGGCCCAAGGACTGGGCGCTCAGATAGGGGAGTCGGTGGCTGCCGGGATAATAAATTAGTGGTCCACTTTCGTTTTCGACATCGCGAAGTGCGATCCAGACACCACACATGAACCCTAGGGGATAGCTATGGAAATGAATGGCATCGCTGTGATATGGCTGCTCGCTACCAACGGCAAAGTTGAGGGTTTGGAAAGCAAAAGGCTCCCGTCCATAGACCGTGCTCAGAAGATCCAGAACGACAGGCTCCAGCGCCAGACCGCGGATGGAGGCATGCTGCAACCAGCCATCCTGGAGCCGAGGGGGTGAGCCTTCGCCCTGCTCCCAGAGGCTGAGCGGCTCAGCGAGCAGCGGCTCCAAGGACCGAATGACGTCCTCAAGACCATCGAGAAACGAAGGGGTCGCCAGATTCAGGACGCAATACCCGTGATCGTGAAGAGCGCTGGCTTCCTTGCTCCAACGACCGAAATGTCCTGAGGCCAGAAGTTCGGGAAAGTCAGCACGATCGATCAGCGGCTGACCTGTGAGATTGAGAGGCATCAAGACAAGGAGGATGGTCGCGATGTGCGGGCACCAACGGCATGGGACCGCAAAGCCAGAGAAAGGTTTTCTTCAACGAGGCTGAGGTGGGGACTGTAGTTGGGGTCTGCGGTGAGCAGATCACCCCACCGCTGGATCATCGCCTGACGTTCGCGTTGCCATTGGTTGTGGGCTGCCCGTTCTGTCGGGGCACCCCGGCTTTTGGATTCATGATGCAGTAAGACAGCATCAGGGCAATAGAGGTTGCGGTAACCAGCCTGCAGCAACCGCAAACAAAGGTCAACATCGTTGTAATTGACGGCGAAATTCTCCGCGTCAAATCCCCCTACTTCCAGGAATAGCGTGCGGCGGATCACGAGGGTTGCCGCTGTAACGGCACTCACATTATGAGCAAACTGTAATCTCATTTGGTAGCCATCGGCGTTGGAATCCAGATATTTGTGTGCATGACCCGCAATGCCACCAATGCCTAGAAGGATACCAGCATGTTGAATGGTGCCATCGTCGAATAAAAGTTTGGCGCCGACAGCGCCAATCTCCGGACGCAGGGCATGAGCGGCCATGGTGGACAACCATCCACCATGGACCGCTTCCACGTCATTATTCAAAAAGGCGATCAATTCGCCCTTGGCCAAGCCGACTGCTTCATTGTTCAATGCCGAAAAATTGAAGGGCCCGGGTCGACGCAAGAGCTGAAAACCCGCCTGCTTCTCCAGCTCAGCAAGATAGTCCAGGGTTTTCTGTTCACTACTGCCGTTATCGATCAGGATGATTTCCGTTGGTGGATTCCCTGCGCCATGTTCACGCAGGGACGTCAGGCAGCAGCGGAGTAGATCCCCATGATCTCGGGTGGGGATGATCACGCTGACCAGCGGAGGTGGATCGGGAAGAGGCCAGTGCACGACGTGGCCGCGATTCTGGTGAAAGGTGACCCGAAGAGGCGTGCCATGACGAGCGAAAAAGGTCTGCAGCGTCGCGGCGGTCTGGGGTGTGGATCGTTCTGCTTGAGCTTTCGGCAGATGATGATAAAGGATCTCCGGGAGGTGGAAAATCTGATCCGCTCGACAGCTCGCTGTTACTTCAAGTATGAAGGAATAAAGTGATAGATTTGCACCTGCATCACTGAGTGCCTGGCAGGCGCGAAGGCAGTGGTCACCGCGGATGGCCCAGCTGTGGGAGTACGCGGCATCGCTGTACAAAAGGTCGGGATTCCAGGCCGGCTTGAATTGTGGCGCGTAGCGGCGCCCTGTTTCGCTGATGCGATCTTCATCCGCATAAATGGCCGAGGCGTCGGGATGATTTTGGACGACAGCGGCGAGCTTTCTGAGCGCATGTGGTGGCAGTTGGTCCCCCACCTGCAGCAGAACAACCCATGTTGTTGTGTCGCCGGGCTCGAGTTGGTGATCCGACATCAACAGCCGATAGGGGCCTGGTGCTTGGTTGTTGAGACTGTGGACTGAAAGCTCACAATGTTGCTCATTATCGCGATTACCCCAGATCCAAATCGTGAAGTTGACTGGATCGGGTTCGTTGGAATCAGGCAGTGCGGGGGATGAAACCTCACGTTTGTCTTCAAGAAGATGAGGAGATTCAACACGTTCAATCCATTCGTCATAGCCAACCAAGGGAAATAACTTTCGTGAAAGAAGTCGGTTGTAATCACACCATTGCTGTCGGAATGATTGTTGTTGCAGACTTTCTTTGCTATACGCAGGATGAAGTCGGTACAGCTTTTTTGCCACCATCTGCTTGATTCGACAGAAGGGCTGCGGCACCAGTCGCAATTCTGAAATCACAGCTTGGCCGTTGAGGCCAATGAGTTCAAATCGACAGAGTTGATGTCCTTTGCTGATCCGCACCACGCGCCGACGGCGCTTGCCATTCACGAGCACCCGTCCCTGGGCTCCATTCAACAATCCAAAGCAGCGCAGCTGCTCCGTCTTGATCCGAATCGTCAAGGTGTACCACCCCGGCCGAACGGCTTGGCGCAGCGTCAAGGAGGGTCGCGGCTGATCAGGCAGCCAAGCCCAATCCTGCCGGGTGCGCACTCCAGACCAGCGACGGAGCCAATTCACTGGCGATGACTAGCCTGCATGCCGAGGACGAATTTACCGAGACTGAGACCCACGGCACAAGCGGCCACCACGGCGAAGAAACCCTTACTTCTCCAGTCATTTTGTGGGTCTTCGGGACGTTGTGGGGCCGATAGTAACGCCATGAATTTTTGTTGGCGCTTGCTCTCCACCCTTGCCTTCTCCACAGCCGTCAAGGCTAGCTTGTAAGAATCTGTGGCAAAAGCCACATCCGATTCAAGTTTCAACATATCGGCTGCTTTTCGGGTCAGATTTCTTCCCTGGCGGGAGACAGCGGACTTCCTTTCTTTTTGAATTTGTTGCTCAAGTTCACGAACCTGATCTTCGATGGCGGCCACTTCGGGCTCAGCGGGATCTTTGAATTGGCGTCTTAGCGTTGCCAACTCAACCCGCAGATCAACCAACTTCTCTTGCAGTTTGCTGATCGTTTGACTGGCGAGTTCCGCTTCACTTTTGGGGTCGATAACAGCATTGGATTCTTGATAAATCAGTAAGCGATTCTTGGCCTGATTCAGGATAGAGCGGGCACGTATCAACTCCTCCTCGGCAAAACCTTTCTGCTTTTGGCTGATGTCTTGGTTCAGCTGATTCACAAAATGCTCGCTCTTGGCCAGCATGAAACGGTTGAGGTCATAGGAGGCCTTAGGGTCCAGTCCAACGGTGCGCAGCACGATGGCTCCTGATAACTCATCCAGAGTTACAGCCACTTGTTTTTTGAAAAACTTCAGTCGCTTTTCATTGGAAAGATTTGGTTTGATCCCGGCGAAGGGATCGGATCCTTTTTGTGCATAAGCCTTGTCCAAGTCAAAGGTACGCGTTAGATCTGCAAGAACTTGAGGGGATTGCAGGTAGGTTTTCAAAAAGCGAGCATCTTCCAATGAGAGCTGATTGCCTCGCGCGAGGAGGCCGGCCAAGCCTGTGCCTGGATCAGTAAGGCCTGCTTCTTCGGCTTTTCGGATAACAAAATCAGATCTGGTAACGTAGCGATCACGAGCAATGCTATAGAAATAAATTCCCGAGATCGCAATGGGAACCAGCATCAGCTGAGTTACCGAGATTCTCCAAAAATGAGCGGGTTTGACCTTGGGTGGTTTAATTGGAACAACTTTTTGATCAACTTTCGTTGGATCGAGTTCCGGAGCAACCTCCTCATGCTGATCCTTCCGAAGAAGGAAGCGATTCATAGGGTTAAAGTCATCAACGCCAATCATGTTGAGACAGCCTCAAGGGGAGAAGAATGGAAGAACGTTTCCCCGCAGTCGCCCGGCTCTTGAAGGATGGAGATCATCAAATTACTGCTCAGCGTGTTGATTTGCGGGGGCTGACAGCAGTCGATCGGTGTGGACAGCTACTGCCTCATCGAGGTCGGAGAATTCTTCAATCTTACCACCATCGAGGATAAACGCACGATCACAGTGCAACTTGAGGCCCCAGAGGTTGTGGTCAACCATCAGAAAATCGGACTTGTTCTTGCGGTCTTGAAGCACGCGTTTGCTTTTTTCTCGAAAGCGTTGGTCTCCAGCCGCTGTGACTTCATCGATGAGATAAACATCAAAATCAAAGGCCATGGATAAGCCAAAAGCGACCCGGGAACGCATCCCGCTGGAATAGGTTTTGAAGGGGCGATCAAAATAGACACCGAGTTCTGCAAATTCTTCAACATAGCGAACTTTTTCGGGCACATTTCGTTTTTCGGCGTAAATTCGACTGACAAAAGTGACATTTTCTCGCCCAGTTAAGCTGCCTTGAAATCCGCCGACCAGGCCGACGGGCCAGGAGATGGTTCGATCTGTTTCTATGGTTCCACTGTCGGGGAGATCAATGCCCCCCAGGATTCGGAGCAAGGTGCTTTTTCCGGCTCCATTAGCACCCAAAATCGCAATTGATTCTCCTGTATTAATGTTAAAACTTAGATCTTTGAAGATGGTGGTTTTGATCCCCTGATAGTAAAAACTCTTGGTGAGATTATTGACTTTAATCATGGATCAAGGGGGTGATGCGATGGCGCTTTTCTGAGGGCTGAAATGGAAAGGAATGAAGCGGATGTGGTCCATCGGAGCGAAATCGCTTAAGGTCTATCTTACAAGGTGAGAAGCTTTCGTTCATTATTGTAGTAGATCCAGAGGGAAAGTGTCAGAAGAATGACCGTGCTGAGTACGGCAAATTCGAGGTTGGCATCAGGGGTGAAGTAGTCCATATTCATTGACCTTCGATTAAGCTCGATAACATGCATCATCGGATTCCAGATGAAAAACACCTTGGTCCATGGTGGGAAGATCCAATAGCGAAAGGGGACGCCAGAAAGAAACCAGAGAATCCGCGGGACCCACAAGGCTGTCTGCTTGAAGCTTGGGAACAAGTGAGCCGCTGTCATGAACATCAGCCCGACGGAGAAGCCGATCAAGGCGGCAAGTAGAAGGGTGAAGAAGAACAGGCCAATATCATGCATGTAAACTTGATCGATGGCGATCCATGTGGCGACGCAGATCACGATCAAGCAGCAGGCGTAGAGTCCTCCCTCGCAGATTGTTCGCGCAATGATGGTGTCTATTGGCTTGACGGGTTTGTAAAATAATAGGGCTTCATTGGCTTCCATGGAATTGATGCTTCGATTGACGATCTGACTGAAGACCGTGAAGAGAACAATCCCCGAAGCAAGAAATAAAACCGGATTCAAGCTGCCACCGCGATGGGCGTTGATGGCAACGAGAAACACCATCCAGATGATGATCAATCCCAAGGGTTGCATCAGCACACCCAAAAAGCCACCTTTGACATCGCTGACTCTCGTGCGCAACTCTCGGTACACGAGAGCATCCACAACGCGCCACTGCACCTGCCAGCCGCTCAGCCGCCGCAAACCATCGCGTCGGCTGGTGGATTTACCACCGGCTTCGCGATCCAGTCGAAGTCGGCTGGCCGGAGGTTCCAAAGGCCATGGTCAAAAGTTAAGAGACTATTTTAGCCCCCTCCCCCCTGATCGGAGCCGTCTTCACGGAGCCAGGCCGCCGCATCCCTCAGAAACCCGCGGCTCAAGCGGCGCTCCATGCGATCCAGCACGTTCTCCAAGGCCAGACCCGCCAGCCCCCTGGCTCCCGGCGCGTTCAGGAGGGGGGAGTCGAGCCCCACTTCGGCCCAGCCCGCCACGGCGTCCCGGGCCGGTTCCAAGGTGGCCTTGAGGCGGAAGCCGAGCCGGTCGCCCCAGCCCCCCAGGCCTGCCAGCCGACACCCCGTGCTGCCCACCCGCAGCCTCCCATCCTCCCAGCGGGCCGCCAGGGCCAGGGTGGGAACCACCTCCAGATGCAGCACGCGATGGGGGTTGGAGCGGTAGGTCCAGTGGCCGGGGCCTTCGGGCCGCAGGCGCTCCCGGGCCAGGAGCGCGGTGAGTGGTCGGTCCACCAGGGCCAGGTAGGCGGACAGCCGTTCCTGTGAGGCCCCTGGCACGGAGATGGGGATCAGGAGCTCACGCCGGCGCACCACGCCTGTCCGGTTCTCCTCGGCTCCTGGGGTGGCGCGGTTGGCCAAGCGGGCGACTCCACGGCTGTGCTCGACTATGGCGGATTCGCCACCGGCCCCCGTCGTGACCCCCCTTGCCACCCGAGGAGCGGTGCTGGGCGTCCCCTCCCGGGGCATGGCTCGCATTCCCACCCTCGCCGCCCTGCTGGCGCCCGCAGTTCTGGTGACGGGACAGGCGGCGTGTCGCCGGGCGGACCTGACGGCAGTCCTGGCCTGGGGGCGCAAACCCTCTGCCCGAACGGCCGAAGCCATCGCCCGCGCCCGAGGGCTGCCCCTCTGGCGTTGCGAGGACGGCTTTCTGCGCTCCCTGGGCCTGGGCGACACCAGCGCGCCCTGGTCCGTGGTGGTGGACGATCTGGGCATCTACTACGACGCCACGGCTCCCAGCCGCCTGGAAGCGTTGATCGGTGACCCCCTGTCGCCGCTGGAGAGCGAGCGCGCCGCCGCCCTGTGCCAGCTCTGGAGACGGGAGCGGGTGAGCAAGTACAACGGCGTCCGGGACACGGCCCCGCCCCGCCAACCCTTTGTGCTGGTGGTCGACCAGACCCGAGGGGACCTTTCCATCGCCGGCGGCCTGGCGGACGAGGGCAGCTTCCATCGCATGCTCGCGGCCGCCCTGGACAACCATCCGTCCTGCCGCGTCGTGCTGAAGATCCATCCCGATGTGGCGGCAGGCCGCAAGCGGGGCTACCTGGAGCGCCTGGCGCCGCCCGATCCGCGTCTGGAGATCCGGGGCGACGGGGGGCACCCCGCCGCGCTGCTGGAGGCTGCGGAAGCGGTCTACGTGGTCACCTCCCAGCTGGGGTTCGAGGCTCTGCTCTGGGGACGTCCGGTCCATTGCTTCGGCATGCCGTTTTACGCGGGTTGGGGCCTCACCCACGATCAGCAGCCCCCGCCCTCGCGACGGCGTGACCACCGGCCCTCCCTGGAGCGGCTGGCGCATGCCGCGCTGATCGCCTATCCGCGCTACCTCGATCCCCACCATCCGGGCCCCTGCCCCCCGGAAACCCTCATTCGGCGGGTCGGTCTGCAGCGACGACGGCAGCGCGAGATGCCGGCCCGCATCGAGGCCTTTGGTTTCAAGCCGTGGAAACGGCCGATCCTGCGCCGCTTTTTGCGGGGATCAACCCTGCGCTTTCGCGGCCGGGAGGCCCGGCCCGGCCCGGAGGCGGAGGGGCTGGTCATCTGGGGCCGGGATCCGGGCCGGGGGGTGGAGCGCCGAAAGCGCCAGACCCCGGCGGTGTCCCTGCTGCGGGTGGAGGATGGCTTCCTGCGATCCGTGGGCCTCGGGGCCAATCTGATCGCGCCGATCTCCTGGGTGGTGGATCGCCGCGGCCTTTACTACGACGCCAGCGCCAGCAGTGATCTGGAGTTCCTTCTGGCCCACCACCCGTTCAGCGAGGCGGAGCTGCGGCGGGGCGCGGCGCTGAGGTCCCAGCTTCTGGCCGCCGCCATCACCAAGTACAACCTGCCGGCGCTCCCCTGGCACAGGCCCGAGCACGCCCGGCGCGTGGTGCTGGTTCCCGGACAGGTGGAGACCGATGCCTCCATCGTCCATGGCGCTCCGGCCCTGCGGACCAACCTGGAGCTGCTGCGGGCCGTGCGCCGGGCCGAGCCCGAGGCCTGGCTGGTCTACAAACCCCATCCCGACGTGGTGGCCGGTCTGCGCCAGGGGGGCGGCGCGGAGGCGGAGCTGCGACTCTGGTGCGATGAGATCGTCCGCACGGGGGCCATCGAGCCGCTCTATCCGCAGGTGGACGCCGTGCACGTGCTGACCTCCTTGGCGGGCTTCGAGGCCCTGTTGCGCGGCGTGGAGGTGCACACCTGGGGGTTGCCGTTCTACGCGGGCTGGGGCCTGACGCGGGATCAGCTGGTCTGTCCCCGCCGCGGTCGGCGCCTCAGCCTCGACGCGCTGGTCTTTGCCGCGCTTGTGGCCTATCCCCGTTACGTCAGTCGCCACAGCGGATACTTCATCGAGCCGGAAGAGGCGATTGCGGAACTCGCCGACTGGCGGCGGGAAGCCCCTCAGCCCCTGACGTGGTGGCGGTGGCTGTTCCGGCACTGGGGTAAGTGGAGAGAGCGTATCCTCCCTCACAGACGGCGTGAAACCAGGCGTTAAACTCGAAAGCAAAGAACTGTCAAGGAAGAGCTTGCGGGTGAAAAGCATTCCCATTCTTGGCCCGGTTCTCCTCCTGATGGGTCCACTCGGGGTATTCTTTTCGCGTTTTGCTCACCACCTGGAACAGCGGGGTGTGCCTGTCACCAAGGTGAGTTTCCCCCTTCATGAATTTGGCTTCACGCCCCATCAGCGCATTGCTTTCGCTGAGCCAATGCAGGAGTTTCAGCCATTTTTGTGCGCTTTGATCCTGGAGCGAGGCATCAGACATCTCTTCATGTATGGAGATTTTATTGATCCCCATCGCCTGGCGATTGAGCTGGTGAGACAAATGAATTCAGAAGGTGTGTTGCCATTTCGAATTGAGGCCTGGGTATTTGAACTGGGTTATATTCGCCCCAATTATGTGAGCCTGGAGCTGGAGCGGGTCAACGCCCGCTCCAATCTGAACAAACCGGTCGCGTTCTACCGGGCCCTGCCACCGGTTGAGGTCATTCCCCAGGCGCGACGGGACGCGGGACACCGCTGGCGAAAGATTTGGAAGATGCCGACGTTCATCCAGCACGCCTTCACGTCCTATCCGATCATCGCGGGGCCCCACAAGCTGCAGCCGAGGCCGTCTTATCTGGTGTCTCAGGTGTGGGGGCTGATCCGCAAGCACCTCTATCGGCTGAGCGAGCGGCGGGTGCGGCGCCTGCTGCTCGACGGCACCCCTTTCGTGCTGGTCCCCCTCCAGGTTTCGAGCGATTCCCAGGTGAGCCTGGGCTCGGATTATTCCGGCATGGTTCCCTTCATCACGGAGCTGGTCGCCTCCTTCGCCCGCCACGCGCCCCCGGGGGATCGCCTGGCGTTCAAGCACCATCCCCGTGATCGGGGCTACAACCACTACGGAGCGGTGATCCGGGACGTGGCGCGCCGTTATGGCGTTGAGGGGCGCGTTCTCTACTTCCATGACGCTCCCCTCGGCCCGGTCCTCAAGCGGGCCAAGGCGGTGGTCACCATCAACAGCACCGTGGGCCTCCAGGCCCTTTATCACGCGGTGCCCACCAAGGTGATGGGTCGCACCTTCTACAACCTGCCGGGGCTCACGGATCAGCAGGCGCTGGACACCTTCTGGGAGTCGCCAGAGCCCTCCGACCGCGAGCTGTTCCGCCGCTTTTACGTCCATCTGATCGACACGACCCAGATCAATGGCAATTTCGATGGCTTTTTCCCTTTCGCGCAGACCTTCAGCGTGTCTCCGGAGCTGGCGATCCATGCCATCGGGCCCCGTCCCGGGCTGGGGCGGATCCTGCTGCGGCTGTTGAGCCTGCTTCAAGGCTTCGCCACCTATTACCTGCAGTTGCTGGCGTTGGCGATCGGGGCGCGGGAGACGGCCCGCCGTCTGCTTGAGCGGGGATCGCAACAGGTGCTGCGGGGGTTGGGGGTCACGGTGCTCATGGACCGCCGGCTGGAGCCCATCGCCCGGCCGCAGGTGCACATCGCCAACCACGGCCATCCGTTGGACGTGCTCCTGGTGCAGGGCTGGTTCCGTGACTGCAGCATGACCACCGCGGCCCGCCACCTCCGCTGGCTGCTTCCCTTCTTCGCCGCCAGTGCCCAAAACTATGGCCACATCCATCTGGACCATCTCTGCGGCCAGTCCCGGGTGGAGGGGCTGCGCCGTCTGCTGCGGCTGATGGAGGAGCGCGGTCGGTTGTTTCTCTTCCCCAGCGGCTCCCTGGTCACCCCCATCACCCAGCGGGTGTCGGGAAGCTTGCATGTGCTGGGGCGCCGCGGCGGCGCCTTGATCGTTCCCTGGTTCACCACCTACCGCGGCTTCCCACGCCGCGAGGAGGAGCTCCGCTATCGCCCCTTCGCCCTGATCCTGAGCCGGCTGCTGGGGCCCCAGGCCACGATCCTCTGCCAGGAGGGGTCACCGATCGATCCCAGCGCCTTCCCGAACCAGACCGCCCTTTCCGATCACATCCGCGAGCTGTATGCCCGCCGCAAGATCTCGATCGAGATGATCATCTGAGGGCGTCTTCCCATACGGGCCGCAGATCGTCCACCACCAGCACCCGTCGTTGGTGGGGCAACAAGCCAGCCAGGTCGCAGTGCATCAGGATTTCGCAGATCTGATTGAAATCTCTCGCCAGAGACACCCCCACCACGCGCGCATTGCCAAACGCCATGTACTTCTTCAACAGCAGGGGCACGCGAAAGGGTTCCTGAAAGGTTTGCTCCAGCGAGCGCTCCAGCTCGCTCAGGGTCTCGGCCCGGCTGGCGCCAGCGATCACCGCCGATGGGGGGTGGTCGGGAAAGGGATGGCGGGGGGGGGGCACGGTCAGGTCGGCCCGGAACGGGGGCTGGAGGAGCTCGCCAAGGAACCGGCGGCGCAGGGGCGGGCTGTGCTGGAAGTGGTTGTAGGCCACCATGCCCAGGAGTTGAGGATGGCCGGTGGCCAGGGGGATGCTCACCATGGCGCGCAGCAGCATCAACAACACCGGGCTCGTGCGCTGGTAGGGGGAGGCCACGAAGGTGCGGCCGATCTCCGCGTAGGTTGCGCCCCGCCGCCGAAAGTCAAGATCCAATCCCGGGTAGCAGTGCTCCAGATAGGAGCGGCTCCCATCCCATGGGGGCTGATGCCACGCGGAGAGGCCCAGGCGCAACGATCCGGCCAGGGTGCCCCGCAGATGATCCAGGATCAACAGATGCCAGTAGTGGTCATCCCGTCCATCGAGATCGATTTTGGCCGGGCCGTGGGGAGAGACCTGGCGATAGGAGCGGGCTCGCACCGCCCCCACCCAGGACGCGACGCCGCGGAAGTGGGCGGGCGAGAGAAAATAGGCTGAATAGTGCCCATGTCCGAAACAGCGTTGGCAGGAGAGATCACCGCTGAACAGGCTAGGGGTTTTTTGTTCCATGCCAGAGCCTGAAGCGCTACCCACCGACGTTTTCAAATCTTCCCTCCAGTAGTCTCGTTTCGTGAGATACGGGAAGCCGCCAACCGAACTGCCCGGCCTTTCCATCAGGGAGCAGGGTCAGTGTGTTGTCGTTCTCCATCAGGGGGCCGGGTCCACCCTGGATCATTTCCTGCGGGGTCCCCTGGAGCGGCTGGGGGGGCGACTTCTGGAGTTGGATTCGGCGGTGGCGCCGGCGGAGGAGGTGCCCCGAATCCTGCGGGACGCGGGCCAGGTGGTGGTGGTGCGTTATCTGCCGCGGAGCTGGTTGCGCGTCTTGTCCGCAGCCCGTCGGGCCGGGGTGCGTCTGCTCTATCTCATGGATGATGACCTGCTCGATCCAACGCTGCTGGAGGAGTTGCCACTGGCCTACCGGCGGCGGGTGCGGGAGCGCATCACCTGGCAGCGACGCCGCGTGCCGGCCCTGTTTGACCAGATCTGGGTCACCAGCCCGGTGCTGGAGGCGCGATACGCCCCTCTCGGCGCTTTGCGGTTGCCCCTGCGTCCCCACTCCAGCCTGCTGGAGGAGAGGCCGCGGGTGCAACTGGCCTATCTGGGCACCAGTGTGCACACACGGGAGTTCGCCTGGTTGCGGGAGCTCCTGCGGCGGCTCCAGGAGCGGCAACCCCACACCCATGTCGACTTGTTCGGGGATTTGTCCATCAACCGCCAGTTCCGCGACCTGCCCCGCTTGCGCATCCTCCATCCCATGCGATGGCCCAGCTATCTGGCGGAAACGGGTCCGGGCCGGGTGGATGTGCTGCTCACCCCCCTGCTGGAGAGTCCCCTGAACGCGGCCAGGGCGCCGGTGAAATTCATTGATGCCGCCCGCTGTGGCGCCGCCGGGCTCTATTCCGACCGTCCGCCGTATCGGGGGTTCATCCGCCACGGGGTGGATGGCTTGCTGCTCGGGGACCAGCCGCAGGACTGGCTGGAGGCGATCGAGCATCTGATCCATGACGTTCCGGCCCGTCATCGCCTGGCGGAGGCGTGTCGGCAACGGGCCTTGCGGCTGAGCCGCGGCGAGCCGGAGGAGGGGAATCCGGCGGCTGGAGAGGGGGAAGACCGCTGAGAGCGACGCCGAATTCGTGGGAAACTTTGCTTTTCGCGACAGGACAGGCGCGCATGCTGGGCACCATCGGCACTTCGACGCGCAAGGGCCGGTTGGGGCTGGGGTTGATCTCCGCGACGGGAGCGGCCCTGCTCGGGCTGCCGCTGGCGGGCGCCCAGGCGGGTCCAGAGCCTCAACCCTCGTACGGCGCCGCGCCTGGAATCCGCTCCGAGGTGATCACCCCGGCGACCGATCCAGCCCTGTCCGGAAACATGCGGTATCGCCTGGGTCCTGGTGATCGCCTGAAGATGTCGGTCTTCCGGATGCAGGGCTATGAGACGGTGGCGGAGGTGCTCAGCGACGGCACCCTCAGCCTGCCCCGCTTGGGCAGCGTGCCGGTGTGGGGGCTGACGCTGGATGAGGCCCGCGCCCGCATCACGACGGGCTATGGGCGCATCCTGCGGCGGCCGATCGTCTATCTCGATCTGCTGGAGGCCCGCCCGGTGCGGGTGTCCATCTCCGGCGAGGTGCAACGGCCCGGGCTCTACAGCATCGGTCGGGGCGGCGCCAACCAGCTCAGCAGCAGCGGTGGCGCGGACACCAACAGCGGCGTGGTGATCCAGACCAGCGGTCCTCCCACCCTCCTGGAGGCAATTCAGAAAGCCGGCGGTCTCACCTCCTATGGCGACCTGAGACGCCTGACCGTGCAGCGTCGTCTGGGGGGGCCTGGCTCCCCGGTGAAAACGCTTCAGTTCGATTTCTGGAACGTGCTGTCCGGCGCCGGTCCTGTCACGAATCCGCTGCTGTACGACGGTGACAGCATCAGCATTCCGCGGGCGGACAACCTCAGTGAGCCGGAGCTGCTTGCCGTGGCCTCCTCCACCTTTGCGCCGGACACGATCACGGTGAATGTGGTGGGAGAGGTGATCCGTCCCGGCACCCAGAACGTGAAGGCCAACAGCCCCCTGTCCGGGGCCCTGCTGTCTGCGGGCGGCCTGACCCGCCGTGCGAGCGAGACCAATGTGAGGTTGTTGCGACTGCTGCCCTCCGGGGCGATCAAGCAAGCGGAGATTCGCTTCAGTCCCGCCGCCCCCCTCGGCTCCCCGCAGAACCCGCCGCTGCAGCAGGGGGATGTGGTGGTGGTCGATCGACATCGCTGGGCCAAAGCCACCGACAGCCTGTCCGACGCGGTGCAACCCATCGGCCCGATCATCAACGCCAGCTCCCTGTTGCGGATCCTGGGCCTGGGCTTCTGATCCGATCAGGATGCCGCGCCGGCTGGCCACTTTGGCGGCGCTGCGGCGACTGGACGCGCGGGCAGAGGTCAGCGCAACAAAATCAAAAAGGCGAAATGGATGACTTTTGATTCTGATCTTCAGCGGAAGTGCGAGCAAAACGCAGCGCAGTCTCAACCAAACTTAATGACATAGGTTGCCCGGACTTGCTTAGATAGTGTTGATCAATAATCGAGCTACTTAATGAGCTGGCTCTGGTGATGAATGAATAGTTTCTACCCACCGGTCTTGAATAATGTTCCTCATTCCGAGTGTCTTGACCCAGACGCTTTGCGAGAGGTTCTGAGACCATCCGCGTCCCTGAAATGGTGTCGCGGCCTGGAGCCTGGCGGCCATTTTCGCCATCAGATTGGCTCCATTGCCATCAACACCATGAGGCTGGTCAGCGACGCCGGCAGCGCCATGGAGTTCCTGGTGGAAGACACCCCCAACATGCACCTTTTGGCCTGCTTTCATGGCCGGCTTCATCTCCAGACCGCGACGGGAGAGCTGTCCCTGGTGCCCAACGGTTGCGCCCTGCTCCCCTCCGGCTTTCGACGCGGCAACGGTCATCACAGCCTGGCCTCCCTCACCGTCAGCCCCCAGGCGGTGGCGGCCGCGGCCGCGGCCATGGCCGGCCTGCCCGGTGGCCTGACCCTCCCCGTTCGCGACCGGGAGGTGTTCCCCCCGCTCGCGATCGGGCCGGAGCGCCCATCGGCGTCGGCCATCCACGGCCTGTTGCGGCACATCGACGCCTGCCTGGCTGTTGGCCCGCGGTTGGCCACGCTGCTCGGTTTGGACGACGTGGTTCATCGCACCGTGGCGGCGCTGCGGTATCCCGAGCTGCTGAGTGAGGAGCCGGCGGATCTGGAGCGCTGGCGGGAGCGGACGGGACGCAACAGCTTTGACACGCTGTTGGATGACATCCACACCAACCTCGACCAGCCCTTGCGCCTCAGCGATCTGGAGGCCAGAAGCCACTATTCCAGGCGCGCGCTGCAATACGCCTTCCGGGAACGGTTGAACACCACCCCCAAGGCCTGGATTCGCGAGCAACGGCTCAAGCGGGCCTTGGAGCGCTTCCGGGGCGACGGGCCTCGCCCCTCCGTGACAGACGTGGCCACAGCCTGTGGCTACGTGCATGTGGGCCATTTCAGCCGGGATTTCAAAGCCTGCTTCGGGATCAACCCCTCCCAGGCGCGTCGCGGCTGATCAGCTCCCCCCGCGGGGGTCTGCCGTCCGGGGCAGCTCTCGCCAGCGTCGCAGCAGGCGCCGCCGACTGTGACGCAGGGCGGCCACCCCGGGCCGCGTCGCTGGTGCGCCGAAGCGCTGGGCCTCATACCGGGCCACGAAGTTCCCCAGCTCCGGGTCCAGCTCCGGCCAGCGTTGCCGCAACCGCTCCGCGAGCCGGGGGAGGGTTTCTCCGGCGCGCGGGATCCAGCCCTGGCGCGCGAAGGCCAGCAGGCAACGGTCGAGCTCCCGCCGCTGGGGATCCCCCTCCCCCCGTTGTCGCAGCCACCTCAGCAGGGCCAGGCCACCGGCCAAGGTGACAGCCACAGCCCCGAGCACAATCAACCCCAGAGCCTCGCGCTGATCCCCCAGGAGGCGTTGCAGCAACGCCTCCTGGCTGCGGGCGTCGTAGCCCAGCCACCACCGGGTCCAGGCCAGGTCCAGGCCCCACCACTGCCGCTCCAGCCACTGGAGGGGATCCCTCCCCAGGCCGACCGTCCCGGCGGCCGCGGCTGCGGGCGGGTTGGACCCCTCGCCGGCCAACCAGCCGCTGGGATCCAGCGACAACCACCCCGATCCTTCGATCCACACCTCGCTCCAAGCGTGGGCATGGCTCTGGCGCAGATCCAGGTAGCCGGGTCCGCTGAGGGGCTGCACCCAATTGCCGCCGTGATAGCCGCTCACCACCCGAGCCGGCAGGCCGGCGGCTCGCAGCAGGGCGCTCACAGCGCTGGCGTAGTGGCCGCAGAAGCCCGCCTGACGTTCGAAGAGAAAGGCGTCCAAGGGAGCCTTCTCCGGCAAGAGGCCCGGTTGGCGGGTGTAGCGGAACGGTTGACCCCGCATCCAGCCCTCCAGCCGTCGGACCCGCTCCAGGGGGGGGCCAGAGGCCCAGCTGGCCCCCAGGGCCTCCAGCCGCGGATTGGTGCCCCTCGGCAGCGTCAGCAGGTCGGAACCGGGACGGGCCAGCCGCCAGACCAGAGGGGACGGCGCCTCCGTGATGGCGTAAGCGCGGCGCTGCCCCCGCGGGCCACGGTGGGTCAGCTCCCCGCGAGGGGTGACGCGCAGCTGGCGGCTGCTCGGGCTGCCGAACCCATTCCAGGGAAGCCGTTCGATGGGGCTCGCTTCGCTGAGCCACACCTGCGAGAGAGGGCCTCCGCCTTCGCGCGCGTTGCGCCAGGCGAGCAGCTCGCGGGTGGGATCCTCGTCAGTCACGCTCCAGCGCTGGCCATCGAACGCCTCATGCACCAGCACCCGCCAGTAGCGGGCTTGGGGCGGCGGCGGAGCGCCGGAGGCAAACGACACCCGCGCCGCCGGCGCGGTGCTGTCGGCGAGGGAGGCGATCCGACCCGGCTCCAGGGTCTCGCTGAGCCCGGTCACCGCCGCGGCGCCCCAGCCGCCGGGGAAGACGCCGATCGGCTGCAGACGCGGCACCAGCAGGAACAACACCAGGGCCAGCGGCAACGCCGCCAGCACCACCCCCACGCTGCGGCGCAGCAGCACGCCCCACTGGGCCGTGGAGCCGAGCTCGAGGGCCAGAAGGCCCGCCAACGCCACCATCACCGCAGCGCCTTGCACAATGCTCGCCGCCAGATCCGGCTGCATCGCGGCCTGCAGACCCGCGCTCACCAGCTGGAGCAGACAGACCAGCCGACGCTCCTGGAGCGAACGGGCCTCCCACAGCTTCAGGCCCGTCAGCAGGGTGATCACCATGGCGAGGGTGCTCAGCAGATCCACGGGCCGCAGGGCCAGGAGACCCGCCGCCAGCAGGCCGAAGGCCAGCCACTGCAGCCATGCCGCGCTTTGCGGGCGGTTCATGGGGCCTCCGCCAGCAGGAGGAGGCAGCGATCCCGATGGGCCAGCCCTTCGTCCGGGCCCACCACAGCCCCTTGCCAGAGGAGGCCGTAGGGCACCCCGAGGCGGTGCAGGCGACAGAGCCGTTCGCTGAGGTGTTGCAGGGCCAGCTCCCGAGGCAGGGAGGGATCGGCAGCGATCACCAGGACCCGCGGGGCCGTGGTGGCGAATCGTTTCACCTGGTGGCCGCGACCCTGGGCCAACAGCTTCCAGGCCAGGCGGCTGGGGCTGTCCTGCGGTCGACGGGGGCGCAGATCGTGCCAGTCGTCGCCTCCGGCCTCCAGGAGTTCCGCCAGGCCACGCCCCAGCCCGGACGGCCGCTCATCTCCCAGCTCCCGCACCGGACCCGCCTTCCGGGCGGGAGCGATCCATTGGCGGGCGGGTGGATGCCAGACGCTCCAGCAGACGAAGAGTCCCAGGGGGGCCGTGCTCGACAGGCGCAGGCGGCCGGGGTGGACCTCGCCCCGGTCGCGAGGGCGCCAGGGCAGCTCGATCTGATGATCGCCGGGCCGCAGCGACTCCACCACAAGCGGCTCTCCGCCAGCGTCGACCCAGTGCAGGTGAACCCCTTCACAGAGCCCGGAGCTGCGCAGGCGCAGCGGATAGGAAACCGTCTCCTCGGCGAAGCCCCAGGACGGGGGGGCGCAGGCCAACTCCAAACCGTGCAGGTTGAAGTGGGTGAGGTGCAGGGCCAGCAGCCAGAGGCCGAGCATCAGAAAGGCCAGCAGCAGGGGGCCATTGGTTTGGGTCTGGACGCCGACCACGAGCAGCAGCCCCACCCCGGCGAGCCAGAGCCAACCCAGCCCCGTGGGCAGGATGTAGAGCGTGCGCAGTCCCAAGCGCAGGCGGGGTTCCCGGCGGGGCGGCAGACGCGGATCGAGGCGCTTCAGCAAGTCCATGGGCCAGGGCCGGGGGTCTCCTCAACGCAGGCCTTCCACGGAGCCGAGCAGCGCCGCGCTCAGCTCCGCGCCATCGCCCCGGGGCTGTCCGCCATCCATGCGATGTTCCGCCACCGCGGGCAGCACGGCCTGCACATCGTCGGGGATGACATGATCGCGGCCCTCCAGCAGCGACCAGGCCCGGGCCGCCGCCAGCAGCCCCAATCCCGCCCGCGGGGAGAGCGGATGGCCCCTCATGCCGCGCTGGCGGCTGCGGGCCAGCAGGTCGAGCACGTAGTCCACGAGCACCTCGCCGCAATGTTGCCGTTGGCAGGCCTGCTGGAGGGTGAGCAGATCCGCCGCCCCCAGGCGGCCGGTGATCGTCTCCGGCTGGAGGGCCTCGCCCTCCAGCAGCGCTCGTTCGGCGGTCCGGCTGGGAAAGCCGAGGCTGAGGCGCATCAGGAAGCGATCCAGCTGGGATTCGGGCAGGGGGTTGGTGCCGCCCTGGTCGAGACCGTTCTGGGTGGCGATCACCAGGAAGGGCTCCGGGAGGGGGTGGCTCACCCCGTCCACGCTGACACGACCCGCCGCCATGCCCTCCAGCAGAGCGCTCTGGGTGCGGGGCGAGGCGCGGTTGATCTCGTCCGCCAGGAGCACTTGACAGAAGAGGGGGCCGGGTTGAAAGCGAAAACGGCTCTGGGCCGCCTCCCAGACATTGACGCCGGTGAGATCGGCGGGGAGGAGATCGCTGGTGAAGCTCACCCGGTGGAATTCCAGGCCAAAGCAGCGGGCCAGGGCCTCCGCCAGGGTGGACTTGCCGGTGCCAGGCAGATCTTCAATCAGGAGGTGTCCGCGCGCCAGCAAGCAGGCCAGGGCCAGCTTCACCTCGCGGCTTTTGCCCAGCAGCACCTGGCTGATGGCGGCGATCACAGGCTCCAGGCT
This sequence comes from Cyanobacteria bacterium K_Offshore_surface_m2_239, assembly GCA_016882305.1. Lineage (GTDB taxonomy): Bacteria > Cyanobacteriota > Cyanobacteriia > PCC-6307 > Cyanobiaceae > Cyanobium. Next base: position 20,614 of record VGQX01000003.1, read on the forward strand.
GGGGGGGCTGACGGGGGCGGCGGTCACAAGGGGACGCTCACAGGGCGCGAGGGGAAGAGCATGCTTTCACGTTGTTGTTTAGTGGATTTTCACCCGCTCTGCCGCCGATGGCTCCCGCCACCCATGGGGGCAACCGCGCGGCGATTGCCCGCCGCCTCGGCTGTCGCCCCTCCCAGCTTCTCGATCTCAGCGCCTCGCTGGCCCCCTTCGCGCCGCCCCTCCGCCTGCGGCTCCCGCTGCTCCGGGCCCTGCTGGGGGGCGAGGGCTCCCCTCTGCGCGACTATCCCGATCGCGCGTTCACGGCGCTGCGCGGGACGATCGCCCGCCTTCACGCCGTGGAGCCGGAGCAGGTGTTGCCCGGCAACGGCGCCGCGGAGCTCTTCACCTGGGCGGCCCGCGACGCCGCCGCCGTGGGCACGAGCCTGCTGCCGACGCCCGGTTTCGCCGACTACGGCCGCGCCCTGGCCTGCTGGGGGGGGCGTTGGCGCCCCTGGCCCCTGCCCCTCCGCTGGGGGGAGCGCTTCCCCGCCCCTTTTCCGCTGGAGGTGCCCAGCGGGCTGGAGCCCGTCGCCCTCTGGCTCACCAATCCCCACAACCCCACCGGCCAGCTCTGGAGCCGCGCCTCCCTCGAACCGCTGCTGGAGCGGGCCGGGCTGCTGATCGTGGACGAGGCCTTCCTTCCCCTGTGCCCTCGGGGGGAGGAGGACTCGCTGCTGCCCCTGGTGGCCCGCCACCCGAACCTGGTGGTGATCCGCAGCCTCACCAAGCTCTACGGGCTGGCCGGCTTGCGCCTGGCCTACGCCGTGGCCCACCCTGAACGGCTCCGGCACTGGTCCCGCTGGCGCGATCCCTGGCCCCTCAACGGACTGGCCGTGGCGGCGGGGGAGGCCCTGCTGGCCGATCCGGCGGCCCATGGCCGCTGGTGCGCGCGGGTGGGAGACTGGGTGCGGCGCGAGGGGGCGGCCCTGGCCGGGGGGGTGGCGGCCGTGCCCGGTCTGGTGCCGCTGCCTTCGGCGGCGAATTTCCTGCTGGTGCGCGGTCAGACCTCGACGGGGCCCCATTCCCTGGAGCCCCTGCGGCTGGTCCTGGAACGCCGCCATCGCATCCTGGCGCGCGATTGCCGCTCCTTCCCCGGCCTGGACGGGAGCTGGCTGCGCCTGGCCCTGAGCGATCGGCGCGGTCGCCAGCGGCTCCTGCGGGCCTTGGCCCGCGAGGGCGCCTTTCCCCAGCCGCCCGATTGAGCGGTCCGGCCCGGCGGCCGCGCCAGGGTGTAGCGCCTAAGTTCATGACAGCTTCCCCGTTCTGATGCCTCTCCCTCCGGGTCCCGCCACCTGGGGGCCACGGCAATTGATCCAGTGGATCCGCTCCCCTTACGCCGTGATGCGCGATTGCGCGGCCACCTACGGCGATGTGTTCACCCTGAAGGTCGCCGCTGGCGCCGAGCCCGTGGTGTTCTGCAGCGATCCGGACGGGCTGCGGCTGATGCTGGGCAACGACGAGGGGCCGACGATCACCGCGCCGGGCGAGCTCAACGCGATCTTCTCCCCTTTATTGGGACCCCAATCGGTGATCGGCCTGAGCGACGACCCCCATCGCCGCATGCGCCAGCTGCTGATGCCCCCGTTCCACGGGGAGCGGATGCGCTCCTACGGCGAGGTGATCGACGCCATCACCGCGGCGGAGGCCGACGGCTGGCCCCTCGACGCGCCGGTGGCGGCCCGCGGCGCCATGCAGCGCATCTCGATGCGGGTGATTTTGCGGGCGGTGTTCGGCTTGCGGGAGGGGGAGCGCCTGGAACGGCTGGAGCAGGGCCTGGTGACGTTGCTCGACACCTCGTCCCAACCGCTGAGCACGCTGCTGATCTTCGTCGGCGCCCTGCAGAAGGATCTCGGCCCCCTCAGCCCCTGGGGCCGCTTCCTGCGCAGGAGACAGGCCGTCGATGATCTGCTGTACGCGGAGATCGCCGAGCGGCGCGCCCATCCCGAGCGGCGGGGGGATGACATCCTCAGCCTTCTGCTCGACGCACGCGATGCGGAGGGCCAGGGCCTGACCGATGGCGAACTGCGGGATGAGCTGATGACCCTGCTGGTGGCCGGTCATGAAACCACCGCCACGGCCCTGAGCTGGGCGCTCCACTGGCTGGCCACCCGGCCGGAGGTGCAGCGGCGGCTGCGCGAGGAGCTGCGGGAGGCCCGCACCGCGCCGGACGCGCCCGTGGAGCTGGCGACCCTGCTGCGATTGCCGTACCTGCAGGCGGTGTGCCATGAAACCCTGCGCATCTACCCGGTGGGCATGATCACCTTCCCCCGGCGCCTGGAGACGCCTCTCACCCTGGGGGGCCATCCGCTGGAGGCGGGCACCGTGGTGATGGGGTGCATCTTCCTGGCCCACCGGCGGGAGGAGGTGTTCGCCGATCCGGAGGAGTTCCTCCCGGAACGTTTTCTCGCCAACAGCTTCAGCCCCTCCACCTTCCTGCCCTTCGGCGGCGGCAGCCGCCGCTGCATCGGCATGGCCTTCGCCCTCTTTGAGATGAAGGCGGTGCTCAGTGAGCTCCTGCGGCGCTTCACGGTGGAGATCGATCCGCGTACGCCCCTGCCGGTGCGGCCGGAGCGGCGGGGGCTCACGTCCGGCATTTCGCCCCTGTGGCTGCGGGTGAGCCCCGTTCAGGAGGCGGCCCGTCCGGTGTCGTAGGCGGTGAAGCCACAGGCGCGGGCGGCGGCCTGCCAGGCCCGCTCGAAGCGATCCCAGCGGAAGGCCCGCGGGTCGCTGCGCGTGCGGCTGCGATCCACCGCCGCGTGGGTCGTGAGGCGGTTGAGCGGGATGCCCCAGCGGGCCTGCCAGAGCACCACCTGGGCGGCGGCGGCGCGGTATTGGGCGGCGGTGTAGCCGCTGTGGGCGGGGCTGTCGCCACGGCCGTCAGGGGGGGTGACGAGGCTGAGATGGAGGGCGATGTTGTTGATCGATCCCACCGAGGTGGGCCGGATGCGCACGCTCATGTCGCCCCAGGCCGACATGCCGGCGCCATAGGCCCGGTTCTCGTCCGGCACCAGGCGCAGCCGTTCGCCCGTGGGGGAAAGGAGCATGTGGTAGGTCAGCTGATCCTCGTTCCGGGGATGGGGCGTGCGGAAGAGCTGGAGGGTGTCGGCCTCGCTGACCACCGTTTCATGCAGCACGATCAACGCCGGCTGGTGGGGCACCTGGCGGCCGAAGACGTCGCGCGGCTCTCGTTCGCCGAAGTTGGTGGGATCGGCGGGGGTGGCCACCTCCGGCCGCAGGTCGCCGCGCGCCGACAGGGTTTGGCGGCACCGGTCCACGGCCTCGACGCTCTGGCGGGGCACCGGGCTGGGCGCCAGCTCCCGCACAGGCCAGGAGGGCGCCTTGCCGCAGGCGCCCAAGGCGAGGGCCAGGGCGGCGATGGCGGCCGGGACAGTCGGCGGAGTCGGGGAGCGCGAGGGGAAGGGGGGGAGCGGGAGAGCGGGGCGCATGGTGTCATTCAAGCCGCGTGGAAGGGGTTCCGGGCCGGGCGGGCAGGCGCCGCGGACGGGGTTCCCGGATGCGGTGCGGGCGCGGCTGGCGGCGGCCAGGCGGCAGCTCCCGCTCGAACCGGCCTGAGGGGATGGCGCCGGGACCGGTTTTTCTTCATCAAGAGAAATGTCGGCGGATCAAGACACATCACAAATGTCGAGCCGAAGATTCCGTCCCCCGGGCTGCGGATCCACGATGGCGTCATCGACCCGGAGGCGCCGGATGGACGACACGCCACCCAATCAGGTTCCAGGAGCGCACTGACGTTTGGACCCTGCTCCAACACTTCTCAAGCGATCTCTGGTTTCCCGGCTCAGCTCTCGCCCAGTCCTCGTCTGAGCTCCCGCTGACCGCTCCATGCGCCGCTTCAAGAGCCCCAGACCCCAAGTGGCTCCAGGTGCCCCGGACGCAAGGGAAACCCTGCTGGAACCCTGGCCCCAGGTGGCCAGCGTCAGCAGCTCCGCCCCACAACTGAAGATCGGCGCCCTCGAGATCTTCTCGATCGGCCCAACCACAGATCCCTTGACGATCCGACGACCGCGCAGTCACGCCCCTTGCGCATCAAGGGCACCATGGCTGAGCAGACAAAAGCCCGAGCTTGACCGCTCGGGCTTTGTTGCGTGCGGGTGTTCCGAACGGTTGGCCCCTGAGGGGCCCCTCAGGGCACCATCAGGGGACAGGGGCCGCCGGGGCCAAGGGCACTTCCGGGGCTGATGGAGCGACAGCCGGGGGCGCGGGGCAGGTTTTCGTCTCCCAGTCGCAGGCCGCCAGGGCGGGCTTCTGCCAGTGGAGCGGGATCTCCAGCAGGTCGCGGCTGCCGCTGATCGCCTGCCCCGCGAACAACACCGCCGCCAGCACGCTCGCCCCCACATGCACCCGCCGCCAGCGGAGCTCCCGCAGGATCTCCGGCCGGGCGCCGAGCGAAAACAACATCAGCCCCACCACCGCCACGCCGCTCCAGTAGTGGGAGCTCCAGAACTCCGGGCTGAGGGGATTGTCGCCGCGGCGGAACACCTCCGGCTGGGCCCCCAGGGCGAGCACCCCCAGCCAGGTGATCAAGGCGAAGGAGAGGCGCGCCGCTTTGGTGGTGGCGTGCCAGAGGGCCACCAGGGCGGCGATGGTGCCGGCGAGGACGAGCAGGAGCTGGCCGGCACGGGGGGCGCCGCCCGCGAAGGGGGCGGGGTGGGCCTTGGTGGCGATCGTCACGGTGAGCGCCACCAGCACGATCGCCACCACCCCCAGGGCCAGCCAGCGGCCCAGGTCGCTGTGCTCCCGGCCGGTGGTGGGGGGAAGCTTGCTGCCTCCCTCCCGCCGCTTCCGGGTTTGCAGGCCCAGGCGGGCCACGAGGCCGATCAGGGGATAGATCACCCCCACCGCCAGGGCGGGGTGGAGGATCCAGAGCCAGTCTTTGCTCTCCATCAGAGGGGGCGCGGGACGCGATGCACGAACTCAGCCTGATGCAAACCCTCGGCGAGCGGGTGCTCAGCGTGGCCGCCGCGGAAGGGGCGGAAAAGGTTGTGGCCATTCGTTTGCGCATCGGCACCCTGGCCGGCGTGGACCCCGACGCCCTGCGCTTCGCGGCGGAGGTGGTGTTGGCCGACACCCTCGCGGCGAACGCCACCCTGACGATCGAGGAGATCCCGGCCACCTGGTGGTGCGCCCCCTGCGGCGCGGACTTCACCACGCCCCCGGACGCCCGCGCCTGCCCCCGCTGCGGCGCGTTGAGCGCCCGCCTGCTGCGGGGCCAGGACTTGAGCCTGGTCTCCGTGGAGCTGGTTCCCTGAGCGGCCCCCGGGTCAGGGCGTTCCGTGCCACCGTGTGGATGGACTCTTTGTCCCGCGAGTCATGTGCGGCCATTGCGCTTGCGGGGAACCCCCCGTTCCTGAAGCTCCCCCCGCCGCCGCGGGCCGTCCGGTGAGCCTGGAGGACAGCCTGCTGGCGCGCAACAACCACCTGGCCGCCCACAACCGGGAGCACTTCCGCGCCGCTGGCGTGCGGGTGGTGAATGTCCTCTCCTCCCCGGGATCGGGCAAGACCGCCCTGCTGGAGCGCCTCGCCGCCCTGGCGCCGCCGGGCCTGCGCCTCGCGGCCCTGGTGGGGGATCTGGCCACGGACAACGACGCCCGGCGCCTGCGGGAGGCGGGCTTGCCCGCCGTGCAGATCACCACCGGCCAGGCCTGCCATCTGGAGGCCGCCATGGTGCACCGGGGGCTGGAGGCCCTGGCGGAGGCCGGCCATCCCTTGACGGCGGTTGATCTGTTGCTGATCGAGAACGTGGGCAATCTGGTGTGCCCCGCCGCCTTTGATCTCGGCGAAGACCTGCGGCTGGTGCTGCTGTCGGTGACGGAAGGGGAGGACAAGCCCCTCAAATACCCCGCCCTGTTCCACAGCGCCGACGTGGTGGTGATCAGCAAGAGCGATCTGGCGGAGGCGGTGGACTTCGACCGCCCCCTGGCCCATCGCAACGTGGAACAGGTGGCTCCGGCGGCCCGGCTGCTGGAGGTGTCCGCGCGGCGCGGCACGGGCGTTGACGCCCTTCTGGAGCTCCTCCTGCCCGCGAGCGCCCGCGCCGCCGCCCTGCCGGTGGGCTGAGCGGGTGAGCGGATCCAGCGGGTCAAGCGGAGCCAGCGAGCCAGAGGCCCGCCTCTGGCTCGCCTGCCAGGGGGTGGTGCAGGGGGTGGGGGCGCGACCCGCCTTGCGGCGCCGGGCGGAGGCATTGGGGTTGAGGGGCCAGCTGCGCAATCGCCTCGGCGTGCTGCAGGGCGATCTCAGCGGTTCCGGCGGCGCGCTGCAGCGGTTCCTGGCGGAGCTGCCGGGGGCCCTGCCGGCGGCGGCGCGCCTGGAGCGGCTGCAGAGCCGCTGGTTGCCGGCGCCCGTTCCCCCCTGGCCGGAGGGGGTGGTGATCGCCGCCGATCGCCCCGGGCCCCTCGGGGAGAGCCTGGTGGCGCCGGGCCTGTCGGCCGATCGAGCCCCCTGCCCCCAATGCCTGGCCGAGCTGTTCGATCCTCGCTCGCGCCGTCACCGCCATCCCTTCATCAGCTGCTGCGCCTGCGGCCCGCGCTACAGCGTGGCCACGGCCCTGCCCTTCTGTCGCGCCCACACCACCTACGCCGCCTTCCCCCCCTGCCCGGCCTGCGCCGCGGAGTTCAGCGACCCGGCGGATCGGCGGTTCCACGCCGAGACGCTCACCTGTCCCGCCTGCGGACCCCGCTTGCGCTGGCTGGGGCCGTCGGGGGAGCTTCGGGCCGAGGGGGAGGCGGCGCTGGAGGAGGCCTGCCGCTTGGTGCGGGAGGGGCGGATTCTGGCGTTGCAGGGGGTGGCGGGCTCCCAGCTGCTGGTGGACGCCCGCCAGGGGGAGGCCGTGGCCCGACTGCACCGCCGCAAGCGACGCCCGAGCAAGCCCTTCGCGGTGCTTGTCGCGGATCCCTGGTCGCTGGCGGGGGTGGTGGAGGTGTCTGCGGCGGAGGAGCGGGCCCTGCGCCATCCCGCCGCGCCGATCGTGCTGTTGCGCCGCCGCTTCCGCGCCGCTGCGCGTGCGGCAGCGGGGGACGCGGGAGCGGAGGCGGCCACGGAGCTGATCGCCCCGGGGAGTCCAAGCCTGGGGGTGATGCTGCCGGCCTCCGGCCTCCATCACCTGCTGGCCCGCGCGCTGGACCGCCCCCTGGTGGCCACCAGCGGCAACCGAGGCGGCGAGCCCCTTTGCCACACGCCCGAGGAGGCTGTGGAGCGGCTGGCGGGCCTTGCGGATGGCTTTCTCACCCACACCCTGGCCATCGCGCGGCCGCTGGATGACTCGCTGCTGCAGGTTGTGGCCGGCCGGCCGGCGTTGCTGCGGCGAGCCCGGGGCTTTGTGCCGGAACCTCTCCCCTGGATCGGCCCGCTCCCGCCAACGCCGACCCGCGCCACCGACGCTCCCCCCGCTGAGCCCTCTCCCCCCGCCGAGCCGCCTTGCCCCGCCGAGGCCCCTCGCCCCGCCGAGTCGCCCCGCCTCGCCGAGGCCCCCGTCGCGGATCCCGAGGCGCCCGGCTCCCGCGTCGCCGCGTCTCGGAGCGCCGTGCTGGCCGTCGGGGGGGAGTGGAAGGCCGCGCCCGGACTGGTGGTGGGGGATCGGCTGTGGCTGGCGCCCCATCTGGGGGATCTGGCGGAGGCCGCCGTGCAACGCCGCTGGCAGGCCCTCCTCGCCGCCCACCTCACCCCCTCCGCCCTGGACGCCCTGGACGCGCCCGCCGACGCGCTCCTGGACGCGCCCCTGGAGGGTGTGCCGGAGGGTCCGCAGGGAGGCGAGCCGGGGGGCGAGCGGCCCCCGCTCCGCCTGGCCTGTGACGCCCACCCCGGCTACGGCAGCCAGCACTGGACCCGCGCCCTGGCCGAACGGCATCGCCTGCCCCTGACCACCGTCCCGCACCACCTGGCCCATGGCCTGGCGGTGCTGGCGGAACGGGGCGAGCAACCGCCCCTGCTGGTGGTGGCCTGCGATGGTCTCGGCCTGGCGGATCCCGCCACGGCGGGGGAGGGGGAGCGGCTGTGGGGCGGGGAACTGCTCTGGATCGAGGGGCTGGCGGCGGCAGGGCTGCGCTGGCAGCGGCTGGCCGCCCTGCGTCCCTTCCCCCTGCCGGGAGGGGACCGCGCCAGCCGGGAGCCCCGCCGCTGCGCCCTGGGACTCCTCACCGCCCTTGGCCCCGAGGCCCTGACCCATCCCGGCGCCGCCACCACCCTCCAGGCCTTCAGCCCCGGGGAGCGCGCGCTGCTGCGGGCGGCGATCGCCAGCGGCTGCAACGCGCCCCTCACCAGCTCCCTGGGCCGCTTCCTCGATGGCGTGACCTCCCTGCTCGGCCTGGCCCAGACCCTGAGCCACGAGGGCGAGGGGGGGCTGCGCTGGCAGGGCGCGGCCGCCCGCTGGGGGTTGGCCCGTGGCGGCGGGGCGGGGCCCAATGTGGAGGGGCGCCAAGCGCGGAGGCCCTGGCGCCTGCCCCTGCGCCCCGCGCGCCCTGGCGAGGCCGGCGCCCCGCCCTTGGGGCGGTGGGACTGGGAGCCCCTGCTGTGGGCCCTGCTCCACCATCGCGCGGCGGGTGGCAGCGCCGAGGAGGCGGCCTGGCGGGTGGAGCGGGCCCTGGTGCGGGGGATCATGCGGGGCGCGGGCGCCGCCACCCGCTGGACGGGCTGCCGGCGGGTGGCCCTGACGGGGGGGTGTTTTCAGAACCGGTCCCTGCTGGAGGCCTCCGTGGCGGGCCTGCGGCGGGGGGGCTTGGAGCCCCTCTGGGCCGAGCGGGTTCCAGCCAACGACGGCGGGCTGGCCCTGGGGCAGGCCTGGGCGGTACAGGTGAGCGAACGGGACGTATAACAACAGCAGCGCCCGCCCCTCGCCATGTGCCTGGCCGTCCCCGGCCGGATCCTCTCCATCACCTGCGATCCGCCGCGGGGGGCGGGCGGAGGCGAGCTCGCCGACGAGGCGCCCGGCCCGCCCGCCGACGAGGCGTTGTGGCGGATGGCCGAGGTGGATTTCGGCGGCGTGCGCCAGCGGGTGAGCCTGGCCTGCCTGCCGGACGCCCGGGTGGGCGATCAGGTGCTGGTGCACGTGGGGTTCGCCCTGAGCCTTGTCGACGACGCCCCGGAGACCGCGTGATGCCCACGCTGCAATGCCGGGATGGCAACGAGGCGGTGGCTCGGGTGGCCTATCGCCTCAACGAGGTGATCGCCATCTATCCGATCACGCCCGCCTCGCCGATGGGGGAGTGGGCCGACGCCTGGAGCGCGGAGGGGAAGGCCAATCTCTGGGGGAGCGTGCCCTCGGTGGTGGAGCTGCAGAGTGAGGGGGGCGCGGCGGGGACGGTGCACGGCGCGCTGCAGACCGGCGCGTTGACGACGACCTTCACGGCGTCGCAGGGGTTGTTGCTGATGATCCCCAACCTCTACCGCTGGGTGGGGGAGCTGACGCCGGTGGTGGTGCACGTGGCGGGGCGGGCGTTGGCAGCGCAGGGGTTGTCGATCTTCGGCGATCACTCCGACGCCATGGCCTGCCGCGCCACCGGCTGCGCGATCCTCACCGCCGCCTCGGTGCAGGAGGCGGGGGATTTCGCCGCCATCGCCACGCGCGCCACCTTCACCAGCCGGGTGCCGTTTCTGCACCTGTTCGATGGCTTCCGCACCTCCCACGAGATCCAGAAGGTGGAGGACCTCAGCGACGACACGCTGCGGGCGCTGCTGCCGATGGAGGAGCTTCGCGCCCATCGGCGGCGGGCGCTGTCGCCCGAGCGTCCAGTGTTGCGCGGCACCGCCCAGAACCCGGATGTCTACTTCCAGGGCCGAGAGGCGGCCAATCCCTTCCACGACGCCGCGGGAGGGTGGGTGAAGGAGGCGATGGAGCGTTTCGCGGCGCTCACCGGTCGGGTCTATGCGCCTTATGAGTACGCGGGCCATCCGGAGGCGGAGCGGGTGGTGGTGGTGATGGGCTCGGCCTGCGAGACCGCCGTGGCCACCGCCCGCCGGCTCCAGGAGCAGGGACAGCGCGTGGGGGTGTTGAAGGTGCGCCTGTTCCGTCCGCTGGTGGCCTCCTGGCTGGTGGCGGCCCTGCCAGCGAGCACCCGGTGGGTGGCTGTGCTCGATCGCTGCAAGGAGCCCGGCGCCGCCGGGGAGCCGCTGGTTCTCGATGTGGTGACCGCCCTCGCGGAGTGGTGGCCGGAGCGGCGGGGGGAGGCGCCGCTGCCCCGTGTGGTCGGCGGGCGCTACGGGCTGGGGTCGAAGGAGTTCACCCCGGCGATGGCCAAGGCCGTCTTCGACAACCTCTCCGCGCCAACCCCCCGCAATCACTTCACGGTCGGCATCGACGATGACCTCACCCATCACTCCCTGCCCGTCGCCAACGCCTTCCACCTCGACGCCGAGGATGAGGTGCGGGCGGTGTTCTACGGCCTGGGGAGCGATGGCACGGTGGGCGCCAACAAGAACACGATCAAGATCATCGGTGAGCACACGCCGCTGCATGCCCAGGGGTATTTCGTCTACGACTCCAAGAAATCGGGCTCGGTCACGGTGTCGCACCTGCGCTTCGGGCCGCGGCCGATCCAGGCGCCCTACCTGATCGAACGGCCCACTCTGGTGGCGGTGCACCAGTGGGATTTTCTCTCTCGCTTGCCGGTGCTCGATGGCCTGGTGGAGGGGGGAACCCTGCTGCTCAACAGCCCGGGCGACCCGGCGTTCACCTGGCGGGAGATGCCGGAGGCGCTGCGCGGGGAGGTGCGGCGGTTGGGGGTGCAGGTGTGGCAGGTGAATGCCGCCCGGGTGGCGCGGGAGGCGGGGATGGGGGGCCGGATCAACACGGTGATGCAGGCGGCGTTCTTCGCCGTCAGTGGCGTGCTGCCGCGGGAGGAGGCCCTGGAGCGGAGTCGCGAGGCGATTCGCCACAGCTACGGGACAAAGGGGGACGCGGTGGTGCGCATGAACCTCCAGGCCCTGGACGCCAGCCTGGAGGCCCTGCACCCCGTCGACTGGCGGGCTTTGGATCAAGGGGCCGCCGCCGCGCCTGCCGCCGCCGCCGCGCCGGCCAATGCCGTCCCCGCCCAGTCATTGGCCGCGCCGCTCGCCCGGGCGCCCGCTTTCGTGCGCGAGGTGATCGCTCCGATGCTCGCCCATCGCGGCGATGCCCTGCCGGTGAGCGCCCTTCCCTGCGATGGCACCTGGCCCACGGGCACGGCCCGCTATGAGAAGCGCAACATCGCCGCGGCGGTGCCCGTGTGGGAGAGCGACCTCTGCGTGCAGTGCGGCAAGTGCCTGCTGGTGTGCCCCCATGCGGTGATTCGGGCGAAGGTGGCGCCAGCGGAAGCCCTGGCGGGGGCGCCGGAGGGCTTCCGGGAGGCGCCGGCGCGGGATCCGGACTTCGCAGGCCAGCGCTTCACGATTCAGGTGGCGGTGGAGGATTGCACCGGCTGTCAGCTCTGCGTGGAGGTGTGCCCCGCCCGCGACCGGCAGGAGCCGAAGCGCAAGGCGTTGGCCATGGCCCCCCAGCGCCCGCTGCGGGAGGCGGGTCGCGCGAACTGGGACTTTTTCCTCGGCCTGGCCGAGGCGCCCCGCGCGGGCCTCAACCCGCGCAAGATCGGCCAGCAGCAGCTGCAGCAGCCCCTGTTCGAGTTTTCCGGCGCCTGCGCCGGGTGCGGTGAAACGCCCTTTTTGAAGTTGTTGAGCCAGTTGTTCGGCGATCGCCTGTTGATCGCCAACGCCACCGGTTGCAGCTCGATCTATGGCGGCAACCTCCCCACCACCCCCTGGACCACCAACAGCGCCGGCCGCGGTCCCGCCTGGAGCAACTCGCTGTTTGAGGACAACGCCGAGTTCGGCTATGGCATGCGGGTGTCGCTGGATCAACAGCGACGGATGGCCCTGGAGCTGCTCGCGGCGGGTGTGGCGGCGGGGTTCGCGCCCCTGGCGCTGGTGGAGGACCTCGCGGCCGCGGCCTGGCGGCAGGAGGACGAGGCGGCGATCCAGGCGCAGCGGGAGCGGGTGACGGAGTTGAAGCGCCTGCTGCGGGCCCAGCTGGAGCCCCTGTCCGCGGCGGAGCAGGCCGCAGCGCCCCAGGCCCGCCTGTTGGATCTGGCCGATGCCCTGGTGAGGACCAGCGTGTGGCTGGTGGGCGGCGATGGTTGGGCTTACGACATCGGCTTCGGCGGGCTGGATCATGTGCTCGCCTCCGGCCGCGATGTGAATGTGCTCGTGCTCGACACGGAGGTGTATTCCAACACCGGCGGCCAGGCCTCCAAGGCCACCCCTCTGGGCGCGGTGGCGAAATTCGCCAGCGGTGGCAAGGCCGCCCCGAAGAAGGATCTGGGCCTGATGGCCATCACCTACGGCACGGTGTATGTGGCGAGTGTGGCGATGGGCGCCAGGGACGAACACACCATTCGCGCCTTTCTAGAGGCCGAAAGTTATCCCGGCCCCTCCTTGATCATCGCCTATCGCCACGACCCCCGCCGCCTGGAGCGGGGACTGGAACCGCTGCAGATCGACAGCGGTCAACCGCGCCGGTCGCTGCGGGAAGCGATGGCCACGGAAAATCGCTTTCGCATGCTCGGCTACACCGACCCCGCCCGGGCGCGCCAGCTGGAGAAGGAGGCCCAGGCCCAGGTGCAACGCCGCTTGGCGCTTTACAAGGCGTTGGTGGGGGGCGGAGCGCCGGAAGGGCCGCAGGGTTGAGGTGTGGGCTTAAACGCCCGGATCAAGTGGATCAAGTGGATCAAGTGGATCAAGTGGATCAAGTGGATCAAGTGGATCAAAAGGAGCCAGCAGGCCCTGGTCTAAGATAGGTCTTCCTGAAAAAGCGAGCCCCGTGGAAAAAACAGCAAAACCGGATGAACCGGATAGTTTCTAAACGATTGTCATGCTCCAGTCAGTTGATCGCCAAGGCTCTCCTCATGCACCCTCTGGAGGCCAAGAGAGGCATCGAATAACCCCCATAAGAAAATAAAAAAGATCAAAGAATCTCCAGCAGCTTCTGGAGGTTCATGACCAGGATATTCATCGCAATTGATGAACCCTGTGTCACCAGGAGCTTCTCGAGGATCAGGGCTAATCCGTAGCGGCGTTTGCCTTGGCCGATCTTGCCTTCAACGGCGTTGCGTTGTTTTTGGTCATCGATGCCCTGCTGCCTCCAGTGACAGAGATCGAGATCTACCGCGAGCGGAAGCCCTTCGGGCTAGGGCACCAAACTCAACGTTGCATCGCGCCTTGCCACGAACAATCGACCTGATATGAGCTTGGCAGAGGCCAACAATACGGTCAGAGATACTTCGAGTTTCACTATGATAGAGAATAGTCTGCTGGCGGACCAGCTCGCTGACCACAATTGCTGATCCGTAGCAGCAGAGCGGATCACGCTCAGCCCGTGAAGCATGATTCGCTCGTTGCAGTCATTCACGACTGATTCCGGTAGCCGTTTCCTGAAGTACACCATCATCGATGGGTCAAACGGAGCCGAGTATTGAAAGGCCTTCAGGCCGATGAAGAACTGGAGATATGGATTCTCTCTGATATGTTCAACGAGTTCTTCATCCGTGAGCCCCATGCGCGTCTTGATGATCAAGGCGCCCAGCGCCATGCGAAAAGGCTTTGCTGGAGCACCAAACCCGTTGCAGAACTGGGCTGCATCGTCATCTTCCAGATCATCCCATGGGATCAACTCGGCCAGCTTGATCCAGCGGTTGTCGCCAGCGAGTTTTCCTCCAAACGGCAGAAAGAAGTCTGCAAACGAGAGCTGGTCAGGATGTTCTCGTCGGTAGATGTGGAAAACTCTGAGCGGCTCTTGGGCGTATTTGGGCCCATACGTCTACATTCTACCGCCGAAAACCGCTCAGATTCATTGTGACGCAGACGGTCTGGACTTTTTCAGGAGGCCCGATGCAGGTCACTGGCTGTGGGGTGGGGCGATCCGGAAGGGCGGCGGCACGTAATCGGCAGGCAGGTACTCGCTCGGAATCGTGCTGGCGTTGCCGTCTCTCAGGGCAGTATAATCTGGGGACAAAATCTCGATGCCATTGTCATTGCACTTGTCTTGAATATTTTGGTGTAGTTCTGAGTAGATAAATACCATAAGGTTTGGCTTGCTGGTGAACGCGTTCAACTGGTAACTGATGGCATGATCTCCCAGTTTGGTCTGCAGTACAAAAGGCTCTGGCTCTGGCAGGATGTGGCGCGTGGCGAGAGCCGCTTCGATCAGAGTCGCGTAGACCTGGCGCCAGGGCACGTCATACCCCAGGGTGATCGATGTCTGGAGAATGAGGCTGCGGCTCATCTCGCGCGATGAGATATTAAAGTTAATCACTTCACTGGTTAAAAGTTTTGAGTTGGGTATGGTAACAACCTGATTGGCCGGCGTCATCACCCGAATTGCCAGAAAATTCTTTTCCACAATGTCGCCGATCACATCGCCCACACGGATGTGATCGCCAAGCCGGAAAGGACGTGTATAGCTCAGAATGACTCCACCAACCATATTGTTGATCACCGAAGTGGAGCCGAGGGACAAAAGGAGGCTCAGAAATACCGTGATTCCCTGAAATGCAGGTGAATCAAAGCCCGGCAGGAAGGGGAACCCCAGGATGGCCGCCAGTGCGATCACCAACACCACAAGTAGATTATACGTGGGCTTGGCCCAGTCGGCATAGAAGCCAGGAATCATCAGGTTGCCCTGTTCAATGGCAACAAAAAGAGGTTTGATGATACGCAGTAAATAATAGGCGACGACGATGATGATTCCCAGCACAAAAATGTTCGGGAGATAATTTCCAAAGGCGGCCAGCACCAGCTCTGCTGCTCCGAAGAAATAATCTGCGATGCTCTCGCCGAAGGCTCGCGTCCAGGGGAAGAGGCGCAGAATGAAGGAGGACCAGGCGAAGAGAATGACCAACAACGCCACAAGGCGTAGGATTTTCAGCCCCTGCAGCCCGAACGAGCTGATGGCAGAGGGAGAAACGATTTCGGCACTGCGAAACCGGATGCCAGGCAAGTGCGTTGTTATGAACCGGCCGATGATTGGAAAGATGCGGCCCGACCCATGGATGATCAGGGCGCTTGCCATCAGGGCAGCGACGCTCGCGACGGCCGCATAGAAGCCACTTCGCAACAATTGTCTGGGCTCGCGATCTTGGCGATAGCGAGACAGAGCCGTCTTGATCGTCTCCAAGGCCTGCTCGGCAACCTGCCGCTTCGGCAAACGCCTGGCCTGCGCGTCGCGTTCGTTGATTGTGAGCAGCACATCCGAGCCACTGCTCAGGTACAGAGAGTTGTCATCCGTATTTTCGCGGATCGCCAGATCCGCCAGGTCCTTCGATTGGTCTGTGGCGAGTCTTTTCAGCCGCTGCGTGATGGTCTGAGCACGTTCTTCGGCAGTAAAGCCAGCGATACCACGCCGAATGGAGAAAATCGTCTGGCCATCCAGGACAACTGGAACGCCATCGATCTGCTTCCCTGCTCGGGCTTCGAGCTTTCCTGCTTCAGGCGGGGGCAGGTCCTGGTCCTGCCCGAGCACTGGGGCACCAACGAGCAGCAGAACGACGGCCAGCAGCAGGGTTGCGCGTCGCCAGCTCCCGCGTCGCCATCGGCCCGGCCATGCAGGCTGGGAAGGCGCCTCCTTCACCGATCCCCAGTCGCTGCCAGGTTGAGCCTGGTCAGCGGGCTGCTGTGCCACTTGTGCTCGCCTGAGGCTTGAGGGCTCAGGCATTCCTGATCAAGATCACAGGCTGCAGGTTCAGCATCAGCGTCGGCGAGGTTCAGGCCTGATGGGATGAGATTTTAGCCGGCACGAAACGCCAGGCCAGCCAGACGGAATCAACGATGACCAATCACAGTGGCTATGCGGCCCATCAGTTGCCTGAAGGACACATCCGCTGGCACGTCTCCGCCTGCGCGCGCTTGGCGTGCCGGCTCGGGTGACAGCGGACGCGACATCGGCGGGCGCCGCCACTGGCAGATTCCAGGTCCCGCATTACAGCATTCCGGTGGAATGAAGCTGGCTTCTGTCACGGTCTGGCCGCCCTGGCTATCGGACTTGGAGTGCAGAACATCCTGCGACCCGAACGTCGCTTTGACCGCGGGGCCTTCCTGACGCATCGGGCCTTTCGCGGCGCCCTGGCTGGTGCGGGGCCGTTACCATGCGACCACTTTGGAGATCCGCAGTGAACAGCGTGCGGCGTCGGGTGCCTGACCCAAGGACAGTGAGCCCCTCACCGCCCATGGCCGCCGGACTGGCCCTGAGTGGCGTCCTCTTCCTGGTCGCTGGGGCCAGTTGCGCCTTCGCCGCGGAACCGCCACCGACGGCAGGTGACCGATCGTTGTTGACCCGCGAACTTCAGCTCGACCCGGCCGAACGCTCCCGTTTCCAGCGCGTTGCCGAGGATGGCGACAATCTCGCCGCCGCCCCCGCGAATGGTGCGGCATCCACACCGGCCGTCTCCCCCTGGGCCGGCACCCTGGAGCTCTACGGCTTCCTGCCACTGAAGGTCATCAACCGCACCACGATCCAAGGCTTCACCGCCGAGACCAACCTCAGCCTCGGCCAGCTGCTGGATGCGCTGACCAGCACGTTTTCGGTGCGGGGCAGTGTGGAGCACGGCCGCCTCGGTCTGCTCACCGACCTCAGCGACGTGAACCTGCGGAACCAGGTCGCCAGCGAACGCAGTCGTGATCGCTTCCGCATCGGTGACGGCCGGCTGCGCGCCGGCCTGGACGCCTATCGCACACTCACCAGCGAGGAGGGCAGGGATGCTCGCCGCGCCCGGCTGCGCGGCCGGGCGGCCGAGCGACTGGCGACTCTTGGCAAGGTGGAGCTCCAGCGCGGTGAACTCGCCGCAAGCGCGGTGAACTCGCCGCACGGCTGGCTGCCCGTGAACGGGGATCCGGCACCGTCACCAAGAGCTTCCGCACGGAGCTGGACACGGAGCAGGGCATCTACGACGTGGCCCTGCGGTACCGCCTCGGCGCCCGTGAGAGCGCTGTCGCCGATCCGGGCACGGTGACCGTGATCCCCTATGCCGGCATCCGCCTCCTGGATGTGGGCCTCAACATCGACTCGCTGCTCAGCGGCAGTCGCGGCCGGCAGATCGCCCGATCGTCAGCGTTCGGATCGCCGGTGGTGCAGCCGTTGCTTGGCACCCAGGCCCAGGTGTTCGTGGCGCCGCGGTTGCGCCTGTTCGCCCGCGGCGATGCCGCCGGCTTCGGCATCAGCGGCGCCGACAGCTTCTCCGCCAACGCCCAGGTGGGCCTGGGCTACGCGGTGGGCAACTCCACCCAGATCGACCTCTCCTGGCGCTATCTGCCCATGGCGGCCGACAACGGCAGGCAACAGCCCAACGCCTACGTGGTGGACCAGAACGGCATCGAGCTGGGCCTGAAGGTCTTCTTCTGAAGCACCGGCGGCAGTGCCCTGTGCGGTCGGTCTTCAGCGGCGGCCGACCGCTGCCGCTTTGATCCTTCAGAAGCTCCAACTGGCACCCTGCCGGCCAAACAGCGACAAATGAGCGATCGCGACTTAGCCGCCGGTGGGGAACAGCGCTTGGATCTGCAGGCGGATGGTGACGGGGCCAAGCAACTTGTCGCCAAGCTGTTCCGGTCGCACCACGTTCCAGAAACCCTGGAAGGAGGCATTGAAAGGCTGGCTGCCGATGCGGAAGATCCGCCCGAATCCACCCCCGATCGGTATCGTCCAGCCTCTGCCCGTGCTGGTCGTCCAGTCGGCCGTGATGATCGGGGAGCTGGCGATGTACCAGCCATCGGCAAGGTTGACGTTGATGAAGGGCTGAATGAGCATGGAACTGACCTGACGTCCGCCCTCTCCCGCAAAGGACCAGATGTTGTTCGCCAGGATTCCAGCGACAAGCGCCCCTCGTGTATAGACCGCCACACCAGCTGGTCCAGCACTCCAGCGTTGCGTACTCAGTTGCACATCGGTGGCCGAGGGAATCACCAGGGTGGGGCCTACCCCGAACTGCAAGCGGCTGGAGGTGCGGGGCACCACAAACACCGTTGGGTTGATGTCACCGATGCCGATGGTGTCCGACGCGCCAGCCAGTGGTCGCTGGATCACGGGCACGATCGTGCGGCTGATCAGGAAAAAATCGTTGTTCAATCGAAAGGGAACAACAGGCTGCACATTCCAGACATTCAGCGTGCGGTTGGCCTCAGCGCCTGGATCAACCGCCCGTGGTGCCCACTGGCTGGATGGTGTGGAGTTCCACTGGATCGGAAGGCTGATCAGATTCGCCACAGGGTTCTGGGCTTCCTTGGCGAGAGCTTCCGTATTGCCCTCCCGCGCTTGCTGTTCCAGGACAGGTTGCGAATCCGGGTTCCTGGCAGGCGGAGGCTCCACATTCTGCCCCACTGTTGCCCCGGCGGTCTTGTCGGTGTAAACCTCCGCCAGGAGGACAGGACTCCAGTCGAACCCTGCTCCGGTTGGCTTCGGCGTAGCTTTGGCGGATGCGGCGGTCTGGGGTCCCAGCAATACGCTGGCGGCATAGCTCATGATCAAGCCACGAACGTTGCTTATCGGGGCCATGTGCGCGTCTGCCGAGCTTTTGTATGGTCACACTGCCATGGCCTGGCGTTGGCCCAGGGGGGACGGTTTGCGTTCACGCTGACTGCCGCCGACGGGTGTCATCCGTTTTTGCCATCGAATCGGCGGGGCGATTGCACGCTGGCGATGCTGCTTGTGATCACCATTTCTCTGTTTGCCGGTTCAGGCGAGACTGTTGGATCGTGATCATCACAATGGCAAGGCTGGCGTGCACATCGTTATGCCCTGCGATCATGTGGTCTGCATTCTGGCCTATTAAAGTCATTGTCGCCAAAGGTCACAAGCGCCAGGTTGCTGGTCCGAATCACTCCTGCCCCCTCAATTCTCCTCATCCTCCAACAGCAACTGCGCAAAGGCGGTGTATAAATCCTGATCCTCGTTGGCGGCAATGCGACTCGCCTTGCCGCCACTCCGACGGATGCCTGCGGGCGAACCGTTGGCGGCCGTCTTCCGTGATGGCGTTCCGGGGGACGGGGCGAGCGCCTGGCCCGCCGCTGACGTTGGTGACGGCGCAGAGCCGGCGGCGGCAGGTCCGCGAGCGCCTTCGAGCTCCCGCAGGCGGTCGAGCAGATGGGGAGGCACGCTGCCGTCGGCGCTGGCGGTGATCAGCGCGCGGAAGAGTTTGGCCGGATCCTGCTCCCGCTCCAGGGCATGGCGCTGAGCCTCCGGCTTGGTCAGGCGCGCTCCCCCCGTTCGCGCCGCGTCCCCACCCGGCCGACGACCATCCGCCCGGGGAGCCGCCGGTGTCGCGGCGGTCGCGGGCGTCTCGGGGACGGGGAGGGGCAATTTCTTCGGCAAGGTGCGCCCCAGGGATTCCAGCCGTTCCTTGCTGCGGGCGTCAAACGTCATGGCGGGCGGCGGTGAGGGAGCGACGGCGGTGGTCAGGGACAGTCGAGGGTGTCGCGGGTGAGGCGTCCGCTCTGGGGATGGCGGCCAGTGGCCGCGGCGCAGAGCGTCTTGCGCGCATCAGCCCGCAGATCCACGTTGCTGAAATCCGCACCGTCGATCCGCACATCCTCGAAGCGCGTGTTGAACGCAAAGGCATCTTCCAACCAGGCGCCGCGCAGGTCGGTGCCTTTCAACACCGCGTTGTCCAACGTGGCTTCCCGCAGGTCGGCGCCGCTCAGATTGGCATCCTGCAGCTTGGCGCCAAACAGGCTGGCCAGGCGCAGATCCGCTCCTGAGAAATCCGCCTCCCGCAGGTTGGTGAGGTTGAACGTGGCACCGCGCAGATCCACCGCATGGAAATCAGCGCCGATCAACACCTGCTTCGCATAGTCCATCGCCGCCAGCGCCGGCCGCGCTCCCAGCGTCAACATCGGCAGGGTCAACACCGCCAGCAACAGCAACACGCTCAGCCCGCTGCGCATCGGCTCCAGGCGGCAGCGTCGCGGAGTCCGGCGCGACTGGCAAAGGGGGTGGCTCATGGCTTGGCACAACAGAGGGGAGAAGCGAAACCCGCTCCACCCCTTTCTAGCCGGAGGTGATCTGGAGATGACATCCTGTCGCCCCCGCTCCCAGCGGTGAACGTCGAATCAGAGGGGAATGTCCAGACCGAAACGCGAACGTCTCGAAACCATCGCGAACATCCCGAACCCCGATGCCAAGGTCCTTGACCCCGATGCGAACCTCAAGGGTGCCTTTGGGGAAAAGTCACCGCCAACGCCTGAGGTTCCATCGACATTCACTCGTCAGGCGTTCTGGGCTTGGCAATCTGAACGCCAAAAGGTGTGAACCTCAAAACAGAGACATCGCCCGAATCTTGGCCAGCTTGTCTGGCTCCAACCCTTCCAGCTCCTCCACTGCCAAGAGACCATCTTTAACGAAGCTGGCAAACACAAACAAAATTCCTTCCAGCCGGAAATCAAAACGCCCTTCCATGTCGTGGCGCTGGGTGCTGAGGAAATCGTGGAGCTGCCAGAGGGCCTCCACCGATCCCAACCCGGACGCATGGCCCTTCACCTTGCTGATCAACGCGCTCACGGCACGACCCTGGGCCCGTTGAAAGGCGTCCTGTGCAACCGCCTGTTCCTGGGGTGTCCAGACGATCACAGTGGATTGGGCCATGGTCTGCACGGGGAGAGCGTCAACGGTTGATAACCGCACGTTATCGCCCCCATAAGTCAAGCGCGAACAGGGGCCGGGCGCCGGGCGGCCGGCAGCTGATGCCAGGCCAGGTGGGGATAGGCGTGGTGCTCCCAGTGGTAGCCGAAGTGGTAGCAGCTCAGCAGCGACAGCCAGCAGGGCCACGCCAGGCTGCGGGGTTCATGGCACAGGGCACCCCCCGGGCCACGATGGGGGAGGTAGGTGCCCACCACAAACAGCTGCAGGGAGCTCAGCAGGGTGGGCAGGGCTCCATAGGCCAAAACGTTCAGCACCGGGCTGGCTGACACTCGGGAGCCCAGGGCGGCCAACACCAACCAGCTCAGCACCAAAGCCGTCAGTTGCCCGGGCGAGAGATAGGCCGCCATGAAACGGCCATACCAAGGCCATAGCGCCGGCTGCCCGTCCGGATGGTGGTCGGGATCGCGGCTGGTGCCGGCGTGGCGGTGGTGCAGGTGGTGATTGCGGCGGCAGCGTCCATAGGGGAGGGCCGCGTAGAGCACCAGCGCCAGTTGGCCGATGCGGCGGTTGGCCTGCGGCCGATCGGGCCAGAGGGTGCTGTGCATGGCGTCGTGGGCCACGATGAACAGACCCGTCTGCAGCAGCGTCCGCAGCACAACGGCGCCACCCACCAAGGCGAGGGGAAGCTGGTCGAGGGTGGTGGGGAGCAGGAGGGCCCAGCTCCCCAGCCAGCCCAGGACGAGTCCGGCGGCCAGCCCAAGGCCCCGCCGGGTGGAGGACGTCAACGGGCGAACTTCAGCAGTTCAGCGGCGGAGGCCAGCAGGTCGATGGCGACGAAGTAGATCTTGCCCTCGGGATTGAGCAGGAAGCGCCAGGCGACGTTCATGCCCACGCCCGCGCCGAACCAGGGGGTCTGCACCTTGCCGGTGACCTTCACCTGATTGAAGCCACCCTCAGCGGGCTCGGAATAGCCGCGCTCGGGCAGGAGCTTGAGGTTCTGGCAGTCTTCCTTGAAGAACTTCAGGATCGCTTCGCTGCCCACAATCGGCTTCTGGAAGGGGGGCTGCAGGGCGCCGTCGGGCAGGAAGAGCTGAATCAGGGCGTCGAAGTCGTTGGCGTTCAGCAGATCCATGTAGGCGTTGATCGTGGGATTGATCACCCCTTCGATGAACACCTTTTGCCGGCTGGCTTCCGGTGTCGGCGCCGCCACAGGCTCCATCACCCGCTGACCCTCTCCCTTCGCCGGGTCGAAGCCCATGTCGACGACGAAATTGCGCAGCAGGGTGATCTGCTGTCCCTGGTCCACGCCTTTGAGGGAGGCCAGCACGGCGGAGGCGTTGGCGGAGAGTTGATAGCCCTTGGGAATCGGGGCCACCAGACCGGCGGCCATCCATTCGCCGAGCTGATACCAGAAGCCGAGCTTGATGTTCACCGACCAGGTGGCGTAGGTGCGGCCGATGGTGTTGTCCGCGCGATTGGCCAGATCACACATCACCTGGCTCTGCTCGGCGAAACTCATCGCCTTGATCTGATTGAGCACCGGCTCCGCGAACTGCATGCGGGCGGCGCCCGGAGCGGCGATCGTGATCGTCTGGCCCATCTCCAGATAGGCGAACCAGATCAGCGCCAGCTGATCTTCGGCGCTGAGGAGGCGGAAACGAGCGGTGATCGCCGGCACCACATCTGCGCTCAGCGTTTCCGGGAAGATCTGGGTGGCTTTGGAGAGGGTGAACATACGCTCGGGTCTCAATTGTGAAGATTTCCTTCAGACCTTACTCGGTTTTGTTGCGGCTGACCAGATCCGTGATCCTGCGGTTTGCGCATCAATGGTTCGGAATTCCGCCCTGGAGGGCCTCGCTGGCCCTTGGGCTTGGCGGGTGCCTCTGTCGGGAGAGCCCCGGGCAGGTCCCCTTGTCGACAGGCGGGAATCCTTGATCCATCCATTCTCCGCCCTCGGGCCTTCCCCCCATGCCCCCCGCTCCCGCCCACCTGCAGGGTCGCTGGGCGGAGCAGCGCGCCCTTCGCCTGCTGCGGGAGCGGGGCTGGGCCTTGGTTTCCCGCAACTGGCGCTGTCGCTGGGGGGAGCTGGATCTCGTGCTCCACAAGCCTGGCCGGCTGCTGCTCGTGGAGGTGAAGGCCCGGGGGCCTGGCCATCGGGATGGGGATGGCGCCGCCGCCCTCCGCCACGACAAGCGCCAACGGCTGGAGCGCGCCTGGGCCTGCTGGCAGGCCGCCCATCCCCACCTCGCCACGCACCCCGTCGAGTTGGTGGCCGCCCTGGTGCCCCTGCCCCCGCGGCGGACGCCGGTGCGCTGGGTGCGGCTGTTCTGAGGCCGAGCTGGCCTCCGCCCTCCACGGCAGCCGCCGCGGCTCAGGGCTGACCGCCTCCCCCTCCCGCTCCCTTCGGCGCGCCAGAAGCGCCCGCCGCCCCCGGGGTCACCGGCGTGAACCACACCGTGCAGCGGAAGCGCGGCAGGCTTCCCATCCGCCCCACCCCCACCTCCTGGCAGCGGGTCTGGGTGATGCCCTCCCGATCCGCCAGGGGGATTTGGCTGGTGGCCCGTTGCTGGGCGTCGCTCTGGCTCCAGATCGATTCCGCTGTGCGGCTGTCCGCCCGGACGGGGGCCGCAGAAAGGGCGACGACGGGCAGCCCCAGCAGCGCGGGCAGCGCCAGGGCCAGCAGCCGGGGCTGGAGCCCCCGTTCCGAGGGGGGGGCCGGCGGGCGGAGGGAGAAGGCCGGGACTGGGTCGTCTCTGTGAAGTCGCGTCATGGTCGAGGCCGATCACCGTCTCCACCCTTACCAGCACCCTCGGCCGCCACCCCGCCCCGCCCCCGTCCTCTCGCCCCACCCTGCGCGCCCCCCGACCTCGGTGACGCCCGACCTCGGAGACGCCGCGCGGCGGAGCACGCTGGAGGCAGCGGCCGCCCCCCATGGCTTCCCCCTCCCCCTTCGGCGCCCATCGCGCCCGCCATCGCTTCGGCCAGCACTGGCTCGTGGATCCGGGGGTGCTGCGCCGCATCGTCGAAGCCGCCGCGCTCACGGCCGACGACCAGGTGCTGGAGGTGGGGCCGGGGCGGGGGGTGCTCACGGAGGCCCTCCTCGCCTCTCCGGCGGCGGCGGTGACGGCGGTGGAGCTGGATCGCGATCTGGTGGAGGGCCTGCGCCAGCGCTTCGGCGCGGAGCCGCGGCTCACCCTCCTCTCCGGCGACATCCTCACCCTCCCCCTGCCGCCTCCCGGGCTCGGCGGCCTCACCAAGGTGGTCGCCAACATCCCTTACAACATCACCGGCCCCTTGCTGGAGCGGCTGCTCGGCCGCCTCGATCGGCCCGTCACGCCTCCGTGGAGCCGGCTGGTGCTGCTCGTGCAACAGGAGGTGGGCGAGCGCATCCGGGCGGCGGCCGGCAGCAGCGCCTATTCCGCCCTCAGCGTGCGCCTGCAGCTGCTCGGCCACTGCCAGGCGATCTGCCCCGTGCCCGCGCGGGCGTTTCAACCGCCGCCGCGGGTGCGGTCCGAGGTGATCGCCATCGATCCCTTCCCCCCCGAGCGGCGGCTGCCGCCCGAGGAGGCCGGAGCCTTGGAGCGGCTGCTGCGCCGGGCCTTCGCCGCCCGGCGCAAGATGCTGCGCAACAGCCTCGCCGGCCTGGCCCCGGAGGACACCCTCGCCCCCCTGGCCGAGGCGGTGGGCGTCAGCCTGCGGGCGCGACCGCAGGAGCTCTCCCCTCCCCAATGGGTGGCGCTGGCCACCAGCTTGAATCGCGCCAATCTCCTCGGGGGTCCGGCCCCCCAACGCGATGGCTGATTGCCGTGTGATCGCCCCGGCCAAGATCAACCTGCATCTGGAGGTGCTCGGCCTGCGGCCCGATGGCTTCCACGAGCTGGCGATGCTGATGCAATCCCTGGATCTGGCGGACGCGCTGCGCCTCAGCCTCCGCGAGGATGGGGCCATCCGCCTGGCCTGCGATCACGCCGCGCTGCCCCTCGGAGCCGACAACCTGATCGTGCGGGCGGCGGAGCGGCTGCGCACCCACGCCGGGCGACCCGCGCTGGGGGCGGACATCACCCTGGAGAAGCGGATCCCCATCGGCGCCGGCCTGGCGGGCGGCTCCAGCGATGCCGCTGCCACCCTGGTGGGCCTCGATGCGCTTTGGGACCTCCAGACCCCCCGGTCCACCCTGGCGGCCCTGGCGGCCGAGCTGGGCTCCGATGTGCCCTTCTGCCTGGAGGGCGGCAGCCAGCTCTGCTTCGGGCGCGGCGAACGGCTGGAGCCGTGCCCCGGCCCCACCGCCCCTCTGGGGGTGGTGCTGCTGAAGGATCCGGCGGCGTCCGTGTCCACGCCCTGGGCCTATGGCCGCTGCCGCGACTGGCGCGGCGATTTCTACCTCAGCCAGGAGGCCGATTTTGAGCAACGGCGCCAGGCCCTGCGCCAGAGCCCGCTCCTGGCGGCCCTGCGCGGCGAGGCCCCGCCGCCGCCCCTGCGCAACGACCTGCAGGGGGTGGTGGCTCCGGAGGTGCCGTCCGTGGGGCGCGCCCTCGCGCTCCTGGCGGGGGGGGCGGCGCCCCTGGCGGTGGCCATGAGCGGCTCCGGTCCCACGGTCTTCGGCCTCTACCCCAGCCCCGCCGCCGCCGCCGCCGCCCGGGAGGCGCTCGCCCCCGCGTTGGCCGAGGCGGAGCTGGAAAGCTGGTGCTGCGGCCTGCGGAGCTCAGGTGTCAGCCTGGTGGAGGCCGGTTCCCCCCCATGAGCGCTTCCCCTGATCCCCCCGCCTCCAGCCCCGCCGCCGCTCCCGGCACAAGCCCGCGCAAGGGGCCCCTCAGCTTTCTCAGCGGAGCCCTCACCAGCGGCCTCCTGGCCTGGCTGGCCCTTGGCCTCAGCGGCCGCGTGGTCGCCTACTACGCCGCGCACCCTCCCCACTACAGCGCCCGGGTGGCCCAGAGCATCGCCACCGCGGTCAAAACCCTTGTGGTTGGCATGACCTTTCTCGCCACCTTCACCTTCGCCTTCGTGGCCCTGGGCCTCTTCCTCACCTTCCTGCGCAGCCTTTGGCTCGCCGGCGGCGGTCAGCCCGCTCCGGGGAAGGGTGGCCCGTCCTGAGAGCCCTTCCTAGAATCCCATCACTCGGTTCAGGCCATGACCCTCCACGATCTCGGCGTGCTGGTGGTGTTGCTCCTGCCCGGCATGCTTCTCTCCGTGCTCATCCTCAGCACGTTCGCCGCCGGCGGTTGAGATAGGTTGGCCTCACTCGTGGCAACACCCCGCGCCGTGGCCGAAACCCTGCTGTTCAACGCTCTTCGGGAAGCCATCGATGAGGAGATGGCTCGTGACCCCAAGGTCCTGGTGATCGGAGAGGACGTGGGCCACTACGGGGGCTCCTACAAGGTCACCAAGGACCTCTACAAAAAGTATGGCGAGCTGCGCGTGCTCGACACCCCGATCGCTGAGAACAGCTTCACCGGCATGGCCGTGGGTGCCGCCATGACCGGCCTGCGCCCGATCGTGGAAGGGATGAACATGGGCTTTCTGTTGTTGGCCTTCAATCAGATCTCCAACAACATGGGCATGCTCCGTTACACCAGCGGCGGCAATTACACCATTCCCACCGTTGTGCGGGGGCCTGGCGGGGTGGGTCGGCAGTTGGGGGCGGAGCACAGTCAACGGCTGGAGGCGTATTTCCATGCCATTCCAGGCATCAAGATCATCGCCTGCAGCACGCCAACCAATGCCAAAGGCCTGCTCAAAGCGGCCATCCGTGATGACAATCCGGTGGTGTTCTTCGAGCATGTTTTGCTCTACAACCTCTCGGAAAACATCCCGGAAGGTGAATACATCTGTGCCCTCGATCAGGCTGATCTGGTGCGCGAAGGCAGCGATCTCACGATCCTCACCTACTCCCGCATGCGCCACCACTGCTTGAAGGCCATCGAGCAGCTGGACCAGGAGGGCATCGACGTGGAATTGATCGATCTGATCAGCCTCAAGCCCTTCGATCTCGACACCATCTGCCGTTCGGTGCGCAAAACCCACAAGGTGTTGATCGTGGAGGAGTGCATGAAGACCGGCGGCATCGGCGCTGAACTGATCGCCTTGCTCACCGAGAACTGTTTCGACGACCTCGATTGCCGACCGGTTCGTCTCTCCTCCCAGGACATCCCCACGCCATACAACGGCAACCTTGAAAATCTGACCATCATTCAGCCGCACCAGATTGTCGAAACGGCGCGTCAACTCAAGGCGGGGCGGATCTGACATGGCCAGACCACAGGGCTGGCTTGCCCTCATCCTCGCCCTCGCCATCGCCGCTGGCGCCCTGCTCCACACCTCCGGTCTGCGGCTGGGCCTCGATTTGCGCGGCGGCAGCCAGCTCACCCTGCAAGTGCTCCCCGCCGGTTCCATCACGCGGGTGGAGAAAGAGCAGCTGGAAGCGGTCAAGGACGTGCTCGAGCGCCGCATCAATGGCCTCGGCGTGGCGGAATCCTCCCTCCAGACCGTCGGCAACGATCAGCTGGTGCTGCAGCTTCCCGGGGAGCAGGATCCCAGCCGGGCCGCCAAGGTTCTCGGCACCACCGCCCTGCTGGAGTTTCGCCCGCAAAAGCCCGGTACGGA
This sequence comes from Cyanobacteria bacterium K_Offshore_surface_m2_239, assembly GCA_016882305.1. Lineage (GTDB taxonomy): Bacteria > Cyanobacteriota > Cyanobacteriia > PCC-6307 > Cyanobiaceae > Cyanobium. Next base: position 47,855 of record VGQX01000003.1, read on the forward strand.
AAAGGAGTTCAGCGCCCTGCTCCCCCTCAAGCGCCAGGTGGAGGCCGTGCTGCGCCAGCGGCGCGGCGCGGTGACCAGCGACGACGCCAACCCGGAGCCGCCCCCGACCCTCTCCCCCGAGGACCTGCGCAAGGCCTTGATCGCCCTCGGCCTGACCGTGCCGGAGGGCACCAGTGAAATCGATCAGCTGGAGCTGCTGAGGGCCGAGGTCAATCGACGCCTGTTGACCTTCTACGGACCCGCCGCGCTCACGGGCAAGGATCTCACCGGCGCCGGTCGGGCCCAGCAGGCCAGTGGCAACGCCTGGGATGTCACCCTCAACTTCAACCGCGAGGGCGGCGACAAGTTCGCCAGCCTCACCAAATCACTCGCCGGCACCAATCGCGTTCTCGGCATCGTTCTCGATGGGCGCTCCATCAGTGAGGCCACCGTTGGCGATCAATTCAAAGTGGCGGGCATCACCGGTGGCGCCGCCAGCATCACCGGCAATTTCACCGCTGAGGAGGCGCGCGATCTGGAAGTGCAACTGCGCGGCGGCTCTCTGCCCCTGCCGGTGAAGATCGTCGAGGTGCGCACGGTGGGGCCCTCCCTGGGGGCGGCCAACATCCGTCGCAGCCTTGTGGCGGGCGTGGCGGGGCTGGCCCTGGTGGGCCTCTTCATGGCGGTGGTCTATCGCCTGCCGGGCGTGGTGAGCGTGGCCGCGCTGAGCCTCTATGCCCTCTTCAACCTGGCGATCTATTCCCTCATCCCGGTCACCCTCACGCTGCCGGGCATCGCGGGCTTCATTCTCTCGGTGGGGATGGCTGTGGATGCCAACGTGCTCATCTTTGAGCGGGTGAAGGAGGAGCTCCGAGCTGGCAACACCCTCATTCGCTCCATCGACACCGGCTTTTCTCTCGCCTTTTCCTCCATCCTTGACGGGCACGTGACCGGCCTGATCAGCTGCGCCGCCCTCTTCGCCCTGGGCACCGGCCTGGTGAAGGGTTTTGCCGTCACCCTGGCCATCGGTCTGTTGTTGAGCCTCTTCACCGCGCTCACCTGCACCCGCACCCTGCTGCGGGTGCTCATGAGCTATGCGGCCCTGCGCCGACCCACCTATTTCCTGCCGGCGAGCAAGCTGCCCGCCGCGGTCGTCTGACGGAGAACGCCCCCCCTTGACCCAATCCGCTCCTCTCTCCCCGCCCCAGCCCGCCCCGGGCTTTCGCATCAACCGCCACCGGCGCCTCGCCTGGTGGGGCTCCCTGCTGGCCTGTGCCCTCAGCCTGCTGGGCCTGGCCCTCAGCTGGACCAATCCCGCGATCCACAGCCCCCTGAGACCCGGGCTCGACTTCACCGGTGGCACCCAGATCCAGCTGCAGCGCGTGTGCGACACCGCCTGCCCACCCCTCACGGTGTCCGAGTTGCAACGCCAGCTGGCCGCTGTCGCCCTCCCCCCGGACCCAGGCGCGGCGGCTCCCAATCTCTCCTCGTCCACGGTGCAGGTGCTGGATGGCGGACGCTCCCTGCTCTTGCGCGTCCCCGCCCTCAGTCCCGCTCAGGGTCAGGCTCTGATCGCGGGCCTCCAACCCGCCTTGGGTCCTTTCAGCGCCCGGGGCACCTCCGTGCAAACCATCGGCCCCACCCTTGGCTCCCGCCTGCTGCAAAGCAGCCTGATCTCCCTGCTGGTCAGCTTCGCCGCCATCGCTCTCTACATCAGTTTTCGCTACAGCGGTCTGTTCGCGGCCCTGGCCCTGCTCTGTCTGGCCCATGACGTGCTCCTCACCTGCGGCCTCTTCGCCTGGCTGGGACTCTTGCGCGGCGTTGAGGTGGATTCCCTTTTCGCCGTGGCTTTGATCACCGTGGCGGGCTACTCCGTCACCGACACGGTTGTCGTCTTTGACCGAATCCGCGAGCAGAAGACCGCCCTCGCCGCCTTGTCGCTCACCGACCAGGTGGACGTCGCGGTGGATGCCACCCTCACCCGTTCGTTGTACACCTCGCTGACCACGCTGTTGCCGCTTCTCGGTCTGATCTTTTTTGGCGGCAGCAGCCTGTTCTGGTTTGCGATCGCCCTGGCGGTGGGCATCGCCGTCGGCAGCTGGTCGAGCATCGGTTTGGCTCCCACCCTGCTGCCGGTCTTGTCGCGTTCATGACAGGGCCGTCCCGCCGCGGGCTCAAGATTCCCCTGATTCCCTTGCTCCTCCTGATCCTGGCCCTGATCGATCTGCAGACCGACATTCGCCTATTGCTCGATCACTTCACCTTCGCCACCCTCTTTTCGGCCATCCAGAGCCATCTTTTGGCCACCACCACGCTTCTGCTTCTGCCCTCCCTGTGGAGGCACTACCAGCGAACAATCCCCTGACGTTTCGCGGGCTCGGGATCAGCCGCCATCCCAGCGATCCATCACGTCGTGCACAAGCATTTCCCGGCCCAACACCTGCAGAACCACCACCAGAGGCAGCGCGAGCAGCACTCCGGGCAGGCCGAGCAACACCCCCAGGGAGAGCTGAGAGATGAGCGCCACCGTGGGCAGCAGATTCACCGTTCGGCTCAGCAGCAGGGGGGTGAGCAGAAAGGCTTCCAGGTTCTGCAGGATCAGGCGCAGGATCATCACCTCCACCATCTTGCCCGGGGAGACGAGCAGCAGGGCAACGCCCATCGGCAACAACGTGCCGAGAGTGGGGCCGATCGTGGGGACGAAGGTCAGCAGGCCGCACACCAGGGCGGACAGCAAGGCCAAAGGAACGCGCAACAGGGCCAGACCCGCCCAGGTGGTGAGAAACACCACCAGCGCGGAACAGGTCATGCCCGCCAGCCAGCCCCCGAGCGCCTCGCGGGATTCGCGCATCAGGAGTTGAACGCGGGGCCTGTAAAAGCTGGGCGTGGAGGCGGTGAGCAGGCGCTGATGGCTGCGTGGGTCAAGGGCGAGCAACACCGCCAGCAGGGCCATCAGCAGCATCTGCAAGGTGCCATTGGCGGCGCCACCGGCAAAGCCCAGCAGTTGTTCGCCGAGGGGCTGCACCCGCTCCAGAGAGGCCTGACTCAACAACTGCTCCTCAAGGCTTTTCAGGGCCGGCACCTCGCGGATCAAACCATTGAGCTGAGCGGGCAGGGCGGGGATGATCCGCTGCAGGAGCTTGAACTGCTCGATCACTTCCGGCAGCAACAGCGCGGAGAGCAGTCCGCCCAGCCCCAGCACCACCGCCAGCACCACCCCCAAGGCCGCGGGTCGGCTCAGCGGGAGCAGCCGCCGCAACCAGGTGATCGGCACATCGAGCGCCACGGCGAGCACCACCGCTCCGAACAAAATCAACAGCACCCAGCGCAGCTCCCACAGGAGCAGGGTGGCCACCACCAGGGTCAGACCGCCGAGAAGAAAGCGAGCGTTCATGGTTGCGGGGGCGTCGGCTGCCAGTGGTCGAGCACATCGCGGATCAACACCTCCCGCAGAACCACCTGCAGACACACCGCCAAAGGCAGAGCAAGGATCAAGCCCAGGGGGCCGAACAGGACGGTGAAGATCAGCTGGGCGGAGAGCGTGAGCCCGGGCAGCAGTTTCAGCTGATGGTGCATCACCGAGGGGGTGATGACATAGCTCTCGAGATTCTGAACAAGGATGTACAGCACCAACACCGCCACCGCTTTCCAAGGGGCGTCCAACAAGGCCACGGACATGGGAAAGATCGTGCTCAGGGTTGGCCCGACATTGGGGATGACGTTCAACAGGCCAGCCAGCACGGCATTAGCCGCCACCAGCTTCACGCCCAGAAGCAGAAGGCCCATGGCCGCCAGCAGACCCACGCAGAGGGAGCTGATCAGCACCCCTCCCATCCAGGCGCTCAACGATTCACCGCACAGCAGCAGCACGTCGCGGGCCCGGCGGCGATAGAACCCGGGCACCAGCAGCAGCAGCACCTCGCGGTAGGCGGTGGGCTGGGCGGTGATCATCAGCGCCACGGCGATCACGAACACCGTTTGCAGCAGCCCCGTGCCCAGGTTCCCCGCCAATCCCAGCAAGCGCCAGGCGCCACCGCCGAGGTTGCCCGCCCAGGCCGGGGCCGCTCCACCGGGACCCCCCGGGGTGAAACTCCGCTTCAGCCAATCCAGCCCGCCGTCCCGGGGGCCGTAGAGCATCCGGGAGGCGGATTCCATCGCGTTGTTGACCAGGGTGAGCAGCGTGTGGGCCGCGGTGGGCAGCTTCTGCAGCAACTCCGCGAATTCCGTCATGAAGGGTGGAATGATCGCTGTGGCCACGATCGCCAGCAACACCGCCACGGCCAGCAGGCTCAGCCCCAGCGCCAGGGGCCGCCCGCAGGACAGGCGCTGCCGCACGGTCCCCACCAGCGTGCAGAGGGCCATGGCGAGCACGATGGCCGCGAAGAGCAAGACCAGCGCTTCCCTGAGGCTCCAGAGCAGCAGCAGGGCCGCCAGCAGGGCAATGAGGCTGAGCCAGTTGCCGAACCTCATGCCTCCCCGTCGCTGACCTCAGCGGCTTCGCCTTCCCCCTGGCCGGAGAAGCCGAGTCCATGGCTGTCGGCATAGCGCTGGGCAAAGCGCATGAACCGCTCGAAATCCGCTGGGCTCTTCCAGGTGTAGGTGGCTTCCAGAGCGCTGGCCTTGCCGTTCACGAACCGCGCCTTCACCTCTCGACTCACCAACTGCCCCTCCTCATCCACCAGATACATGCCGGTGATGTCCCCCATGGTTTCCGGTGCCAGGGCCTCGGGTTCCTCAAACACGAACAGGGCCTGGCCCGTGCGCCCATCCCGGGAACGGGTGAGGCGGATGTCGGGAATGGTCGGTTCATCCACACCCTGAAAGAACTGGATCGAGGCGGGCATGGATCGGAAGCGAAACCTACCGATCCTAGGCAGTGCGTGAACAGCGGCCCCCGGGCCTGACATAGTGGGTCGAGCTGACTGCTGATCGCAGCTCATCGCCAGCCATGCTCTCCGGCGCCCCGGTCTCAAGCTCGTCCCGGGCCGATCAACTTTTGGAGCACTTCCTCCAAGGTTCGGATCGTCAGGCCCGCGTCCTCGTGAACACCCTGCGCCAAAAGGCCTCCGACCTCGCTCCCCTCATCCGCGAAGGCCTCCGCGCCGCCGATCGGGATGGGGAGTCCTGGCGACACGGCTTTCTCCTGCAGCTTCTGGCGGCTTCCGCGCCCGTTGACGGACCGGGAGCCGCAGAGCTCTTCCCCGATGGCTGGTTGCGCGCCCCCAGCGCCCGGGGCCTGGATTACGGCCCCCTGCAGGGTCATCTCCTGCGCCAACACTTTGAGGAGGCGGACAGGCTCACCAGCGCTCACCTGCGCGAGCTGGCCGGACCGGAGGCGGAGCGTCGCGGTTATGTGTATTTCAGCGAGGTGCCCGCCATTCCCGGTTTGGATCTGCGCAGCCTCGATCGCCTCTGGCTGGCGTATTCCCTTGGCCGTTTCGGCTTTTCGGTTCAGGGGCGTCTGCTGCGCCTTTGCGGCAACCGCTGGGACGCCCTCTGGCCGCGCCTCGGATGGAAGCGGGAGGGGCTCTGGACCCGCTATCCCACGGCGTTCACCTGGTCCCTGGAGGCACCAGAGGGCCACATGCCTCTGGTCAATCAGCTGCGGGGCGTGCGGCTGATGGATGCGCTGCTCCGTCATCCCGCGCTGCTGGAGCGAACCGAGGGCGCTGTCCAGGCGGCCAAGGGCTAAGGTCGATGGGTCCGCCGTCAGCGACCGCACGCGAGACGATGGCCTTGCGATGGGCTGATTTCATCACTCCCTCGACGCTGCAACTGGCTCCTCTGCTGGATCTGTTGCTGGAGCCCCTGTGCCATCCGGGAGGGGCTCGCATGGATGTGCAACTCGGATTGCAAGAGGTGCTTGTCAACGCCGTGCGCCATGGCAACGGCTGTGATCCGTGCAAGTGCCTGCGGGTGCGACGGATCCTCAGCCCCCACTGGGTGATCTGGCAGGTGCAGGACGAGGGGCCGGGCGTGCCCAGCCATGCCCGCCAACCCCCGTTGCCCGCCAGCCCGGACGCGGTGACCGGTCGAGGGCTTTACATCATTCATCACTGCTTCGATGACGTGCGCTGGAGTCGCCGCGGCAATCGCCTGCAGGTGGCGGTGCGCCGGGGGCGGTTCAACGGCCGTGGCTCGGACAGCCCGGATCGCTGATCTCGGATCGAAGCCAGCCCAGGGCATGCTCCACCAGGGCGCATGCCTCCTCGCGAGCGCGGGTCGGAGCGGGCTGGCCGGGCTCATCCGCCGCCAACAGCTGCACCAGCGCCGCCGCCAGTTGTTCCGCCGCCCGCCGCGGGCGCTGGCTTTTCAAACGGTGCCATTGCCGGTCATCGATCGTCAGGGATCGCTGCAGGCGCTGGGCCAGGTCAAGGGCTTCCGGCGGCCACTCCCTGGCGGATCCTCCACCGCTGAGCCCTCCTTGCGGCGGATCGGACGGGACTGGAGCCGGGGAGGACGCCGCGGGGAGGGAGGAGCTGGCGGGGGAGGGAGGGGACACGGCGGCACAGGCACGTTCATCCCGCGCATCCTGGCGTGGGATCATCAAGCGGTTGCGCCCATCGCTCCGGATGTCCTCCCGCACCGGCCGGGGCCGTCGCGGTTCCCGGCCCGACGCTTCGCCACGGCTTCTCCACCATCTGCAGGCTCTCCTGGCACTCGCGGCCGACCCTCCCGCCCGGGCCTCCAAAGCCCAAGGCGGTCCAGCGGGGCGCGCAGATCGTCGCCGCCGGCAGCACCTGGCCCTGAGCCAGCGTCTTCTGGACCCGTTGCCTGAGGCTCTCAGGACCTCAGGCCCGCCAACCGCTCTTTTTTGGAGCGCGCTTCGCTGGGGGGGGTGCGGGATGGTGCTGGCCCAGTGGCTGGGGCGCTGAAGGACGCGTCAAGAAGGGGGAGCGGACCCCCGCAAGGCGAAGACGCGACGCCAGGCCTTGGGCCGGAGGGAGCCCCGGCCATGGCTGGAGATCAGGCGTCGTAGTACATCGTGAACTCGTGGGGATGGGGGCGCTGGCGCAGCTGTTGCACCTCCTCGTATTTGAGGGCGATCCAGTTGTTGATGAAGTCTTCCGAGAAGACACCACCGGCCAGCAGATAATCCTTGTCCCGATCCAGGGCTTCCAGGGCGCCGTTGAGGGAGGCCGGCACTGTGGAGATCTTGGCCAGCTCCTCAGCGGAGAGTTCAAACAGATCGACATCGGTGCCATTGCCGGGATCGATCTGGTTCTTGATCCCGTCCAGACCTGCCATCAACATGGCGGCAAAGGCGATGTAGGGATTGGCGAGGGCGTCGCCGGAACGGAACTCCAGACGCTTGGCTTTGGGGTTGGGACCCGTGAGGGGGATGCGGACAGCCGCTGAACGGTTGCCCTGGGAATACACCAGGTTGACCGGTGCTTCAAAACCGGGAACCAGCCGCTTGTAGCTGTTGGTGGTGGGGTTGGTGAAGGCCAGGAAGCTGGGGGCGTGCTTCAGCAGGCCGCCGATGTACCACCGGGCGGTCTGGGAGAGGTTGGCATAGGTTCCTTCCCCGAAAAACAGGGGTTGCCCATCCTTCCAGAGGCTCTGGTGCACATGCATGCCGCTGCCGTTGTCCGCGAAGACAGGCTTGGGCATGAACGTGGCGGTTTTGCCGTATTTCTTCGCAACGTTTCGCACCACATATTTATAGATCATCACGTTGTCAGCGGCGCTGATCAACTCGGCGAACTTGATCCCCAACTCGTGTTGAGCTGTGGCGACCTCGTGGTGCTGCTTCTCAATCGGCACTCCCAGAGAGCCCATGAGCAACAACATCTCCGAGCGTATATCTTGAAGGGTGTCGTTGGGAGCGACTGGGAAATATCCTTCCTTCAGGAGAACCTTGTAACCCAGGTTGCCTCCCTCCTCCAGTCGATCGGTGTTCCAGGCCGCCTCGATGGAATCGACCTGGTAGAAGCTGCCTCCATTGCCGCTCTTGTAGCGAACGTCATCAAAGATGAAAAATTCGGGCTCCGGACCGAAATAGGCCGTGTCGGCCAGGCCGGTGGAGGAGAGGTAGTTCAGTGCCTTCTGCGCCAAGGAGCGGGGGCAGCGCGCATAGGGCTCGCCGCTGCGAGGCTCCTGAATCGAGCAGATCAGGCTCAGAGTCTTGTGGCTGTAGAAGGGATCGATCCAGGCCGTGTTCGGATCCGGCACCATGGCCATGTCGGATTCGTTGATGGCCTTCCAGCCGCGGATGGAGGAACCATCGAAGGCCACACCCTCGCTGAAGGCGGCTTCATCGATCAGGTCCTGACAGACGGTGAGATGCTGCCATTTGCCATGGAGATCAACGAACTTGAGATCGATCAGCTCGATGCCCTCATCCTTGATCTGACGAAGAACATCCTGTGCGGTCTGAGCCATGAGGTGCGGGGGTGGGGGTATAGGGACAGCCCTGGTTGGCGCCCTGGCGACAAGCGAGGCGACGGTACGGAGCGCCCCCGCCCTGCATAT
>VGQX01000004.1 GCA_016882305.1 Cyanobacteria bacterium K_Offshore_surface_m2_239
CCACCAGCATCACCTGCTCGATCAGGGGGCTCTCCACCAGGGCTTCCTCCAGCGGGCCCGGCTCGATGTTCTCCCCGCTGCTCAACACGATCGTGTCCTTCGCGCGGCCGGTGAGCACCAGGGAGCCGTCCGCCAGCAGCCGTCCCAGATCCCCCGTGTCAAACCAGCTCTCGCTGTCCAGCACCTTCGCCGTGGCCTCCGGCTTGCCGTGATACCCCGCCATCACCTGCGGTCCCCGGGCCAGCACCAGCCCCGGCTCGCCGATCGCCACCGGCTGGCGATTCTCCGGCCGCACCACCCGCAGGGCCGTGCCCGGCAAGGGCTGGCCGGCGCTGCCGCGCCGGTTGCGCCAGGGCCTTCGGCAGGTCAGCACCGGACTGGTCTCCGTCAAGCCGTATCCCACCAGCAGCTCGATGCCGATGGCCTCAAAAAAGCCGTCCACATGGATCGCCAGGGCGCCACCGCCACTGATGGCGGTGCGCAGCTCGCCCCCCACCAGCTGGTCGCGCACCTTCGGCCAGAGAAGGGCCGAGGCCAGGCTGTGGAGCGGCGCCCGCAGCAGCGCCTCCAGCCCCGCCGCCAGGCGACGGCTGGCCGGTTCCGGCGCGAGGGTGAGGTCGCGGGCGGTGCGGCGGGCCCGTTGATAGGCGCGGCTGTTGGCCAGGGCGCGGGTCAACAGCGTCCGCCGGGCCTCGGGCATGGCGGCCAGGGCATCCTCGAAGCCCGACAGCAGCGCCTCCCACAGCCGCGGCACGCTGATCATGTACTGCGGGCGCACGGCGCGCAGATCGGCCTTCAGGTGCCGCAGGCTGGTGTACGTCTGCTGGCAGCCGCAGGAGAGCAGGAAGTATTCCGCCGTGCGCTCATAGGCATGCCAGATGGGCAGCACGCTGAGCACCCGATCCCCGGGGGAGGGCGCCACCGCCACGCCGAGATGGCGGATCTGGTGGAGGAGGTTGGCGTGGGTGAGGGGCACGCCCTTCGGTTGGCCGGTGGTGCCCGAGGTGTAGAGCAAGGTGGCCAGGCGCCCCTCGCCTCCGGTCGGGACGGGGGGCGTCGGAGCGGTCGCCCCCCGCTGCCGCAGGTCCTCCCAGGACAGGCTCGTCCCGCCATCCGCCCGGGCCGCCGCCTCCCCCTCCAGGCAGAGCACGAAGCGCAGGCGCGCCAGCTGGTCCGGACGGGGCTCCAGCTTGCGGAACAGGGCGGCCGATTCCACCACCAGACCGGCGGCGCCGCAGTCATCGAGGATGTAGCGCAACTCCTCCACGGGAGCTCCGCCGCCGCGCACGGCATCCGCCGCGCCAGCGCGCATCAACCCCTGGTCGCTGATCAGCCAGCGGGGGCTGTTCTCCGCGAACAGGGCCACCACGTCGCCGGGAGCCACCCCCAGGGCGGCGAAGGCCGCCGCCGCCCGCGCGATCTCTTCTCCCAAGGCGCGATAGCTGAGGCGAATCGGCGGGCTGGCGTGGGTGTCCTCCAAGGCGATGGCCTCCCCGTGGCGCTCCGCCAGCACGGGCCAGAGCCGCTCCAGGCCGTCCACCCCCCGCCAGGGGTCCCGCCGGGCCAGGGCGGCGCCATCCTCGGGGGAGCCGGTCCACTGAATTTCGGCGCGTGGGGCGCCCGCGGGGGCGTGGCTGGCGGGGGCGATCGGCATCGGTGGCCTGAAGAGCCCGCTCATGGTTACAGGCCCGACAGGGTTTCGGTCGGCTCCGGTGGCCGCAGCGACAGGTTGAACTCCTGGCGGAAGGCCGCCAGCAGGGGACGCCGCAGGGCCTCCGCCTCCAGACCCGGCCGCCAGTCGCTCAGGCGACCCACCCGCCGCCCGGCCAATCCGCAGGGCACGATCGCCGCGAACCCCTCCAGGTCGCAGCAGACATTCAGGGCCAGACCGTGCTGGCTGATCCAGCGCTTGGCCCCCACCCCGAGGGCGGCCACCTTCGCCCCCTCCAGCCACACGCCGGTGAGCCCCTCGATCCGCTCGCCCCGCAGATCCAGCCCCGCGAGAACGGCGATCACCACCGCCTCCAACGACCGCAGGTAGCGGTGCAGATCCGCACCGTGGCGGCGCAGGTTCAACACCGGATAGAGGACGAGCTGGCCGGGGCGATGGTGGGTCACCTCTCCACCGCGATCGATGCGATGGAGGGGAAGGGGCGGCCGGCGGGGATCAAAGCGCAGATGGGCCTCGCTGGCGCCGCGGCCCAGAGTGTAACAGGGCTCGTGCTCCAGCAGCAGCACCGCCTCCGGGCCGTCGGGATCCCGCAGCAGCCGATCGCGCAGCGTCCGCTGCCAGACCCAGGCCCTGGGGAAGGACACCGGCCGCCGGGCTTCAAAAAGAATTGCGCTGTCGTTGAGCGTCATGGCTGCCTCTCTCTACTGTGGCCAGAGACCCCCACGGGCCGAGCCCCAACCGGTTGAACGAACGCCATGAAACTTTTGATCCACGGTCGCAACCTGGAGATCACCGATGCGATTCGCGACTACACCGAGACCAAGCTCAGCCGAGCGATCAGCCATTTCGAGGACCTGGTGAAGGAGGCCGACGTCCACCTGTCCGTGGCCCGCAACCCCCGTGTCCCGCAGCAGACGGCGGAGGTGACCATGTTTGCCAACGGCGTCGTGATCCGCGCCCAGGAGCGCAGCGAAAACCTCTACGCCAGCATCGACATGGTGGCCAGCAAGCTGGCCCGTCAGCTCAATCGCCACAAGGATCGGTTGCAGGAGCGGGAGCAGGGTCCGGTCCATCGCTCCGCCGCGGCCGAGGAGGCCGGCGCCGCCCATCTCCCCAAACCCGGCCAACCCCTCACCGACGGGATGGAGCCCAACCTCCCCCATCGCGGCGTGCGGCGCAAGTATTACGCCATGGCGCCGATGACCCTGGAGGAGGCCCTGCACCAGCTGGAGCTCATCGATCACGACTTCTACGTCTTCCGCGATGCCGGCACCCAGCAGATCCAGGTGGTCTATCGCCGCAACCACGGGGGTTTCGGCCTGATTCAAGCGAAGGACGCGTGAGCGAGGAGATCCCCGATCTGGCCCCCTTCATCGACCATGCCCTCCTGGATCCCCACCATGGGCTGGAGGGCCTGAGGCGGTGCTGCGATGAGGCGAGCCATTTCGGCTTCGCCGCCGTCTGCGTCGCCTCCCGCTGGGTGGCCGCCGCCCGGGAACGGCTGCCCCTGCGCCAGAAGGTGCGGATCGTCTCGGTGATCGGCTTTCCCTTCGGCGCCGTGCCTCCCGCCGTCAAACGCGCGGAGGCCGAGGCCGCCGTGGAGGCGGGCGCCGATGAGCTGGACGTGGTGCCCGATTTCGGCGCCCTCGCCGACGGCGACAGCCGCGCCCTGCTGGCCGACCTGGCGCCGATTGTGGAGCTGGGCGCGCCGGTGAAGGTGATCCTGGAGCAGTCCCGGCTGGACGCCGCCGCCCTCCAGCTGCTTGTGGAGGTGAGCCTGGATGCTGGCGCCCGGTTTTTGAAGACCGGCAGCGGCTTCGCTGCCCCGGTCACCCCCGCCCAGGTGCGGCAGTTGCGGGAGTTGAGCCGCGGCCAGGCCGCCGTCAAGGCCGCCGGGGGCATCCACGACCTGGAGACCGCCCTCGCCCTGGTGGAGGCGGGCGCGGGCCGGCTCGGCACCAGCCGCAGCGTTGCCCTGATGGCCGCCCTGGCCGACCGCGCCCGCTGAGAGCCCCCATGGTCCGCGAGCGGTTGGTGGAGGGCCTCGCGCTGCGCTGCTCCGCGCTGGGGGAGAGCGATCGTCTGCTCACGCTGCTCAGCGAGGAGGACGGCCTGATCCGCGTGGCCGTCCCCGGCGCCCGCAAACCCCGCAGCCGTCTGGCGGCGGCCCTCCCCATGGCCCACGTGCGGTTGCAGGTCGGGGGGCGCGACCTGCCGCGGGTGCGGCAACTCACCCTGCTGCGCAGCTTCAGCGGCCTCGGGCAGCGGCTGGAGACCCTGGCGGCCGCCCAGGCCCTGGCGGAGCTGTGCCTGGGGCTGGTGCCCACCGGTGCTCCGGCGCCGGGGTGGCCCGCCGTTGCGCTCGCCCATCTCGGGCGGCTGGAGGAGGTGGTGGTGGAGGCCAGCGAGCGGGTGGAGGCCCTGGCCATCGCCGTGCAGGGCACCGCCCACCTGCTTGCCCTCGGGGGCTATGCCCTCCCCCTGGGCCAGTGCGCCCGCACGGGCGAGCCGCTGACCCCTCCCCTCGGCGACACCCTCTGGCGCTGCAGTCTGCTGCCGGAAGCGGGCCTGGTGCGCGGTGCGGCGGCGGGGGCGGCCGTGGTGCTCACCGCCTCGGAATTGGCGTTGTTGCAGCGGCTGCCGCGGCCCGGCCTGCCCCGCGGCCGCAGCGGTGTCTTGCTGGGACCCGAGCGGGTGTGGCTTCGTTTGCTGAACGTCATGGAGTTCTGGTGTGACGAACATCTGGGTCGACGCCCACGAGCCTTCAGACTGCTGCGAGCCAGTGCGGAAGCGATGCCCCAACCCCATTCCGCCACCCGCTCCGTGACGGAGCGATGAAGGATCCGGTTGTCCACCAGAGGGTTGATCCACCCGACGAGCCCCGGACCCTCCCCGCCAGCGAGACGGGCCTGGCGGCGGTGCTGGCGCGGGGGGATTTCCGTCGCCTGTGGATCGGCCAGATCTTCTCCCAGCTGGCGGACAAGTTCTACATCGTGTTGATGGTCTTCCTGATCGCCCAATACTGGGTGCCCGGTGATCTGGGGGGAGACACGCCCCTGGCGGAGGCGGCGGCGGCGATCCGGATCAATCTGGAGAGCCGCGCGCAGGTGATCACGCTGCTGGCGACGGGGATCTACGTGGCCAACACGATTCCCGCCGTGCTGATGGGCACCGTGGCCGGCGTCTGGGCCGATCGCTGGCCCAAGCGATCGGTGATGGTCGCCTCCAACGGCCTGCGGGCGTTGCTCGTGCTCTTCGCTCCCCTGGCCCTGGTGCCTGGCCCGCAGTGGCTGGGGTTGAGCTGGGGCTACTGGGCGCTGGTGCTGATGACCTTCACCGAATCGGTGCTCACACAGTTCTTCGCCCCCGCCGAACAGGCCGCCATCCCCCTCCTCGTTCCCCCGCATCAACTGCTGGCGGCCAATTCCGTGTACCAAGCCACCAGCATGGCGGCCACCATCGTTGGCTTTGCCTTGGGGGACCCCATCCTGCGGCTGCTGCGCAACGCGTTGGCCGCCGTGGGCGTGCCGAACGGGGAATTTTTGCTGCTGCCCCTGTGCTACGGATTGGCCGCGTTCGCGCTTCTGGGCATCCGGGTGGAGGAGCCGCCGCGCCAGGCGCGCCGGGTGTCCATCTGGCAGGAGATCGGTGAAGGCCTGGAGGTGCTGAGGGAACGGGCCACCGTCCGCACCGCCATGCTGCAGCTGGTGTTGCTCTACAGCCTGCTGGCGGCTCTTTACGTGCTCGCCATCAGCCTGGCGGCGGCCATTCAGTCGCTCGGCCCCACGGGGTTCGGCACCCTCCTTGCCATGAGCGGCATCGGCCTGGCGCTGGGGGCTCTCGCCATGGCCCAGCTCGGGGAACGCTTCAGTCGCCGCCTTCTGGCCACCGCCGGATTGGGAACCATCGCCTTCAGCCTGGTGCTGCTCGGCCAGCTGCGCGGCAGTCTCGTGCTCACCCTGGTCCTCTGCGTGCTGCTGGGGCTGGGGGCCGCGCTGCTGGCCATTCCCGCTCAGACCACGATCCAGGTGGACACCCCGGAAGACCAACGGGGCAAGGTGTTCGGCCTGCAGAACAACCTGATCAACATCGCCCTCAGCCTTCCCCTCGCCCTGGCGGGCACCGTTGTGAGCCGCTATGGCCTGCTTCCGGTGCTTTGGGGGCTGGCGGCCATCGCGCTGGTGGCGGCCCTGAGCGAGCAACCGTGGCGGCCATCCTGAGCGCTGGCTGCTACCTTTCGAGGAGGTTGATCGCAAGCGGTGATCCACATCGCCTGGTTGGGAAAAAAATCACCTTTCTGCGGCAACGTCACTTACAGCCTGACCACCACGGAATCCTTGCGTCAGCGTGGGCATCAGGTCAGCTTCATCCATTTCGACACCCCCACCGGACCCACCCTGAACCGCGCGGAGCCCGCCGCCGCTCAGGCGCGCGGCGGTGAGCCCTCCCGCGGCGAGGCCTTCGCCCCCTGGCCCCGCTTCCCCCGTGCCGTGGAGGCCGGCTCCGGCGCGGCGCCGGATTCTCCGGAGGTGGCCCTTCCCTACCTGGTGAAATCGCAGGTGTACACCATCCCCTCCCCCGGCGCCCTGCGGGAGTTGCGGGAGTCGCTGGAGCGCCTGCGGCCCGATGTGGTGCATGCCAGCCTCACCCTCTCCCCCCTCGACTTTCGCCTCCCCGATCTCTGCCAGCAGCTCGGCCTGCCGCTGGTGGCGACCTTTCATCCGCCCTTCGACGCCAACCTTCGCAACATCACGGCCGGCACCCAGCAGCTCACCTACCAGGTTTATGCCCCCTCACTGGCCCGCTACGACCGGGTGATCGTCTTTTCCGCCCTGCAAGCGGACCTGCTGGAGCGACTGGGCGTGCCCCGCGATCGGCTGGCCATCATCCCGAACGGTGTCGACACGGACACCTGGGCCCCGGCGTGCCCCGCCAGCCAGCTTCCGCTCAATGAGCTGCGCCAGCGTTTCGGCGGTCGCCGCGTCTTCCTCTACATGGGGCGCCTCTCCACGGAAAAGAACGTCGAAGCGCTGTTGAAGGCCTGGCGCCTGGTGCGGCCGGCGGGCTGCCTGCTTCTGATCGTGGGCGATGGCCCCCTGCGCGGGGCCCTGCAACACAATGAGGCGGACGTGCTCTGGTGGGGCTACGAGGGCGATCTGCGGCGCCGGGTGGCCCTGCTGCAGGTGGCGGAGGTGTTCCTGCTGCCCTCTCTGGTGGAGGGGTTGTCGCTGGCCTTGCTGGAGGCGATGGCCTGCGGCAAGGCCTGCGTGGCCACCGATGCGGGGGCGGACGGGGAAGCCCTGGACGGGGGGGCCGGGATTGTGATCAGCACTCAGGGGGTCACCACCCAACTGCGCACTCTGCTGCCGGTGTTGCGCGACCACCCGCTCCTCACCGCCGAACTCGGCCGTCGCGCCCGGGCCCGCGTCCTGGATCGCTACACCCTCAGCCGCAACATCGATGCCATCGAAAAGCTTTACAGCGATCTGACGCGTCGCCCCGTGGCGGCGGCCTGAAGGCTCAGTAGCGCTCTGGAACCGGGCGGCGCCATTCCAGGGGCACCCCCGCCGTCCCCAGGTCCGCCGCCCGCGCCTCCAAGCGCCGCCGATCCAGGCGCCAGAGCCTGTAGAGGCCGGCCCGATCGAGTTCCACGGGCTGGAGATCGCGCCAGTGGGGCGCCTGCGCGGTCCGCTGATCGATCACCACCAGTACGGTGGGTTGCTCTGCGGGCGGGCTGGGCCGCTGACCGCGCCGCCGCTCATGGCGCAGACGGTCGCTGAGGTTGCGCAGGCCCGCCGGCTGGATGCCCTCGTAGATCACCACCCGGCGGCTGTAGTAGTGCAGGGAGGGCTTGAGGATGCCCACCATCGCCAGGGGCTCGCCGGGCTTGGCCTGCCGCGCGATGCTCGCGGCCATGGCGCGCACCGGCGCACCGCGCAACCGATCCCCCAAAGCCCAGCTGGGCAGCAGAGCCAAGGGAACGAACAGCACCAGGGGCAGCTGCAGGGCCAGCAGCCGGGCCGCGGGCTTGCGGTGGGAGACGACCCAGCCGAGCAGGGCGGCGGCAAGCCAGCAGAGGCCGGCCAGGGGCAGACGACCGCCACGCACCAATTCCGCCGGCAGCGTGGGCAGCTCCGGATCCTGGATCAGTCCCACCAGCCAGGGGCCCGTGAAGAACACGGCGGCGATCAGGAGGGTGAGCAGCAGGGTGGCGCGCCACGCCCAGCGGCCAGCGCGCCCGCTCACCCCGCCAGCTGGCGTGGCGGGGGAGGCGGCCAGGGCGATGAGCACCGCCGCGGCCGGCACCGCCGGCAGCCAGTAGCTGGGGAGTTTCGTGGAGGCCGCCGTGAAGAACGCCAGCACCGCCAGCAGCCAGCAGGCGCAGAACCGGCCCAGCGACTGGGGCGGGTCCGCGGGTCGAATCGGTGATCCTCCTCCCCGACGCGGGGGACCCAGCGCGCGGACCAGGCCCAGAAGGAGAAGGGGGGAAAAGGGCAGGCTGGCGATCAGCAGCACCGGGCCGAAGAACCACCAGGGCTGCAGATGGTGGTTCACCACGGAGGTGAAGCGCTGCAGATTGTGGTAGCCGAAGAAGCTGTCCCAGAACGGCCGCCCCTCCGCCGCCAGGGCCAGCCCGTACCAGGGAGCGGTGACCAGGGCCGTGACCAGCAGGCCCCGCCCGGGGCGCAAACGTCGCGCCAGCTCAGCCAGGCCGCCCTGCGAGGCGCCGAAGAGCACGAGGGTGAGCGCCACCAACACCACCGCCACCGGCCCCTTCGTCAGCACCGCCAGCCCGAGCACCACCCAAGCCGGCCACCAGGCCCCCTGGTTGGCGGCGTAGCGGCGCCAGAGCAGCAGGAGGCTGAGGGCCAACAGGGCGCTGAAGAGGGCATCGCTCACCGGCGTGCGGCCCCACAGCAGCACCAGCGGGGACAGAGCGAACGCCAGGGCCGCCTCCAGGGGCTGGGCCACGGCGGTGGTCCTCAGCCCGGCGCGCTCGGCGTCCTCCGCGTTGGCGTCCGCGTCGGCCAGGACCCCGGGGCCCGCGGTCTGGGGCCAGCGCAGCAGGGTGTCCGCCAGGCCGAGCATCACCGCCGCCGTGGCCAGGGCGGAGGGCAGGGCCGCCGCCCAACTGCCGAGAGGATTCCACCGGGCCTGACCGGGGAGGGCGTACAACGCCCCCATCAGCCAATACACCAGGGGCGGCTTGTCGTAGCGCGGCAGTCCATTCACCCGCGGGATCAGCCAGTCGCCGCCCTCCGCCATGGCGCGGGCGGCGGCGGCAAACAGCGGCGGGGTCTCATCCACCAGTCCCGTGCCGCCCAATTTCCAAACGAACAGCAGCAGGCCGAAGGCCAGAGTGAGCGCCAGCACAAGGGCCTGTCGCCGACGCCCGCGTTGGGCCAGGCGGGGTGGCCGGGGGGAAGTCCCACGGGGCGAAGGGAGGGTCGTGGGCATGCCCGGGGTGCGCGGTTGCCATGGCCAGGGCGCATGGTGGCATGGAGGCGATAGGGTGCCGAGAGATCCGGCGCCCCGCGAGCCACGCCATGCCGTTGCGGCCTGATCCTCCCGTCCTGCCGGACCCCGCGTCCCAGGGAGCGGACAAGCGTCTTTGGCTGGGCCTGGCCGCGGGCTTCGCCATCATCTTTCTTCTCGCCCTGCTCGTTCAGTGGCTTGTGCCGGCCACGCTCCGCCCCTCCCCTGCTCCAGGCGGGCCGAGGGCGCCGGGGGCGGCCAACAAGGGCGCCCTGAACAGCAACGCCCCCTTGATGACACGGCCCCAGCTGTTGGAAAACCAGCAGGCGATGCCTGAATTGATCGACTTCGACGCGCGGACGCCTGCGGCCAATCCCAGCGGCGGCGGCGCCCCCATCGGCGTCCCCGGTCCACCCTCCAGCCTGGGCACCGGAGCGCTTGGCCAGTGAGCGCGGGATCGCTCGCCTCGCCGTGAACGATCGAGGCGCGCCACCGTCGCGGTCGTCGGGGGGGCTTGCCCTGCCGCGCTTGCTTCTCTCGTTGACTCTCGTCGGGGCGCTGGTGGGGGCTTTTTGCTGGCCCCTGACCCTGGTGGACCGGCTGCAGGACCAGCTCGTGGGCCGCTTGCCGGCCTTTTCCGCCACCCCCTGGAGCCTGCCCACCCTCCTGCTGGCCCTGACGCCGCTGGTGGCCATGCCCCTGATCCTTGGGCTGCAGGCCGGGATCTGGCCGGAGGGGGCCAGCTCGGGCATTCCCCAGACCCTGGTCAGCCTCAAGGACCCGGAGGAGGCCAGGTTGCTCCTGGCGCCTGCGGCCACCCGCCAGCGGCTCGTGCTGTGGTCTCTCGCCTCCCTGGCGCTGCTTCCCCTTGGTCGGGAGGGGCCGGTGGTGCATTTGAGCGCGGCCCTGGCCCAGGGCCTCCGCCGCCGCTGGCCCGGACTTCTGCACCCCCTGGATCGTCGCGCCTTCATCGCCCTGTGCGGGGGCGCCGGCATGGCGTCCGCCTTCGACACCCCCTTGGTGGGAGTGGTCTTCATGCTGGAAGAGCTCAGCCGTCGCATCGACGGCGTGGTGATTCCCGCAGCCATGGTGGTCTGCGCTGTCGCCGGCGAAATGAACCACTGGGGCGGACAGCCGGAATTTGCCCTGGCCGTGCTCCGCGAGAGCGCTGGGGAGCTGGATCAGCTGGTGCTGGCCCTGCCGATCGGCCTGGCCGGGGGGCTGGTGGGGGTGGGGTTCAGCACCTTGATCCTGCGCCTCTCCGCCCTCCTCGGTCCCCTGGCCAAACGGCGCCCGCTCCTCCTTGGCCTGGCCCTGGGGGGCCTCCTCAGCGGGCTATGCCTGCTCACGGGAGGAGTGAGCGGCGGCGACGGGGAGGTGGTGATGACCCGCCTTGTGGGCCAGCCCCAGCTCGGAGCGGGCGGTTGGCCGGGCTTCGCGGCGCGTGTTGTCGGTCCGTCCCTCTGTTTGGGGGCTGGGGTGCCGGGGGGGCTGATCGATCCGGCCCTGGCCCTGGGAGCCCTGGTGGGCCGGGCGATCGGCCAGCCGTTCCACTCCCCGCTGTTGGGGATCGCCTTGGGGCTGGCGGCCGCCCTGGCTGGCGCCACCCAGCTGCCCTTGGTGAGCGTGATGTTCAGCCTGCGGCTGCTGGGGGATCAGCAATGGCTGCCGGGGGTGGTGCTGGCCGGGGCCCTGGGCGCTGGTCTGAGTCGGCTCCTCGGTGGCCGCGCCATCTATCACGTTCTGGCGGAACGATTGATGGAGCAACGCGCGGTGGATCGCGCCGCAGCGGCTGGAGGCGAACCAGGGCGTTGAGGACGGGGGACGGACCCCTGCCTGCTCAAGGAGTGCCGAAGGCGGGTTCAGGCGATCGCGGGCAACCGCGGACAGGCCTCCACGAGGGTGCGGGTGATCGCGGCCTTCGGGTGGCTCAGGAGCGCGGAGCCTGAGCCCTCTTCGACGATGCGCCCTCCCTCCAGCACGATCACGCGGTGGCAGAAGCCGCTCGCCACCGCGAGGTCATGGGTGACGAACACCAGCCCCAGCCCGAGCCGCCCCCGCAGATCCCGCAACAGGGCCAACACCTCGGCCTGCACCTCCGCGTCAAGCATGCTCACGCTCTCGTCGCACAGCAGCACGCGGGGTTGAAGGATCAGGGCGCGGGCGATGGCCACCCGCTGCTGCTGGCCGCCGGAAAGCTGCCGCGGGCGCCGATTCTCAAAGGCCTCCGGAGGCTCCAGACCCACCGCCGCCAGCTGTTCCCGCGCCCGCTGTCGGGCCTCGCCCCGGCCGGCCAGCCGATGGATCAGCAGGGGATCGGCCACGGCCTCCCCCACAGACATCTGGGGATTCAGGCAGGCCAGGGGATCCTGGAACACCATCTGCAGGCGTTGGCGGGCCTGGCGCAGGGCCCTGCCGCGCAGGTGGCGCAGATCCTGACCCAACAGCCGCACGGAGCCGCCCCGCACGGGTGCCAGACCCATCAAGGCGCGGCAGAGGGTGCTTTTGCCACAGCCCGACGCGCCCACCACGCCGATGGTTTCCCCTTCATGGAGCGTGAGGCTCACCCCGTCCACAGCCTTCAGCCAGCGAGGGTTCCAGGGGGGCGAGGGCAGGGGATGCCAGCTCCGCAACGCCGAAATCTCCAGCAGCGCCGGCGTTGCGGCGGGGGCCACGCTGGAGCGTCCTTCCCGCTCCCGCGCTGCTTGCACCAGCCGCCGACCCACCGCCGAGGCCGGCGCGGTGAGCACCTGGCGGCTGGGGCCCTCCTCCACCAGCCGGCCCGCAGCGAGGACGGCGACGCGCTCGCACCAGCGGCCTGCCATGGCCAGGTCGTGGGTGATCAGCAGCAGGGCGCTGCCGGCCTCCTCGCAGAGCCCGCAGAGTTCAGCCATCACCTGGCTCGTCACCGCCACATCCAGGCTGGTGGTGGGTTCATCGGCCATCACCAGCGGCGGGCTGAGGGCCATGGCCAGGGCGATGGCCACCCGTTGGCGCATGCCGCCGCTGAATTCATGGGGGTAGCTGCCGTAGCGGGCGGGCGCGATTCCCACCCGCTCCAGCAGCTCCTCCGCTCGCGCCCGCAACGCGCGCCGGTTCGCCGGTCGATGGGCGGCGAGGGTGTCGCGCACGTGCTCGCCCACCGTGAGCAGGGGGTTCAGGCGGGTCATCGGGTCCTGGAACACCAGCCCCGCGGCCTCCCCCCGCAGGTGGCGCAGGGCTCCCCGCTCCAGTCGGCGCGGATCGCGACCCGCCAGCTCCAGGGTGCCCTCACAGACGCTCCCCGGCGGCAGCAGCCCCAGCACGGCGCGGGCCACGGTGCTTTTGCCGCAGCCTGAGGGTCCCACCAGGGCCAGACGATCGCCCCGTCTGAGGGTCAGATCCAGGCCGTCGAGGGTGGGGCTGGAGGCGCCGGGATACCGCACCAGCAGCTGGCGCAGGACCAGCACCGGATCGGTGTCCGCGCCATGGCGCGGGCTGAGGGGAGGGGCGGGCGCCATGGCGGCGAGGAAAGTTGCCCCAGCTTGGCGTCCCCCCGGGTTGGCTTCCTGGCTAACATGTGGTCATCGTGAGGAGGTCAATGCTCAGGACCATCCCCGACCGGGTCGCTCCAAACGACGGGGGCGCCGCGTTGGATGGTGATGGGCCGGTCGATTCCTTCACGCTTCCCGGAACTTCCCTCCCCGCCCGCCGTCGGCTGATTCGCGAGCCCGCCGACTATGGCGTGCCTCTCCCGGAGTGGTTGAAGGAGTGCGTGCGGCACGTCCCTCCGGGCACGGGCGACAGCTGTCCCACCGACACCGAGGCCTTGCTCGCCTCGGCTTTCGACTTCGCCTTCCAGCTCCACGAGGGGCAATTCCGGGCCACAGGGGAGCCCTACATCGTGCATCCGATCGCTGTGGCCGATCTGCTGCGCGACATCGGGGCCAGCGCGGCGGTGATCGCCGCCGGCTTTCTCCACGACGTGGTGGAGGACACGGAGGTGACGCCCCGGGAGTTGGAGGAGCATTTCGGCGCGGAGGTGCGCGCGCTCGTGGAGGGGGTGACCAAGCTGGGGGGAATCCACTTCACCAACCACACCGAAGCCCAGGCGGAAAATCTGCGGCGGATGTTCCTGGCCATGGCCAGCGACATTCGCGTGGTGTTGGTGAAACTGGCGGATCGGTTGCACAACATGCGCACTCTCGGCGCTCTCAAGCCGGAGAAACAGCAGCGCATTGCCCGCGAAACCCGCGAGATCTACGCTCCCCTGGCCAATCGTCTGGGCATCGGACGGTTCAAGTGGGAGCTGGAAGACCTGGCCTTCAAGGTGTTGGAGCCCGAGGCTTTTCGGGAGATCCAGCAAGCGGTGGCCACCAAGCGCAGTGAGCGGGAAGAGCGTTTGGGCGTCACCACGAGCCTGTTGCGGGAGCGCTTGGTGGCCGCCGGATTGGACCCCTGCCAGGTGAGCGGACGCCCGAAGCACCTCTACGGGATCTGGAGCAAGATGCAACGTCAACAGAAGGCGTTTCACGAGCTCTACGACATCGCCGCCCTGCGCATTCTCTGCCCCTCGGTGGATAGCTGCTACCGCGCCTTGGCGGTGGTGCATGACACGTTTCGACCCATTCCCGGGCGGTTCAAGGATTACATCGGCCTTCCCAAGCCGAACGGCTACCAATCCCTGCACACCGCCGTGATCGGCCGCCATCGACCGATCGAGGTGCAGATCCGCACCATCGAGATGCATCAGGTCGCTGAATTCGGCATTGCGGCCCACTGGAAATACAAGGAGGGCGGCTCGCCCGCCACGGGGGACACGGAGCGTTTCAACTGGCTGCGGCAGCTGGTGGATTGGCAGAAGGACGGCGGCTCCGAAGACAGCAGCGACTATCTGGCCTCGATCAAGGAGGACCTGTTCGATGAGGAGGTCTTCGTCTTCACTCCCAAAGGGGACGTGGTGGGGCTGCGCAAGGGGTCAACCGCTGTCGATTTTGCTTATCGCATCCACTCAGAAGTTGGCAATCATTGCCAGGGGGTGAGGATCAACGATCGGCTCTGCCCGCTCGCCACGCAACTGCGCAATGGCGATTTCGTGCAGGTGATCACGGCCAAGTCCGCCCATCCCAGCCTGGATTGGTTGAATTTCGTCGTCACGCCCACCGCGCGCAACAGAATTCGCTCCTGGTACAAGCGCTGCCACCGGGAGGACAACATCCAGCGCGGTACCGAACTGTTGGAGCGGGAGTTGGGGCGGGAGGGCTTCGATGCCCTGCTGCGCGGGGAGGCGATGGTGCGCGTCGCTCGCCGCTGCAATCTGTTGAGCACGGAGGATTTGTTGGCCTCCCTCGGTTTCGGCGGGGTGACCCTGCAACAGGTGGTGAACCGGCTGCGGGAGGAGATTCGCCTGGCGGCGGCCGCAGCCACCCCTCAGCCGACCAATGAGGAGGTGGCCGCCAGCGTGGTCGCCGCCCACACCACCGGACCCTCCGCGCAGCACTCGGGCAGCCCGATCCTGGGGCTGGAGGGCTTGGAATACCGGATGGGGGGGTGTTGCAGTCCGCTGCCGGGCGCGGCGATCGTCGGCACGGTGGCTCTGGGCAATCACGGCATCACGATCCACCGTCAGGACTGCGGGAATCTGGCCCACGTGCCGGCGGAGCGTCGTCTGCCGGTGCGCTGGAATCCCGCCATGGCGGAGGAGCATCGGCGCCGCTACCCGGTGCAGCTGCGCATTGAGGTGCTCGATCGGGTCGGTGTTCTGAAGGACATCCTCACCCGTCTGTCCGACCATCGCATCAACGTCAGCGATGCCCGGGTGCGCACCACCGCCGGCAAACCCGCCCGCATCGACCTTCGTGTGGAGCTCGGCGACGATGACCAGCTGCGGGACACGGTGGATCAGATCCGCTCCATGGCGGACGTGCTGGACATCGCTCGCACGGGCAACGGCTGACGGATCCGTCCCCGTCTCGCCTCCCCCTGCCAGTCTGGAACCCCCGCCTGGCACCAGCATTGGAAAGCAATCCTCTGACCTCGGTGATGCTCCCCCTCGCCCTGGCCTTCATCATGCTGGGCATGGGTTTGGGGTTGTTGCCGGACGACTTCCGCCGCATGGGCCGCCAGCCCAAAGTCGTTGCGGTGGGCGTGATCTGCCAGATGGTCGTCCTGCCCCTGATCGGGGTGTTGATCGTCGCGGTGGTGCCCATGCCTCCGGTCATCGCCATGGGTCTGCTAGTGGTCGCCCTCTGCCCGGGCGGGCCCTCCTCGAATCTGATCACCTATCTGGCCAAGGTTGACGTGGCGCTCTCGGTGAGCCTCACGGCCCTCAGCAGCCTGCTGACCGTGGTCACGATTCCTGTGCTGGCCAATCTGGCCCTGCGCTGGCTGCTGGGCACCGAGGCGGAGATCCGCCTGCCGATCGGCACCACCATGGCGCAAATCCTGCTGATCACCCTGGTGCCCATCGCCACAGGGATGGGTCTGCGGCGGCGTTGGCCCGCCACCGCTTTGCGGTTGGAGCGCCAGGTGAGTCGGCTGGCGGCGGGCCTGCTGGCCTTGATCATCCTGCTGTTGCTGGTGCGGGAGGGCGACAAGCTGCCCGCGTTTCTCTGGAAGGCCGGCTTGGGGGTGGTGTTGCTCAATGGTCTGGGCACGCTGGCCGGTTTCCTGGCGGGACGGGGTTCGGGGCTGCCTCTCTCGCAGCGGCTCACTCTCGCCATTGAGGTGGGCATCCAGAACTGCACCCTGGCGCTCGCCATCACGGCGGGCCTGCTGCGCAGCCCGGAGATGGCGGTGCCGGCCGCGCTCTACGGGCTCTGGATGAATGTCGCCGGTCTGGCGATGGTGCGGATCGGCCGCCAGCTCACGGCGCGTTCCCAACCGACCGCCACATAATCTGGGATCCCTTCCTGTGAACACCCGCGGATGCGCTTGAACGCTCTCAGCGCCGCAGCTTGCCGGAGTTTTCATCCCGATTGGTTTCTCCCGAGCCTGACCCCCACACCGATTCCGGGCGATGTCCGCAACCGGCGGGGCTGCCGGCTCAGCCCTCTGGTCCCGGTGCTGGCCGCGCTCGCCATCGCGCAGCCCCTGCTGCCGCTGGCACCCGCCAAGGCTCTGGAGGAGGTGGTTGTGCAGCTCCCGTTGGTGGACACGGGACTGACCATCAAGGTGAACGAGTTGCGCAGCCTGGAGGCGCTCCGCGCTGGCAACAGCGATTTGGCCGAACTGGATCGGGCCAGCGATGGAGCCATTGGCCGGCAGGTTTGGGAGGTGCTCAACCAACCGGTTCCCCTCCGTCTCACCCGCATCGTGGATGGCTCGGTGGGGTCGCCCTTGCTGGATCAAGCCATTCTCGTGCTCTCCACCATCGGCAAGGTGGAGGGTCGCCCGCCGGATCTCACCGGGGCAACGCTGCGGGAGGCCCTGGACAAGGCCTCGGCGACGGGTGATCTCACCCTTTTGAACCTGATCAAGGCCATCCCCGGCCAACGCCTCACCCTGAATCTGACCCGAGCCAAGGACATCGCCAACCGAATGCTGGAGCAGCGCGATGAGGCTGTGGAGCTGCTGGCGCGTCTGCCGCAGGTGGTGCCTCCGTCAACGCCGCTGAGCCCGGGTGGTGCGGTGATCACGCGCACGGTGCGGATTGCCGTGGCCCATCGCAAGCAACCTCTGGAGCTGGTGGTGATGGAACCCCAAGCGACGGGCAATGGACATCTGGTGCTGATCTCCCATGGCCTCTGGGACGATCCGAAGAGCTTTGCGGGGTGGGGCCGTCTGCTGGCCAGTCGCGGATACACCGTCATCCTGCCTCGCCATCCTGGAAGCGACAGCACCCAGCAGGAAGCTGTGTTGGCCGGTGAGGCGCCCCCACCCACGGCGGATGAGCTTGCCTTGCGCCCCTTGGATGTCAAAGCGGCGATCGACCAGGTGAACGGACTGGGCTTGACCACCAAGGTGGACAACCAGCGCGTTGTCGTGTTGGGTCACTCCTGGGGTGGCACAACGGTGCTGCAACTGGCGGGAGCACGGCCGACCGAGGCCAACTTGCGCAGGAGCTGCAACGACGTCCGCTCCCCTGATCGCAACCTGAGCTGGACGCTGCAATGCAGCTGGGTCAGCGGCGTGAACCGGGCGTCGATCCACGATTCGCGGGTGATCGCGGTGGCTGCGGTGAGTCCACCAGCCTCCCTTCTGTTTCCGCGGGGATCCGGAGCGGATCTCAATGCGCGCGTGCTGCTGGTGAGCGGCAGTCGCGATTGGGTGGTGCCGCCGGATCCGGAGGCCATTGATCCCGTTCGCACCGCCGCGCGAGCGGGCCATCAACTGGTGCTGGTCAACGGCGGCGATCATTTCAATCTCAGACCGGAGGCGCAGGCGGATGGAGGTGTGCTCGGAGCGATGCTGTTGAAGTGGGCAGATGCCGCCTTCTCAGCCGGCGAGGGAGCCCGACCCCGGGAAGGCGCGGCTCCCCTGCTCACGGGTGGGGGCTGGGGACATGCTGACTTCCCGATGGTGGACGCCACGCGGGCGGTCCAGAACCCGTAAGGCTCAAGCGAGGGGCGAAACTGGCGGCGCCGCGCTCCACGGGCGGCGCCGTGCTTCTCAACCGCGAGGGAGGCGGCAGCGCCGACGCAGTTTGCGGCTGAACGTCCAGGCCATGGCGGCGCCGCTCACCGCCAGGGGGCCTGGCACGGGCTCTCCTGCGAGCGGTGGCGTGCTCAGCGGGGAGAGCCGCGCCAGGGAGGCCTGTTCAAAGTCGTAGGCGTAGCCGAGGAGCTTCTCTTCCTCATAGGCTTTGGCCAGGAAGGACAGGCCCAGAGGATTTTTGTTGTTCAAGGTTTGATATCCCGCCGGCACAATGATCGTGGGATAGCCCGCCCTGGCACCAATGGCGGCGCCGCTGGCGCCACTGAAAAGAATGGCATCCAAACTGTTGGCCGCCATGAAGGCGTCGATGCCAAGGGTGCGGGAGTTGAGAATGTCAGCGGCTCGATCGGCCTGATAGCGGATGGTGTCAGCGCTTCCAGGGGTGAGATCGATCAAGCGAGAGGTGTCAATTCTCACCTTGCCGTATTTGAAGGGGCCGGCTGGATCGGGATTGGCGGCATTATAATCGATAATGAAGGTATTGACATCATCGATATCTTGAATGTTGGCGGCAGGTCCCAGGCTGGCCAGATAGGCATTCAGATCGCGTTTGAATTCATAGGGCAACACCGTGCTGCTGTTGGTGGGTGGTGTGAAGGGAATCTTCAGAACGGTGGCGCCTTCCGCGCGCAACACATCCAGAGCCTGGTTGAAGATGGCCAACTGTTCAGAACCGCTGGCCGTGGAGCCATTGGGCTCGGCGTAGTAGCCAAGTCTGGCGCCTTGCAGAGCATCAAGCCTCAAATAGGGCGTGTAATCGCTTTTCGCTTTGCCAACGCTCTCGGCGGTTTGCGGGTCTTTGGGATCCTCTCCTGTCAGGGCGCCGAGCAGGATGGCGGCATCGGTGACGGACCGAGCCATCGGGCCGGCGGTGTCCTGGCTGGCGGCGATGGGGATGATGCCATCGCGGCTCCAGAGGCCAACGGTAGGTTTGATGCCCACCAAGGAATTCTGATTGGCGGGGCTGAGGATGGATCCGGAGGTTTCCGTGCCGATGGCGATGGTGGCGAAGTTCGCCGCCATCGCTGCCCCTGACCCCGCGCTGGACCCTCCCGGAGAAAGCAGGGGGCGCCCATCCCCGCCCGGCAGCGCCACCGGGTTGTAGGGATTGAACGTGTAGCCATTGAGCGAGCTGTACCCCGCTGGCATGCCAGAGGTGAGATAGTTCGCGAATTCAGTCAGGGATGTTTTGCCGAGAATGATCGCACCGGCATCCAGCAACTTCAGAGCGATGGTGGCGTTGTCGGGCGGCAGGGAGCCCGCCAGGCCGAGGAAACCCGCTGTCGTGGGCAGAAAGCTGGTGTCGATGTTGTCTTTCAACAGAACAGGAATGCCGTGCAGCGCAGACCGTGGTCCTGTGGTGCCGCGCTCCAGGTCGAGGGCGGCCGCCTGGGCGACGGCATTGGGATTGAGGGAGATGATGGTGTTGAGATTCAAGCCCCCCGGCCCGTCATAGGCGGCGATCCGGTTGAGATAGAGCTGCACGAGCTGCGCCGAGGTCAACACTCCGGCGTCAAACGCGGCGTTGATGCTCGGAATCGTGGCCTGCTCCAGGGAAAACGGCGCGGCCTGGGGCCAGCGGCGCCACCAGAGAGCAGCCCAGACCGAGGACCAGCGCGGCCAGGCGCGCTTTGTGCTCCGCCAGGGGCTTCCAGGTCCGCGCCCGCTCTCGGCCTGGAAGGGCTGCTTGCCCCTGCCCGCGGCTTGGGCGGAAGGCCGACGCCTCCGCCGTGGAGAGGCGCCCCTGCCACACCTGCGGTGATGGCGTTGCAGTCTTGGCTGGCCCTGGACAGAGGGTGTCGCTGTAGCTGTAGCTATCGCTATAGCTGTGGTTGTTGTTTGACATTGTGTATTGGCGTAAATACTTTTATTTTATGACGAGAAATCCCTCGTGTAGGCAGTATCTTATTTGACATTTTGAGGCCTTATCAGCTGCCGCACACCATCGCTTTCCGCGAGCCCCCTCGTCCCCTGGCTCGGACGACCCTCTCACGGCTGGCCAGCGGGATGACACACGCGCCATCGTGAGAAGAAACCGCATGGAACCCTTGGCGCCTGCCGCCGACATCAAGCCGATGGTGCTGAGCGGAGGAGATGCGTTTCGGGACGTCCAACAAGCCCCGGCCAAATCCGCTCCGTGAGCCACGAAGGCTTGTCAAACCATCACGATGTCAATGAAGAAAGTCTTAAGCGATCGACGGTTACCCATGGGCATGGCTACCATAACTATATCTATTGGGATGGTGATGGCAACAACCGTGGAAATCTTGCTCACGGGGGCAGTCCTCCCCGAGCGTGAACGGGTGGCAGGCGCTGGACAAAGACGAAAGCCTGGCACTCATCACCGACATCGACGCCCCGGGGATCTCGGGTTGAAGGTCGCCTCCGCGGTTTGCCGTCTCAGTTGCTTGGGGCTGGCCATCCTTGCGGCGGCTGTCCCGTCTCACGCAACTGCGGTGAATCTCGACTTCAGCTTCTCTCCCGCTTTGTCGCAAAATGAGCCCATTCCCCAATCCTACGGAGACATCCCAGGTCAGATTGACCTTGTTTATTCCTCTGTAAGCGCTCCTGGTTCATCCACACCGTGCTTTGATCCACAATTGCGATTCTGGGACGTAGAATATAGTAATCTCCTGGATGTCGCCTATGCCTGTAATGGTGGTACAGGCCAGATCAAGCTGTTGCCCCTTCCCGGGTATCAAGTCACTCTCCAGGGGTTTGACCTCGGGGCTTGGCCTCGTGTTGATCGGTCATCACAGGTGACGGTTTTCGCCGCCGATCTCTCGACCGTTGTTGTCCTGGATCCGCCGCCGCTGACGATTTCTGGGACGCTGGCCAAGCAGTATTCGTTTGCGGGCCCCCAGTTCACGCGTCTGGATGGCTTCGCCATTCAATACGGACCCGATGGTTTCAACGTAGGCATCGATAACTTGAGGTTTGTCGTTTCCCCTGTGCCGGCGCCCCTGCCTCTCTTGGGGGTGGCGGGACTGTTTGCTGGCAGCCGCAACCTCCGCAGACGTGTCAAAGCGGTCCAGAGCATCAAGGCCGGCGGGACCTGAGGGCCCCCCTTGCTGTCAGGAAGACGTCCAGCCTCCCATGCTCATCGCGGGCTTGGCGGGCGAGCTGGCGGCTGCCATTGCGGCGAGCAAGGCTCCCAGCCCTCCCGCCGCAGATGGAGCCAGAGGGCCAGAGCGTCATCCCGGCAAAGCTCCTGCCGATGTTTGAGCAGCGGGGAGGACTGATCGTCAATCCATTCTCCGCTGGTGACCTCCAAGGACTGGCGCCAGCGGTCCCACCGGGCGGGCTGGAAGTGCAACACCCTGGGCCCCGCACGGAGCCAGGCCTCTCTGGGGGAGGGGGGGCGGCCTTCGCCAGCAGGCGTCATGGTCGGTCGGCCTTGCCCGTTCAGGCCACCTCCGGTGCCCAGCCGCGTTGCCGCAGAAGGTCTTCCGTCCAGCTCGGACACCGGTGGGTGATGTGTTCCCCGTGGGCAATCAGTCCCTGGCGCAGCTGGCAGGTCAGCAGCGGCACGCAGTTGGGACCGGCATGGTGGCGAAACCAGTGGCAGGTGAGGCAGACCTTGTGACTGCGGCTGGTCCGCAGCACCGTCTGGTCGAGATAGGGCCACTCCTCGATCGGTTCGAGGGGGCTGGCTCCAGGAGCGGCTGCACGGGAGGAGGGGGCGGCCATGGACGTTGAGTGGTCGTACGGCTGTACTAGCACGCTGGAGATGGTTTGGCGCGCCCGCGTGCCGGGAGGCGGAGCGGCGGCCTCAGGGCCGGCCGCCATCCGTCGAGTCAAGGCCCGCTCCTCAGGCCAGGGCCGGCACCGCCTCGCTGAGAGGGGCTGTCGCGTCGGCGGTTTGGAAGCGCAGGCGCTCGTTCCGCACGTCCACCGCGATCGCCAGGCCGGGGGCGAAGGTGCCCGCCAAGATCGCCTTGGCGATGGGCGTTTCCAGCTCCCGCTGGATGGCGCGCTTCAGCGGACGGGCCCCGTACACGGGGTCGTAACCGACGCCGGCCAACCAGTCGAGGGCTTCGCCATCGAGCCGCAGCCCCAGCTTCTTCTCCTCCAGCCGCTTCGCCAACCGCTTCACCTGCAGCTCCACGATCTCGCGCAGCTCCTCCGCCTTCAGGCTGTGGAAGATGATCGATTCATCCAGACGGTTGAGAAATTCCGGGCGGAAGTGGGCCCGCAGAGCTTCGTTCACCCGCTTCTCCATCTCCGCGTGGCGGGCGGGATCGCCGGCCAGATCGAGGATGGATGCGCTGCCGATGTTGCTCGTCAGGATCAACACCGTGTTGGTGAAATCCACCGTGCGGCCCTGGCCGTCGGTCACGCGACCATCATCCAGGATCTGCAGCATCACGTTGAACACATCGGGGTGAGCTTTCTCCACCTCGTCAAAGAGGATCACCGCATAGGGCCGACGCCGCACCGCTTCGGTGAGCTGGCCTCCCTCCTCGTAGCCGACATAGCCCGGAGGCGCCCCGATCAGACGGCTGACGGCGTGTTTCTCCATGTATTCGCTCATGTCGATGCGCACCATCGCCTCCTCGGAATCAAAGAGCTGCGCCGCCAGCGCCTTGCTGAGCTCCGTTTTGCCCACACCCGTGGGGCCGAGGAACAGGAAGCTGGCGATGGGGCGGTTGGGATCGCTCAGGCCTGCCCGGGAGCGCTGGATGGCATCCGCCACGGCGGTGACGGCCTGCTGCTGGCCAATGACGCGTTGATGCAATTCCTCCTCCAGGTGCAGCAGTTTTTCCATTTCGCTCTGCACGAGCTTGCTCACCGGAATGCCGGTCCACTTGGCGATCACCTCGGCGATGTCATCCTCGGTGACCTCTTCCCGCAGCAGGGTCTTGCCGCCCTGACCGCTGTTGAGCTCCGCCTCTTTGGCCGCCAGCTTGCGGTTGAGCTCGCCCAGGGTGCCGTATTCCAGCTCAGCGGCCTTGTTGAGGTCGTAACTCCGCTTGGCCTGCTCGATCTGCAGCTGCACCTGTTCGATCTCCTCCTTGATGGCGCCCAACTCATCGATGGCGCCCCTCTCCTTCTGCCATTGGGCGTTGAGAGCGCTTTGCTGTTCGCCCAGTTCAGCGAGCTCCTTCTCCAGGCGTTCCAGCCGGTCCCTGCTGGCCACATCCGATTCGCGACCCAGGGAGAGCTTTTCCATCTCCAGCTGCAGGATGCGTCGATCCAGCTCGTCGATCTCCTCGGGTTTCGAGGTGATCTCCATCTTCAGCCGCGCGGCGGCTTCATCCATCAGGTCGATGGCCTTGTCCGGCAGGAAGCGATCGGCGATGTAGCGGCTGGAGAGCACAGCGGAGGCGACGATCGCGTTGTCAGCGATGCGCACGCCATGGTGCACTTCATAGCGCTCCTTCAACCCCCGCAGGATGGAGATGGTGTCCTCCACAGTGGGCTGATCGACAAAGACCTGCTGGAAGCGCCGCTCCAGGGCAGGGTCCTTTTCGATGTGTTGACGGTGTTCGTCGAGGGTGGTGGCGCCGATGCAGCGCAGTTCACCGCGAGCCAGCATCGGCTTGAGGAGGTTGCTGGCATCCATGGCGCCACCGGTGGCGCCCGCGCCCACCACGGTGTGGATCTCGTCGATGAACAGCACGATCTGCCCCTCGGAGGCGGTCACCTCCTTCAGGACGGCCTTGAGACGCTCCTCAAATTCGCCGCGATACTTGGCACCCGCGATCAAGGCGCCCATGTCGAGGGCGATCAGCTGGCGGTTCTGCAGCGCCTGAGGCACGTCGCCGTTGACGATCCGTTGGGCCAGCCCCTCCACGATGGCTGTCTTGCCCACCCCGGGCTCGCCGATCAGCACCGGGTTGTTCTTGGTGCGGCGGCTGAGAATCTGAATGGTGCGGCGGATCTCCTCATCCCGGCCGATCACGGGATCCAATTTCCCATCCCGGGCGGCGGCGGTGAGATCGCGCCCGTATTTCTCCAAGGATTCGTAGGTGCCCTCAGGATTTTGATCCGTCACCTTCTGGTTGCCGCGCACGTCGACGACAGCTTGCTTCAGCGTGTCGGCGGTGCCGCCGCACTGGCTGAGGAGTTGCCGGCCGCAGCGATCATCGCTGGCCAAAGCCAGCAACAGATGCTCAATCGAGATGTAGCTGTCCCCGAAACCAGCCTTCAGAGAATCAGCCTGATCCAACACATTGTTGAGGCTCTTGCCGAGATAGATGTTGTCCGGCGCGGCGCTCAAGCTCGGCTGGCTGGCGATGAACGCCTCGATCTTCGGGCTCAGGCTGCCAAGATCCACACCCGCCTTGTCCAGGATCCGGCTGGCCAGGCCCTCCTGGGCGAGCAGGGCAGCGAAAAGATGTTCGCTTTCCATCTGCTGTTGCCGTTTTTGCTGCGCCAATTGCTGAGCGGCAACGACAGCGGCCCAGGCCTTCTCCGTGAACAGTTCGGCGGTGGGATGCATGGTGTGAAGCCTCCTGGATCTCAAACGCGAAGATGGTTCATCTGTGAGCCTATGCAGCTGTCGCGAACAGATCGAGCGTGAGGACCGAACACAACCGTCACCGCGCTCGTTCGGAGGTGGGGAGAACCGAAAGGGAAGCGCAGGCCATCCGCCTTCGCAGACGCCGGCTCCAGGCCACCAGGCTCGCTACCCCAACGATCGGCAGGGGAGCGGGCACTTTCACCGATGCAATGAAGCTGGCGTTGAGAGCGACAGGTACGTGACCGCTGATCTCACCAAAGGTCGCGTTGCTGATGTTGTCAATGTCACCATAAGAGGTGCCTAAGGATGTGGCATAGCTGACGATGGTGGCAATCTGGTCGCCGATGAAGCCAGGACTTCCGGAGTCCGAACGGGCGACGGTGGCCTCTTTGGTGCCCGTGCCAAGATTGCAGTAGATGGGATTGCCCGCAAGGGAAGGATTGATAAACGTGCTCAGTCTGCAAGATACGTCATTAGCCGCCAATCCGCTGTCAAAATCGCTGATCCATGTGTTCAAGCCATCAGCGAACAATGGATCGGATAGAAATTCTCCGTTGAAATTTGGATCTTTCCATTGAAAGTCATACCGATTGCTCCCCTGACGCAAACGGCCGATCACCCCATTGGCGCCAACAGATCCTCCGGAATTGGAGGTTAATCCATAACCAGATAAATCAAATGTCGAGGATCTCGGATTTTGGAGGTAAAGTTCATAAGATCTGGCGAAAGAGGGTGCTGGTCCGGAAAGCCTGAGCACCGCCAGGTCGTTATCCTCAATCGGCTTGCCTGAGTAGCCGGGAGCGATAAAGAAATTTGAAATACTGACGCCTGTAGCCGCAGAGCTGCTGTGAACAATCGTATCTGGCTGGTAGGGCGGCGACATGCTGCCATCGTAGAAGAAAGCCGTCGCAGATGTGGCATTGAGGTTGCCAAGGCCGTCGCTGACGCAATGAGCGGCGGTTAAAATCGAACGACGATCATTGAGTAAAGAGCCAGTGCAGATAAAGGTATTGGAGGCACCTTTTGAAATCAGAAGGCTGGCCACGCCTGAAAACCTGGGCATGGTGGGCAGGTAGATCGCATTGCCGCCTGACGCCACGGGAGCATTCGAGGTGGTTCCCACCAGGAGGCTGTTCACCGTCCAGGGAATTCCATGGGTGACACCAGAGATCAACCGATCGCTCGGCTCGGCCACCGTGGCCCCCACAACATCTTGCGCCTTGACCTGGCTGGTCAACGCGGAGACGGAGACGGTCAACCCAAGAAAGCTGGCCACCCAAAACAATGGCTTCGCGGAGCCAGGGCAGACAGAAGAGAAAGATGAGACAGAGGAGTCGGAGGAGTCAGAGGAGTCGGGGAGGCTAGAAAAGCCACAAATGTTGTTCATCATCTTTGATTTCTTTGAATCCCCTCTTTCTATGGTATCTTCTCTGAGCGTGGTTTCTTTTGTTTGCAATCTGTGATTTGCACCCCGATATTCAGGCCATTCCCGTCTCACCGCGATCTCCTTTGGCTTCTGCCTGCCCCTCCAGGCTTGCTGGCGTCGCCTGGACGGCGGTGCAAGATGACCTTGGACGCTCCTTCACCTTGTTGAGTGTCGTGATCGTGGCGGCGCCCTCCGCTGCCTTTCCCCGAGGTGGCGGAGGCTTTGGTGGATTCCGGGCGGGCGGGATGGGCATGGGCGGCTATCACTTCGCTGATTGTGGTTCCGGGCAGCTCGTATCCATTACGCCTCCGTGGAAGCCGTGGGCCTCTATGGCGTGAGTTTTTCCTATGCCCTCGGCAATGACATCAACCTCAATGGGGCGGCCAACTGTCAAGCGGGCCTGCTCAACGGACAGCGGCCCGCCACCGCCCCTCAAGCGCAGCTGCTGAACGCGGTCTGCCAGGTGGCCTGCGGGACAGGGACCTGATCCGCTCCACAACCCCATCCGCGAACGGGTTCCCCCCAACGGGAGAAAGGTTCGCCAAAGTGTCGCTTCGCCTCTTCTCTCCCCCTGTGCTCTCGCCGTTTCCGGCGCCCCTGCGCTGGGGGTCCGCCCTCTTGATCACAGCCCTGGGCAGTCGCTATCTGGTCTGGCGCCTGACCAGCACACTCAACGTCCATTCCCCACTCTCGACGGCGTTGAGCGTGCTCCTGCTGGCGGCGGAGCTTCTGCTCCTGAGCCATGGTTTTCTCCAGGTGTGGCTCAGTTGCCTCGGCGGGAGCGACGGCAGCGCAGCGATCGCCGCCGCGACGGCGCGCTTGGAGGTTGATCGGAGGCGCGCTCCCCAACGTCTGCTCTCGGTGGCTGTGCTGGTGCCCAGCCGCGGCGAACCGGCGGCGGTGATCGAGCGCTGCTTGCGGGGCTGCCTGGCGATCGACTACCCCCGTCATCAGGTGTGGTTGTTGGACGACAGTGACCGCGAGGAGCTGCGCCGGCTCTGTACCCACCTGGGGTGCGGCTATCTGGCCCGCACGGAGAACCGCCATGCCAAGGCGGGCAACCTCAACCACGGCTTGGCTCGGGTCCACGCCGACCTGATCGCGGTCTTCGACGCCGATGTCGTTCCACTCAGCGATTTCCTGCGTCGCACGGTGGGCCTCTTCGCCGATCCTTCCGTGGGCTTTGTGCAGACGCCCCAGACCTACATGAACGCCGATCCGCTGATGCGCAACTTGCGGCTGGAGCGCTGGCTGCTGGCCGATGAGGAATCCTTTTACCGCTGGATCGAACCCACGCGCCAACGCCTCGGTGCCGTGGTTTGCGCGGGCACCTCCTTTGTCATGCGTCGTCAGGCCCTGCTGGCGGTGGGGGGATTCGAGACCGGCACCACCTCAGAGGACCTGGCCACGGGCTTGCGCCTTGTGGCCGCGGGTCTGCGGGGGGTGTACGTGCCGGAAAAACTGAGTGCGGGTCTGGCGCCGCTGACGATTGGAGCCATGGTGACCCAGCGCTGTCGCTGGGCCAGCGGCACCCTGCAGATCCTGCGCACGGGGGCCAACCCGCTCACCATCGCCGGCTTGAACCCCTTGCAGCGCCTGGCGTATCTGGAGGGCATCGCCCACTGGCTGCTGGTGTTTCCCCTCCTGGTATTGGCGGTGGCCCCTCTCACGCTCGGCCTGGAGGACCTGGCGCCCTTGCGGGTGCGCCCAGAGGCGCTGCTGACGGTCGCTCTCCCCTTTCAGCTCAGCCAGCTCCTGCTGATCCGTTGGCTCAGTGGGCAATCCCGCAGCGCCCTGATGCCGGAGCTCTACCGCTGGGTGTTGGCCTGGCCCCTGGCGGTCACCGTGGTCGGCACGTGTCTGGGGCGCCCCCAGCCCTTTCGCGTCACCCCGAAGGCTCCGGCCGCTCGCCCGGGGGAGGCCCCCAACGCTCGCCTCCTGGCGCCGCTCTTGGCCCTGCTCGCCGTGCAGGGCGTCGCCTTGGTCCGATTGATTCTGCTTCTGCTGAACGATTGGTCGGGGAGGCTCCCCCTGACGGATGGACGGGGAACGCTGGTGGTGCTGGGCCTCACTTGGTCGCTGCTCAACGGGCTATTGCTCCTGGCGGCGAGCCGAGCCTGTTGGGATCGTCCCCGAGAGGATGGGGTGCCTTGGTTGGCGCCTGCCTTGGGGGGCTGGGGGCTCACTGCGGCGGGGGTGAGGCCGTTGGTGGTGAGCGCGATCAGTGAGCGGGGCTGTGAGGTGCGGCTGAGTCTGGAGTCCTGCTCGGACGGGGGGGGGGCGGGAAGCTGGGCGGAGCCGGCCAGGGTGTGTTTGGATCATCCGCTGCTCTGCCAGGACCTTTGGCCCGTGCGGTGCGAATGTAGGGCGCCACTCGGGCGAAGGCCAGGCGGGAGCTGGGCCTTGGGGCGCAGAGCTGAGGTGAGGGAAACCGGCGTGTGGCTGGGATTGCGTTGGGACGCTCTCACTCCCGATCAGGTGGACCGCCTGCAGACCTACCTGTATCGACGGCCAGGGCTTTGGCCGACCCTGCCAGCCCCCTGGGATCCCCTGGCACTGGCGGTGATGGGGCGTCGCTTGCTGCAAAGGATCCCGCCGGAGAGCTGGTTTTCGCGCAGCGTCATGCCCATCCGCTGATCGGCAGAGCCGACGGTTAATGAAGACCGAGAGAGCGCCGCATGCCACCGATTTCAGGGGGTGAGCCAGAAGCGAGAGCATGATTCCGTAGCCAACAGCGCGGAGCCACTGGTTGCCCCTCCACTCTGCTCCTTGCGTTCGACGGCTGGGATGTAAAGAGCACATAGAAAGTAAGGGGTTTTCTGGGTTGCATTACTGCTCAAGGTCAGCAGCAACTTCTTCATCTTGTTGGGCACAAGTTTAAAGCTTGCTGGCGCGAGCTGCACACCTTCTGTCAGCACTTCCCCGGCTTGGGTTGGATCGCTGCTTGGTCCCTTGACCCGGACTGTGATGTTCACAGGTTCGGAGCGCGAATGAGAAACTTGGAACTTGATGCGTGCGGTTTGATTTCGCAACTTGAATTCCTTCCGCCCGTGTTGGAAATGTCGCAGAAGCTTGGGCTGGAACCAGAAGCATTGATATCGGCTGATGTACCAGCGAGGCCGGTCGCGGGTGCGCAGAGCAGAGAGAAAAGCGTTGCAAAGACGACTTTGTTTTTCATGGGAAGAAGTTTCGAGAGGACGTTGCCCGTGAGGGCTCACTTGTCATAGAGGCAATCCATCGGTGGGGTCAAGGAAAAAGGACGTGCCCCTGCCTTTTTGGGCCAGTGAGATCGTTAATGGCATTTGTCTCACATACTCTCGTTTTGTCTCTGTGAACGGCAATGCCTAAACGTCGAATCCATCCGCCTGAGTTCAAGGCCCAAGTTGTGCTGGATGCCCTCGGTAGCAAAAAGACATTGTCTGAACTTGCTGCTAGCCATGAACTGCATCCAGTCCAGGTATGCCAATGGAAACAACATGCCTTGAAGCATTTGCCAGATCTGTTTCGACATCCAGATCGTGAGGATCAAGATCGCTCCGCTGATTCCTTAAGCAAGCGGTTGGCCAGATTGGAGCCAGCCAATTCAGAATTGATGAATGAGATTCAATGGCTCAAAAAAAATTCTACAATTACGATCAGCTGACCTTGCGCTCACTCCTGGAGCCAGATCATCCATGTATCTCGTTACGACAACAATGTAAATTGATCGGTGTCAACAGATCAAGTTATTATTATCGACCCGCTGCTATCTATTGCAAATCACCTCAGCTTGCCCACCTGATCGATCGGTTCTGTGCACTGGATCCACGAATCAGTTGTCGTCATCTCTTGTCGCAACTAAATGCCCATGGCTTTGCTCTGTGTAAAACAACTCTTCATCGTCTCCTCTGCCGGTTGGGATTTGCGCCTTTTGAGCGAAAATTAACCAGGTTGTTGGAAGCCCGACTTCTGCAAATGCCGCCCCTTCCCGTGCAAGGGGAGGGATTTGAACAACATGGTGAGCAGTGGATTCTTGATTTTGCGTACTGGCCCTCCTCCCAAGGGGATTTTTTTGCTTCTCTGCTGGTGGACGCTGGCTCGCGCAATTGTTTGGCCTGGGGTCTTTCCGATCGTCTCTCGCCAGATCTGGTGACCCGGGTGTTGTGGGGGGCCATGGAGACCCACCCCTTGCCCCTCCTGCTTCGCTGTGAAACGGTTCTGCCCTATGTCAGTTCGCGTTGCTTGCGAGACCTGTTGCGGGCCGGCATCAGTGTTGTGGGACCCTTGTGGTTGGGATCACTGCAGGGTTCCGGTCGGTCCACTGTGTTGTCTCCCATTTGGACAGGATTGAAGCAAGCTGCTGAATTTCTGCGTTCCGCACACGGCCCACGCAGTGAGGCCTCGATTCTTGATCAGGTGATCCGGGAGGGAAATGAACGGATGGCCAGAGATCGTGATTCGGATGAGGGAAGTTCTTCCCTCGGCTTGGAGCCCGTCAGGCTGCCAGCTGCCAGGACCCTTTGGGCGGGGTTTAACGATGCTCGTCCGATCCTGCCGGAGGTTGAGGACCAATCAAAAAGTTTTTTGACTCACACCATCCCCTTCCCCACCCGCCGAAGGACGGATCCGAACCAGCGGCAATCCATGGGTTGAGGCCAGAACCGGCGTCTCTTGGCCCTGGTGCCGCCCTTGCGGCGATGGCTTTTGCTTGACTGGTGACCGTGACTGGACGGAGCTCCCTTGACGTGTCTGTTGATCGCGGGGGACCTGCCGGTGATTGCCGGAGACGAGCAGGCCCTCCAGACCTTGAATCGGGACCCTGTTGAGGCGGGCCCTCCAGCCCCCTTGGCGCCGCGCTTGGCTCACGTTCGCTCCGCTTTCGCCTGTGCGCTGCACATGCACCAACCGACGATCCCCGCCGGTCGTCAAGGGGAACTGATCTCCCATTTGCAGTACATGTTTGAGCATCCCGATGAAGGAGACAACCACAACGCCAATGCTTTTGCCCATTGTTATCAGCGCCTGAGCACAATCCTGCCTCAATTGATCCAAGAGGGTTGTGATCCGCGGATCATGTTGGATTATTCCGGCAACTTGTTGTGGGGATTTCAACAGATGGGACGAGAAGATATTTTGACATCCTTGCGCAGCCTCACCTGTGATCCACCGTTTCATCGCCATGTGGAATGGTTGGGAACCTTCTGGAGTCATGCGGTTGCTCCTTCGACGCCGATTCCAGATCTGAAGTTGCAGATCTTGGCCTGGCAGCATCACTTTGCCTCCTTGTTTGGCCGGGAGGCCTTGCGCCGTGTGCGTGGATTCTCTCTTCCAGAGATGCATCTGCCCAACCACCCGGACACTCTCTATGCAACCGTCAAAGCGCTGCGGGAGTGTGGCTATCGCTGGCTCATGGTGCAGGAGGACAGCGTGGAGACCTTGGAGGGTCAACGCCTGGCTCCAGAACAACGCTGGATTCCTAATCAACTCGTAGCCCGCAATTCAGATGGGGAGACGGCGACGATCTTGGCGTTGATCAAAACCCAAGGGTCTGACACAAAGCTGGTGGGGCAAATGCAACCTTATTATGAAGCTCTTGGCCTGGAAAGACAAATCGTTGCTGGGCAGGGGATTCCATCCTTGGTTTCGCAAATCGCTGATGGGGAGAATGGTGGGGTGATGATGAATGAATTTCCCCCTGCGTTTTGCCAGGCGCATCACCGTTGTGCCGCTGCGGGCCCTCTGGCAGAGACCGTGGCGATGAATGGCAGTGAATACCTTGATCTTCTGGCTGACCGTGGACTTCGCGATGAAGATTACCCTCGGATTCAAGCGGTTCATCAACATCGACTCTGGAGCATGGTCGGTCCGTCCCCCACGCGCGAGAGCGTTGCGGCGGCCATCGTCCGCCTTGGCGACTCCGATCCCCAGCTGAAGATGGTCGGCGCCTCGTGGACCAACAACCTCAGCTGGGTGGAGGGCTATGACAATGTGCTGGAGCCAATGCAGGCGTTCAGCGCCCGTTTTCATCAACGCTTCGACCCGTTGGTGGAGCGCACACCTGCTGTCACCCGCAGTCGGCCTTACCAGGAGGCCCTGCTGGCGTTGCTGCTGCTGGAAACGAGTTGTTTTCGCTATTGGGGGCAAGGTCGTTGGACGGACTATGCCAAGCACATTCATCGCTGCGG
Organism: Cyanobacteria bacterium K_Offshore_surface_m2_239; assembly: GCA_016882305.1. Taxonomy (GTDB): domain Bacteria; phylum Cyanobacteriota; class Cyanobacteriia; order PCC-6307; family Cyanobiaceae; genus Cyanobium. Next base: position 31,839 of record VGQX01000004.1, read on the forward strand.
CACAGCCGCGCTAGAGGCTCTGTCCGAGGCCTCGATCGAGGAATTCGAGGGCAATTCCGAGGGGTGAACATCAGCGGATGACGTGACGAGTGGTGTAGCGCTCTGCCTCGCTCTAGGCTTGATTCAACATCACACACCGGCCCGATCCTGGCGCTAAGGACAGAGCGCCACGTTCTGCGCGTCGCGCAACACGCGCCCGATGGTGGCATTGGGTGCCGAGGCGCCGTTGGAAATGGCGCTGAAGTAGCGCGGTCCTGTCTCTGTGAGCAGCAGGCCACTGATGGAACGCACACCGGTGAGCGTGCCCGTCTTCGCGTAGACGCGGCCGGCCAGCGGCGTCCCCACGTAGAGGTTCTTGAGGGTGCCGCGGCGACCAGCGATGGCCATGGAGGACACATAGGCGCGCCCGTAGGGATGTTGATCCATGCGCATCAACAGGGCGGTGAGGAAGCGGCTGGTGAGGCGATTGGCGCGATCGAGGCCACTGCCATCGGCCACCCGCACCCCCTCCATCGGCAGACCCTGCTGGCTCAACCAGACGGTTTGACGCCGCACCGCTTCGGGCAGCTCCCAGGTGCCAGCCCCGGAGCGGAGCAACACCTCGGCGGTGAAGTTGTGGCTGTCGGTGTTGGCCAAGCTCAGGAGACCCTGCATGGTGGTGGAGGGCTCCTCATGGACCAACACCGCATCGGTGGGGAGGGGTTGGTCGGCGGACACCACCTGCATCTGAATGTCGCCGCCCTGCTGGTTGGCGGTGCGTCGCATCAGCGCCTGGAGCCGGGAGACCGGGTTGCTGACAGCGTCATCGATGGCGTTGCTCGTGACCGCCAGCCGGGTGATCGGCGCCCCGTACCACTGGGCGCGATCGGCGTAATGCCATCCCTGAGGCCACCAGCTCTGTTGGGGCACCTCCGCCACCTGCAGACGCACCACTCCGCCAGCCTGGCCGGTGGAGCCACCGGAACGGAGGGCGAGCTGGGTGAAGCGCTGCAGCTGCGGCAAGGCCAGATCCGGGTCCCCCTCACCGGTCAGGCGCAGGGTGCCGTCCGCCAGGCGCCAGAGCTGGGTGTTCAGCCGGAAGTCCGGCCCCAGCCGATCGAGGGCAAAGGCCGTGCTCACCAGCTTCTGGTTCGAGGCAGGCACCCGCGGGCGGGTGCCGTTCACATCCGCCAGCAACCGTCCGGAGGCATCGGCGATGCTGACGCTCCACACCTCCCGCTCGCCCGCCAGTTGGGCGGCCAAGCGCTGCTGGAGGGCCGGGCAGCTGGGCTCGCTGCCCAGGCTGGGCACCCCCAGGGCGGGCGTGAGGGGCGGCAGGGGCAACACCGGCACCGTCCGTCGTCCACCCTGCAGACCAGGCAGGGCGGGAGACGAGGCCAGGGCCGCGCCACCGGCGACGATCGGAGAGAGCAGCGCGAGGCTGAGTCCAGCCGCCAGGGAGCGACGGTTCAAGCGCGGTGCCAGGGGGTGGGGAGGGGTTGTGCGGTCCAGGAAGGAGGAAGGCATCTCAGGATTGGCCCCCGACGACGAGGTTGGTGACATTGCCGCTGAAGCGGTAGTTGGACCCCTCCAGTTCCACTGGCGCGCCGATCTTCAGGGTCTGGTTGCCCAGCACCACCCCGCCGCCGCCCCGGCGGCCCTGGCCTTCCAGAATGAAGCGGGCGTCGAAAGTGCCGAAGGTCCTCTGGTTGGGATCGGGGGTGGAGATCAGTTTGCCCTCGGGGGTGAGGATCGTGAGACGGCGCTGGAGGGCCTCCAGCCGGGCGATCCTCACCTTGCCGTGGGGAGCGTTGCGGATGACGATCGACACCTCCCCTTCCGCCGCGATGGCGCGGAACAAGGCGGCGCTGTCCGCAGCGGGTTCGCCCCGCACATCCACCGACACCTTGACTGGCACCACACCACCGGTGGCCTTATCGACGGCGTTGGAGAGCTTGGGACTCCAGATCACCCCCGCCGCAGCCAACAGCACGGCCGCCCCTGCGGCGAGGTCCACCAAGCTCCAACGGCCGGACGGTGGGTTCGTGGAGTGGGGTTCGCTGGCCATGGGCACGTGTCGGTCGGCGAAGTTTAAGGGGGGTCCCGGCGCAAGACCAGCCTCATCCGCCACGGGTTCCGCCCGCCGCTTCCGCATCGTGCCGCACCTCGCCTTGCCACACCTCGCCGTGCAGCCGTGTCCTCGTCCCCGGAGGACTCGCGATCAGCGCTGGAGGTTGTCGATCAGATCCCCGAGAGACCGCAGTTGCCGCCCCAAGCCGCCGTCTTCCCCGCTGAGGGCGGCGTCTTGCTCCTCCGCGGAGGGTTTCTGGGGGAAGCGGGCGGCCAGGCGGAAGCCATCGGGATCGAGGCGATAAAGCTCCCAGTCGCCGGGATGCGCGCGACTGAGGGCGGCGTTGGCGAAGGGTTGAAGGGCGTAGGCCGCCTGCCACTGGGCCAGGAAGCCCTTGCGCCGTGCCCGCGCCACACTGCCGATGCCCACCGCCGCATCCTCCAGGGTGGGGTTGAGCAGCACGATGGGCCCCGGATGGGCCTCGCAGACCGCCTCCACCAGGTCGTAGTCGGAGGGGCCGGGCCCCACCAGCAGGAGCCGCTCGCTGGTGGGGCCCTCCGTCGGGGGCCGGCGCCGCTGGTCGCCGAGGCTGGTGATCATGGGCGCCAACTCCCCCCCGTCACGCCGGGCCAGGGCGGTGGCGCCCGCGTCAGGGAACACCACCCTGAGGGCGGGTGAGCACTCCCGCAGCCCCGCAGCCAGCCGCAGGGCCAGCGGCAGCAGCTTCAGCCCCTCAAAGCGCAGGTCTGCGGTCCAGCGCTGGCGGCCATCGCTGGAGAAGGCGGAATCCAGCGCTTGCAGGACTTGCGCCTCGGCCTGGCGCAGATCGGACGGGAGCATGGAGTCGGTCAAGATGGCGCGAACCCTAACGAGGGAGCGCGGCGTCCACCTCGGCGATGGCCTCCGCGAGCGCGGCCGGCACCCCCGCCAGATCCTCCTCCCGCAGCCAGGGTCCCACGCTCAGCCGCAGGCCGGCGCTGGCCTCCTCCGGCGAGAAGCCCATGGCGAGCAGCACCCGGCTGGCGCCGGTGGTCGCCGTGGCTCCCGCGCCGCTCCCCAGGGCGCTGCAGGCGGAGCCGCTGCCGCAGGCCACCCCGCGCCGGGCCAGGGCCCGCACCAGGGCGCGGCCAGGGAGGGGGCGTCCCCCCCGGCCGCGCGCCAGCAGGCTCAGATGATGGGGCAGCCGGCGCTGGTGGTCCTCCGGGTCCGGCCCGAGAAGCTCCAGTCCGGGGCGCCCGCGCAGGTCGCGCCAGAGGGCATCGCGCACCCGCGCCACGGGATCGCGGCCGCCGTGGGCCCGCAGGCGCTGCTGGCAGAGGCGGAGGGCCGCGCTGAAGCCGGCGATCAGCGGCACGGGTTCGGTGCCGCCGCGCCGCCCCGCCTCCTGGGCGCCGCCGATGAGCGGTTCCAGCGCCAGCCCGCGACGGACGAGCAGCAGACCGATCCCCCTCGGACCCTGCAGCTTGTGGGCGGCGCCGCTGAGGAGATCGACCGGCAGCGCGCTCCAGTCGATCGGTTGATGGCCGAGCACCTGCACCGCGTCCACGTGCAGGCGGAGGCCACGCTCCCGGCAGAGGTCCCCCAGGGTGGCCAGCGGTTGCAGGCTGCCCACTTCGCTCTGCCCCCAGATCACCGACACCAGCCGGGTGGGGGGGGCGAGCAGGGGCTCGAGGGCGTCGAGGCGCAGCAGACCCTGGCGATCCACCGGCAGTCGCGCCACGGTCCAGCCGCGTTGGACGAGCACGGCCGCCGCCGCTTCCGTGGCGGGATGTTCCACGGCGCTGATCACCAGGCGTCCGGGGGGGAGGGTGGCGGCGCTGCCGAGCAGGGCGGTCTGAATCGCCTCGGTGCCACCGGAGCACCAGACCACCTCCTCCGGAGCGGCCCCCAGATCCTCCGCCACCCCCCAGCGGCCGCGCTCCAACGCCTCCGCCGCCGCCAGGCCCTGGCCATGGAGGCTGGAGGGGTTGCCCCAGCTCTCGCGCCAGGCCCGTTCCATGGCCTCCCACACCTCCGGGGCCAGGGGGGTGGTGGCACAGGCGTCGAGGTAGAGCGGTGGCGGGGCGGGGAGATCAGGCCCCAAGGCGGGTGCCATCGGGCCGGCGGCCGAGGAGGCGGCTTTCCAGCGAATCGTTGGCCAGTTGCACGAGGTCATCGAGGGACCGCCCCTCCAAGAGGGCGGCCACCCTGGCGCGGGCCTCGGCGCTGGGACAGGCGTCGGGGCGCTGGCAGCCCTGGGTGCAGGCGGTGGCGCAATCGATCGGCTCCGCCGTCGCGCTGGAGGACGGGGCTGGGGCGGCCTCGACGGCGGTGGCCGGCTGGGCGCCGCCGCCGGTGGACTCGGGAGCCAGCCAGCCCTCCACCGCTTGGTCCAGGGGGCCCGCCAGCCGACCGTGAACCACCGGCTCCGCCGGGCCTGTCATGAACACATGGCCGCTCGTCTCATCCCAAGCGATCCACAGCGGACCTCCAGGGAGGTCGAGACGGGCCTGGCGGTCGCTGAGCCCGAGCAGGTGGCAGGCCACGAGGGTGGCGCAGGCGCCGGTGCCGCAGGCCAGGGTCACCCCGGCCCCCCGCTCCCACACCCGCAGGCGCAGATGGCCTGGCGCGAGCACCTGCACGAGATGCACGTTGGTCCGGGCCGGGAAGGCCGGATGCGCCTCCAGCTCCGCGCCGATGGCCTCCAGGTCGAGGGCGGCCAGCTCGGCCACAGGCACCACGACGTGGGGGTTGCCCATGCCCGCCGCCGCGACAGCCCAGCGCTGACCCCCGGCCTCCAGCTCCCCCTGAGGCAGGCCCGCCGGACCGGTGGGAAGGGTGGTGGGCACGGTTTCGGGAATGAGAAAAGGGGCACCCATGTCCACCCGCACCTGGCCGTCCTCCTCCAGCTCGGGGCGCATGGTGCCCGCCGCGGTTTCCACCGCCCAACGGCGCCCGGGCCCCTCCCCATCGCGATCGGCGAGGAAACGGGCCAGGCAGCGGATGCCATTGCCGCACATCTCCGCCTCCGAACCATCGGCGTTGAAGATGCGCATGCGCAGGTCGCCGCCGCTTTCCGGCGGGAGCGCGAGGATCACCCCGTCGCCGCCCAAGCCGAAACGGCGGTCGCAGAGGCGTCGCACCAGGTCGGGTTCGGCCGCGCCCGCCCCACCGGGGGAGCCGGCGCGCAGGTCGAAGAGGAGAAAGTCGTTGCCCAGACCCTGATACTTGCTGACATCCATGGCGCTTTGAGCCCCGCGCAATCTCCGTCGATCCTATGCAGAGCTTCTTTGAGAACCGCGGCACGAAGTTGGACACCACCCTGCCCAGCGTGCGCCACATCCAGGAATTGATCCGCACCCGCACGGTGGTGAGCCTCAGTCTGATGAGCGGCCAGGAGGTGGAGGGGGTGATCAAGTGGCAGGACATGCACTTCCTCGCCCTGCGGCAAAGCGCCAACCAGCCCCTGGTGATGGTCAACCGGGAAGCGATCACGCTTCTGCGGGCGCTGATCTGAGGTCCCCCCCGGTCAGGGGGGGTGTGGCACCATCGTGGAGCCGGGCGCTCCCTGCCCCACCGCTCTTTTCACCGTGTCCGATCCCTCCCGCTACAAGCCCCAGGAGATCGAAAGTCACTGGCAGGCGATCTGGCGCGAACGGCGGCTCGACCGCACGCCCGAGGTCGCGGAGAGCGGGGACGCCTTCTACGCCCTCTCGATGTTCCCCTATCCCTCGGGGACCCTGCACATGGGCCATGTCCGCAACTACGTCATCACCGACGTGGTGGCCCGCCACCAACGGATGCGGGGTCGGCGGGTGCTGCACCCGATGGGTTGGGATGCCTTCGGGCTGCCGGCGGAGAACGCGGCCATCGAGCGGGGCGTCGATCCCGCTGAGTGGACCCGGCGCAACATCGCCCAGATGCGGACCCAGCTCGAACGGCTCGGACTCTCCATCGATTGGTCCCGCGAGGTGACCACCTGCCAGCCGGAGTACTACCGCTGGACCCAGTGGTTGTTCCTGCGGTTCTGGGAGGCGGGGCTGGCCTACCGGAAGGAGGCCACGGTGAACTGGGATCCGGTGGATGAGACGGTGCTCGCCAACGAACAGGTGGACGGGGAGGGCCGCTCGTGGCGCTCCGGGGCGCTGGTGGAGAAGCGCAAGCTGCGTCAATGGTTTCTGCGGATCACGGCCTATGCCGATCCGCTGCTGGCCGATCTGGACCAGCTGACCCTCTGGCCTGAGCGGGTGCGCACGATGCAGGCGAACTGGATCGGCCGCTCCACGGGTGCCGAGCTTGATTTTCCCGTGGTGGATGGGGAGGGGAGGGAGACCGGCGCCACGATCCGCGTCTTCACCACGCGGCCGGACACGCTGTTTGGCGTCACCTACCTCGTCCTGGCGCCGGAGCACCCCCTGGTGCCCTCCCTCACCAGCGCCGACCAGGCGGTGGCGGTGCTGGCCTTCCAGGATCTGGTGGCGGGCGAGAGCGAGCGGGAGCGCACCGACGAGGAGCGACCCAAGCGGGGCGTCCCGATCGGCGCCCGGGTGCGCAACCCCGCCAGCGGCGAGCTGATCCCCCTCTGGATCGCCGATTACGTGCTGGCGGACTACGGCAGCGGCGCGGTGATGGGCGTGCCGGGCCATGACCATCGCGATTTTCTCTTCGCCCGCCAGCACGACCTCCCGATCCGCCAGGTGATCGTGCCCGAGGGGGCTGATCCGGCGGCCTTCGCCGGCGCCGCCTGGACCGAGCCGGGGGTGATGATCCATTCCGGCCCGTTTGATGGTCTTCCCTCCGGGGAGGCGAAGGCGACGATCGTGGCCGCGGCCGTGGAGGGGGGCTGGGGAGCTCCCCGCGTGCAATATCGCCTGCGGGACTGGTTGATCTCCCGCCAGCGCTACTGGGGCTGTCCGATTCCCATGGTGCGCTGCCCCGACTGCGGCGATGTGCCGGTGCCTGTCGAGCAGCTGCCGGTGGTGCTTCCCACCGACCTGACCCTCGATGGACGGGGGGGCTCTCCCCTCAGCCAGCGGGAGGCGTGGTGGACGGTGGCCTGCCCGAACTGCGGCGGACCGGCGCGCCGGGAAACCGACACGATGGACACCTTCATGTGTTCCAGCTGGTACTACCTGCGTTATGCGGATCCACACAACAGTGAGCTTCCGTTCGGCAAGGACGCGGTCGATCGTTGGCTGCCCGTGGATCTATATGTGGGCGGCATCGAGCATGCCATTCTCCATCTACTCTATTCTCGCTTTTTCACCAAGGTGCTGCGGGATCAGGGGTTATTGAGTTTTGGTGAACCCTTCACGCGCCTCTTGACGCAGGGGATGGTCCAGGGCCTGACTTATCGCAATCCCACCACCGGCAAATATGTTGCTCCCGCGGATGTCAATGATGTGAACGATCCGCGCGATCCGATCAGCGGAGAGGTGTTGCAGGTGAGTTTTGACAAGATGTCCAAGTCCAAGCACAACGGTGTCGACCCCTCCGCTGTCATCGACCGCTACGGCGCCGATACGGCGCGCCTGTTCATCCTCTTCAAGGCGCCCCCGGAGAAGGATCTGGAATGGGAGGACGCGGATGTGGAGGGTCAGTTTCGCTTTCTGCAGCGCCTCTGGCGGCTGGTGGACGGGGCCCGCGAGCAGGGGATCCGCCCGCCTGCCGCTGGCTTCACGCCCCCGGAGGATCTGAGCCCGGCGGAGCGGGATCTGCGCCGGGCGGCGCACACCGCCATTCAGGACATCAGCGGGGATCTGGAGGGTGAGTTGCAGCTCAACACGGCGGTGTCCGAGTTGATGAAGCTGAGCAATGCCATGACGGCGCTTCTGCCACAGGCGCGTCCGGAGGTGGCCGGGGAAGCCGTGGCGATTTTGGTGTTGCTGCTGGCTCCCTTTGCCCCCCATCTGGCGGAAGAGCTCTGGCATCGCCTGACGGGCGCGGCCGACAGCGTGCATGAGCGGTCCTGGCCCCAGCTTGACGCGTCCGCCTTGAGTCGGGACACGATTCCGTTGGTGATTCAGGTGAAGGGGAAGGTGCGGGGCAATCTGGAGGTGCCCGCCGATGCCGATGCTGCCACCTTGGAGCGGTTGGCCCTGGAGAGCGACGTGGCCGCTCGCTGGCTGGAGGGCCAACCACCCCGCCGGGTGATTGTGGTGCCCGGCAAGCTGGTCAACCTGGTGCCCTGAGGCTCAGGTGCGGTGAGGCTCAGGTGCCCTCAGGCTCAGGGGCGCTGAAAGCGCAGAGAGTCCGGCTGGCCCCAATCGCCACTGGCGCTGTACCCGCGACCGTTGAAGCAGAGATGGCGCAGAATCCAGAACAAGGATTCGGGACTCTCCAGACCGAGGGTCGTCCGCAAGCTCTCCAGGTCGTGGCTGGCCCCATCGGCGAGGGTGGCCTCCAGGCGCTGCTGCACGGTGAGGATTTGGGCCGCCGCTGTTTTCCCCGCCTCCACGCCGGGTTGGTGGTAAGCATTCACATTGATGAACTCCCCGTACAGACCCACCGCCCTCTCGAACAAGGCGATCAGGGCGCCCAGGGAGCGAGCATCGAAACGCTGCAGGGTGATGGTCAGGGATTGCCGGCCGCCCTCGCAGAGGGCGGAGCGGGTGCCCTGGAGGAAGCCCGCCAGGAAGTCCGCCGGATCCTCTCCGTCCACGGAGGTGATGTCGGCGGGCTCATCCAGCGCTTCGATGAACACCACGAAAAAGTTGTCCAGCCCATCCCGCAACTGCTGCACGTAGGCGTGCTGATCGGTGGAGCCCTTGTTGCCGTAGACAGCCAGGCCCTGGTGCACCACCTGACCCTCGCGATCCAGGCGCTTGCCCAGGGATTCCATCACCAGCTGCTGGAGATAGCGGCTGAAGACCTCCAGCCGGTCCCGGTAGGGAAGCACGACCATGTCCCGTCGGCCCTTGCCGTCGCCGGCCACATACCAGCTGGCGGCCAGCAGGGCTGCGGGATTATCGCGCAGGGAGGCGACGCGGGTGCGGGCATCCATGGCGGCGGCTCCCTCCAGGAACCCCCGCATGTCGGCTCCGACGAGCACGGCGGGGAGGAGGCCCACGGCGCTGGTGATGCTCGTGCGGCCTCCCACCCAGTCGGGCATGTCAAAGCGCGCGAGCCAGCCCTCCTGGCTGGCCTGCTGATCGAGGTGGCTGCCGGCCATGGTGACGGCGACCGCCTGGCGGGCCCAGTCGCCGCCCGTGGCCTCCAGACGGGCCCGGGCCTGCTCCATGCCCAGACGCGGTTCGGGGGTGCCGCCGGATTTGCTCACGACGATCACCAATGTTGTCAGCAGCCGGGATCCAAGGGCGGCCAAGGTGGCGCTCATGCCCTGGGGATCGACGTTGTCGAAGAAGTGGAAGGGCAACCCCTCCCCGTGGCGCTGAAGCGCCCGGATGATCAGCAGAGGGCCGAGGCCAGAGCCACCGATGCCGATCCACAGCACGTCGGTGAAGGGCGCGCCGCCCGGGGCGGTGAGAACACCTCCGCGCACCTCCCTGCCGAAAGTGTCGAGACGCTCGATCTCGCCGCGGATCAGCTCCCGGGTTTCCGGGTTGGGGGCGCGGTCGGGGTCCCGCAGCCAGTAGTGACCGACCTGGCGATGCTCATCCAGGTTGGCGACCGCTCCAGCCTCCAGCTCCGCCATGGCCTGGAAGGCGGCGGCGGCACGAGGTTCAAGGGTCTCCAGATCCGCCGCGGAGAGGGCCATGCGACTGGCATCCAGCCAGAGGCCCAGGGCGGGGTCGTACCACAACAAGTCTTGGAAGCGCCGCCAGAGGCTGGCGGGATCCGATCCGTTGAGCGGAGGAAGGGCGGTCGACCGCGAAAGCGTGGACATGGCCGCTGCTGCACCGCGCAGGCTCTGCCACCGTACTGAACTGCCTGAAGGAGTCGCTTGCTGTTGGGCCACCGCCAGGACCGAACGGGGAAGGGGTGGACAGGGCGAGGAAAGCGGGAATAATTAAGTCATCAATCTTTATCGTGCCCCTTCCATGGGCCTCCGCCTCCTGCCGCGGCCCTCCCCGCCTCAACGGTTCCGCCGTTGGCCAGCCTTCGGCCTGGCTGCCCTGGTCCTCGCGGCCGGGGGCTGGGCCTGGAGCGAGCGGCGATCAGCGACCTTCCAGCGGCAGGCGTCCACGCCCGACTGGATTCGCGACCAGGCCCAGGAGATGGTCCGCCACTCCTCGCCCCTGGAGGGGCAGCGGCCCGATCCGATCGATTTCACCGAGGAGGAGCTGCGGGAGCTGAACCGCCGTTTCGGCGTGCATGGCCCCCAGCCCGCCTTGGCTCAGCTCTTCACCGAGGGTCTCGACCAGCTGCAACCCCTGCGCAATCACACCTTGTCGCGGGTGGAGGAGCTCAGGCCCTTGATCTTGCGCCACAGCACGCGCCAGCGCATCAATCCCATGCTGGTGGCGGCGGTGCTCTTCGATGAGATGCACCATGCCAAGCCCGGCGAAGACAGCGCCCTGGCTGTGCGGAGTGGCCTGTTCCAGACGCAAGGTCCCGCGCAGCTGAGCGTGGGCGAGATGGTGAAGCAGGGGCTCTTGCCGACGAACGCCACACCGGAGCAGATCCTGGAGGCGCGTCTCCAACTCCTCGACCCCGACCACAACGTGGAATTGCTGGTGGGCAAGTTCGCGCGGCTCGCCTACAAACTGGGGCTTCCCCGCCACCGGACGCTCATGGCCAGCGGTCACCCGCGGGACGCCAAGGCGCTGGCCACCCTGGCCTATCTGCACAACGGCAAACTGGACTATCCCGCCCGCATCCTGCGCTACATGCAGGATCCAGCCCTGCACGCCCTGATCTACGGCACCCGGCAGAGCGTCACCAGTCCCCTGATCTGAAGCGAGCGAGGGGCGTCAGCAGACCACACCCAGGGCGTTGAGCCGGTCCCGCAGTTCACCCCAGTCGAAGCTGCGCGGGTCAGCCCGCTCCCCGGCCAGATCAACATGGCGGTGAGTGGTGATCGCCTCGGCGGGGATGGAAAAGCGGCGCATCCAGTCCGCCAGCACCACGGCCATGGCGTCGTACTGAGCGGCGGTGTAGCCGCTGTGGGCGCCCTCGGCATGTTCCCCGTCGATGGGGGTTTCCAGGCTGAGATGGAGAGCAAAGTTGTTCACCGAGCCGCCCACCTTGGGATTGGTTATCGCCCACTGCCCCTGGAAGGTGGAATTGCCAGCGCCGAAGGCGCGCTTGGACGGATCCAGGGCCTCCACGATCTCTCCCCTGCCACCGATCAGCATGTGGTAACTGACCTGGTCATCATCGCGGGGATGGGGGGTGAGGAAGGTGTTGACGGCGGAACTCAATCCGTACACCGTCTCATGGAGGACCACCAGCCTGGGGGTGGGATCGAGAGGATTGCCGAAGGCATCCCGGGTCAGGCGCTCGCCATAGTTGGTGGGATGGATGCGCAGCCGCTGGGTGCGGCTGGGCAGCTCCGCCAGAAGCGCGCGGAGACGGGCCTCCAGGGCGGGATCGGCGGCGGCGCAGCTCCGGCCCAGCGGCGACCGCCACACGACGCGGGCGGGGGGGGGCGGCGCCGGGCGCGGCGGACGCTGTGGCGGTGCGGGCCTGGGTTGCCGCACCTCCTCCAGGATGTCGAGCAGGGAGGGGGCGCCGTTGGCCTGTGGGCTGCCACCCGCGCCTCGCACCAGCCAGAGCGCCATGCCACTGACCACCAGGCTGGCGCCCGCCACGCCCATCAGGAGACCCTTGGCCTGGCTGCGCAGCGTCAAGGCACCAGCTCCAGCCACTGGCGACGCCGCTCCAGAGCGGCGGGGCTGGCCTGGGGAAGGGGTAGGAGTCGCCAGCGCTCGATGGCCGGGGGGTCGGGGATCAGCGTTGTCTCCCGCACCAGGCCCTGACGGGCGAACAACACCTGGAACGGCAGTCCGGAGGGGTCAGCTCCAGCGCGGCCGAGCAGGGCGTCCACCTCCGCCGGGCGCCGCACCCGTTGCCGGTTGAGGGCCAGCAGCTCGTCCCCCACCTCCAGGCCGGCGTTTTCGGCCGCGCCTCGGCGGGCCACGCCCTTCAGGCGCACCCCCGCCTCGGAGGAGGGGTCCAGCTGCCAGCCTGCGGCTGGACGGGAGGCATAGTCCGCCCGCAGCTCCAAACCGACATCCGCGAGATAACTCTTCATGTCGGGATCTTCGGTACGGCGCAGCCATTGCGGCAAAAGGGTGGACAGATCCTCGGCCTGTTCCGTGAAGATGGCGAGCAGGTCGTCTTCTCGATAGCCGGCTTCCCAACGTCCGAAACGCCGCCAGAGCTCGCGCGCCACCAAGCTCAGGGCGGAGCCGCGGCGCCGCAGGTGAAGATCCAAAACCAGCGCCAGCACCGCGCCCTTGAGGTAGTAGCTCACCTGGCTGCCGGAGGAGTAGGCGTCCTGGCGATAGAGCTTCACCCAGGCCTCCAGGCTGCTGTCCCGCAGGCTCTGGACCGCGCGGCCCGGGCAGAGCAGGTAGCGGCTCAGGTCTTCCGAGAGAGCCGCGAGGGTGTCCGCTTCTCCGCACAGGCCGCAGCTGCCGGGCAGCAGGAGGTCGTAGTAGCTGGTGACCCCCTCCGCGAACCAGAGGGTGGGCACGGGAACCGGGAGCCCGTAGTCCACCGGTGTCAGCTCGACGGGGCGGAGGCGCCGCACATTCCATTGATGGAGATATTCGTGGGCCACCAGGCCGAGAAGCTTGCGTCGTCCTTCGGGGCTGGCCAGGCGTCCGCGACTGAACTGCAGGACCGCCGCGTGATTGTGCTCCAGGCCGCCGTAGCCCTCCTCCAGGAGATGGAGCACGAAGAGAAAGGGATCGCCCGGAGGACGCTCCTCCCCCAGCAGGCGGCAACAGGCCAGGCAGACCCGCTCCACATCCGTCAGCCAGGCGGGGTCCTCCGCCGGAGGGTCGCCGCCCCAGCTCACCCAGCGGTGGTCCACCCCCGCCACCTGGAAGTCATGAACCGGATGGGGTCCCGCCTCCACCGGGCTGTCGATGAGGGCGTCGAATGTCTCCGCCCGCCATCGGTCCTCTCCGACGCGCGGCAGGGGCAGGAAGGCCTCCCAGCCGGGCGGCAGTCGCAGCTCCAGCTCGTGGGGCCGCCAGCGCTCCCCCTCGATCTCCAGCGCCACCCCGGCCAGGGCGAGGAAGGCGTGGTCGCTGTTGAGATGACAGGTGCGCACCGTGAGATCGCTGGCCTGGATGGCGTAGCGCACCTCCAGGGGGTCCAGGCTGGAGAGCCGCAGGAGCCAGGTGGCGGGAGCCAGCCGTTGACTGTCGCGTTGGCGTGCTCCCTGCCACACCTCCAACCCTTCCAGGGTGCGCACGTAGTCGCGAATCAAGTAGGAGCCCGGGGTCCAACCGGGCAGACGCAGCTCGAGGCGATGGTGGCGCGGTTGGAAGCGCAGTCGGACCCGAATCAGATGCTGGTGGGGCGCCCGCAGGTCGAGGCTGAGAAGGGGAGGCAACCGCGCGCTCAGCAAACGACGGTGAGCTCCGCCCCGGGGAGATGGGAGGAGGCGTCCCGCAGAGCGAGGCGGGCCCCGTAGGCCCGGGTGATCCGCCCCAGCAGAGGGGAGAGGTCCTGGCGGCGGCTGAGGCGCGAGAGGTCGCCCACCAGGGCCAGGGAACCATCGCTCTCCCGCTGCCAGCCCAGCCGCTGGCCCTCCCTCAAGGTGATGGCGACGGCCACCGGCACCGTTTCCCCGGCGAAACCGATCACCAGGCCATCCCGCTCGGGGTGAAGCTCAAGCCCTTCCAACGCGGACACCAGGAGATCGACGTCACGCAACACGGTGGGCAGGGTCGTGAGATGGGACATGGGGCCGAGACAGGAGGGGAGGGAAACCGGAGGAGGCGTGCGGGGGTGGGGGAACGGCGTGCGGGAAGCTGGCGAAGGCGGCGCCCCACCCAAGCCCATGAACTGCCCGAACCCTAGCGATGTCGCGGAGAATCTCCAGTGGCCATGGCCACAGACCTGGCCTTCCCATCGCTTTCCGCTGCGCTTGGGGGTGATGGCCTCGGGGGAGGGGAGCAACTTTGAGGCTCTGGTGGCGGCCACCCGCGACGGTCCGCTGCGCGCCGAGGTGGTGCGGCTGGTGGTGAACAACGCCGCCTGCGGCGCCAGCGCCCGGGCGGAGCGGCTGGGGATTCCCTGCCAATGCCTGGATCATCGCGCCTTCCCCAGCCGCGAGGATCTCGACGGGGCCCTGATCGCGGCGTTCCAGGCGGCGGCGGTGGATCTGGTGGTGATGGCCGGCTGGATGCGCATCGTCACCCCCCGCCTGATCGAGGCGTTCCCCGATCGCCTGCTCAACATCCACCCCTCGCTGCTGCCGAGTTTTCGGGGGCTGGACGCCGTCGGCCAGGCCTTGGCGGCGGGGGTGTGCCTCACCGGCTGCACCGTCCACCTGGTGCGCCCGGAGGTGGACAGCGGACCGATCCTGGCCCAGGCCGCGGTGCCGGTGAAATGCGGGGATGACGCGTCCACGCTGGCGGCGCGGATCCATCGGCAGGAACACCGCATCCTGCCGCTGGCGGTGGCGCTGGCGGCCCAGCGGCTGGAGAGCGGGGATCAGGGATAGAAGGGCAGCAGGGGCAGGCCCGTTTCCGGGGGCAGGCCGCTCATCAGGTTGAGGCATTGCACGCCCTGCCCCGCCTGACCCTTGATCAGGTTGTCGATGGCCGCCATCACGATCAGCTGCCCCGTCCGCCGATCCACCTGCACGGACAGGAGGCAGCGATTGGTGCCCCGCACCCACTTGGTCGCGGGGTAGGTGCCCACCGGCAAGACCTCCACGCAGGGGCTCTGGCGATAGACCGCCCGCACGAGGGTGCCGCAATCGTCCGCCGTCAGGCCTGGATCCCGCAGCCGCGCGTAGACCGTGGCCAGAAGGCCGCGCACCATCGGAATCAGGTGCGGGGTGAACTGCACCAGGAGGGGATGGCCGCAGACCTGGGCGCACTGCTGCTCGATCTCGCTGGTGTGGCGGTGGCCGATCACGCCGTAGGGGGCGACGGATTCGCCGGCCTCCGCCAGCAGGAGATGCTCCTTGGCGGCCCGGCCGCCGCCGGAGGTTCCGGTTTTGGCGTCGATGACAATGCCGTTGAGCTCGATCAGCCCCTGGCTGAGGAAGGGCAGCAGAGAGAGCAAGCTGGCGGTGGGGAAGCAGCCCGGCGCTGCCACCAGCCGCGCCTTGGCGATGCGCGGCGCCTCCCACTCCACCAGCCCGTAGACCGCTTCGGCGCAGAGCGCACTGTCATCGCGGGGATGGGCGCGGGCCTCGGCCCCGTAGACCTCGCGCCAACGGTTGAGGGAGCGGTAGCGATAGTCGGCGGAGAGATCGACCACCTTCACGCCCCGCTCCAACAGGGCGGGCACCAATTGGGACGCCAGACCATTGGGCAGGCTGAGCACGGCGAGATCGGCGGCGGCGGCGATGGCCTCGGCGTCGCAGGCCTGCACCACCGGATCGCCCGGCAGGGGAAGAAAGGGCACCAGATCGCTCCAGCGTTTGCCGCTGCTGCGCTCCCCCCCGAGAAAGGTCACCTCCAGGAGCGGATGATCACGAAGCAGCCGCAACGTTTGCAGGCCGCCATAGCCACTGGCGCCGATGACCGCGACCCGCCCCCCTGCCGTCATCTTTTGGCTTGCAAACGCACCATCCTACCGGCTGCCGCCAATCATCTGCCCGGTCCCCTCAGGCTCTATAAAGAAAGTCAGCCAAGCTCCCTTCTTCCGCAGTCCGTTGACCCTCACACCGGAGCGCCCCACCACCGACGCCGAGTCCGCCCTTCGCTTTGACAGCATCGCCGACGGTCTGGCGGCCATCCGCAACGGCGAATCGATCGTGGTGGTGGATGACGAAAATCGTGAAAACGAAGGGGATCTGATCTGCGCCGCTCAATTCGCCACGCCGCAGCAGATCAATTTCATGGCCACGGAAGCGCGGGGCCTGATCTGTCTGGCGATGGACGGCGAGCGGCTGGACGCCCTCGACCTGCCGCTGATGGTCGACCACAACACCGACTCCAATCAGACGGCCTTCACGGTGAGCGTCGACGCGGGACCGGAGCACGGTGTGGGCACGGGCATCTCGGCGGAGGATCGGGCGCGCACGATTCAGGTGGCCATCCACCCCCGGAGCCGTCCGGCGGACCTGCGGCGGCCCGGCCACGTGTTCCCCCTGCGGGCTCGCTCCGGCGGCGTGCTCAAGCGGGCGGGGCACACGGAGGCGGCGGTGGATCTGGCGCGCCTGGCGGGGCTCTTCCCCGCCGGGGTGATCTGCGAGATCCAGAACGCCGACGGCTCGATGGCCCGGCTGCCCGAGCTGCTGGTCTACGCCCGTCGCCATGGCCTGCGGCTGATCTCCATCGCCGATCTGATCCGCTATCGGCTGGACACGGAGCGATTCGTGCGCCGTCAGGCGGAGGCCCTGTTGCCGAGCGCCTTCGGGGATTTTCGGGCGATCGGCTATCGCAATGAGCTCGATGGCAGCGAACATGTGGCCCTGGTCAAAGGGTCGCCGGAGAAGGCCAACGCCCCGGTGCTCGTGCGGGTGCACAGCGAGTGCCTCACCGGCGACGCCTTCGGCTCCCTGCGCTGCGACTGCCGCCCGCAACTGGAGGCCGCCCTGCGCATGATCGAGGCGGCGGGCGAAGGCGTGGTGGTGTATCTGCGGCAGGAGGGGCGGGGGATCGGGCTGGTGAACAAGCTGCGGGCCTACAGCCTGCAGGATGGCGGCCTGGACACGGTGGAGGCCAACGAGCGGCTGGGGTTTCCCGCCGACTTGCGCAACTACGGCGTCGGCGCCCAGATCCTCAGCGACCTCGGCGTCCGCCAGCTGCGGTTGATCACCAACAATCCGCGCAAGATCGCCGGGCTCGATGGCTATGGCCTGGGGGTGGTCGATCGGGTGCCCCTGGTCATTGACGCCGGCGCCCACAACGCCGCCTATCTCTCGGCCAAGCGGCTGAAGCTGGGCCATCTCATGGAACCCCTTCCCCGGGGGATGGCGGAGCCAGAAGCGTTCTCCAGTCCGGGTCCCACCGCCGTGGTGGCCTGGCAGGGCGAGGGGGAGAATCCGCAACGGGACCACAGCCTGCTGCAGCGGTTGCAGGTCTGGGCGGAGGAGCGGGCTTTGCGCTGGACCGTGGAGGATCGTCCGCGGCTGCTTGCCCTGCTGGAGGGGCCCACCCTGGCGGTGCTGCTGACGGCCCAACCGGGACAGGAGCTGCGTCCCGCCGATCTCGCCGCCGTGCTCACCCTTCTGGCGGCGGGGCCCGAAACGCGGGCCGTGGCGCTGCTCCTCGCGCCGGACAGCACCCGTGGCAGCCATCCCTCCGCCCTGCTGGAGCCTGAACGGCGTCCCCTGGCCGATCTCCACGCGGCGGGCACCCTGGCCTGTCCGCGGCTGGCGATGGAGCCTGGAGCCTTCATCCGCTGGCAGCGTTGACGATCGGCCCGACGGCCGCCCGCCTGTAGAACAGCTTCAACCCCTCCGATCCCATGACCCTTTCCTCAGCCCTTCAACTCCATGCCGCGCGTCTGGGCGTGTTGGGCGGCAGTGGCCTCTATGGCATGGAGGGCTTGGAGGACGTCCAGGAGGTGGCGATGTCCACGCCTTACGGGGACCCATCCGACAGCCTGCGGGTGGGGCGCATCGGCGCGCTGGAGGTGGTGTTTCTGGCCCGCCATGGACGGAATCACACCTTCACGCCGAGTGAGGTGCCCTACAAGGCCAACCTCTGGGCGCTGCGCTCCCTGGGCGTGCGCTGGATCCTGTCCGTGTCCGCCGTGGGATCCCTCCAGGAGGAGGTGCGCCCCCTCGACATGCTCGTGCCGGATCAGTTCATCGATCGCACCCATCAGCGCCCGTTGAGTTTCTTTGGCGAGGGGCTGGTGGCCCATGTCACCGCCGCCGATCCCTTCTGCCCCTCCTTGAGCGCGATCCTGGCCGATGTGGCCGACAGCCTGATGCCGGAAGGGAGGGCGCTGCACCGGGGGGGGACCTACCTCTGCATGGAGGGTCCGGCCTTTTCCACCCGCGCCGAGTCCGAGCTCTACCGCTCCTGGGGCTGCCAGGTGATCGGCATGACCAATCACACCGAGGCCCGATTGGCGCGGGAGGCGGAAATGGCCTACGCCACCCTGGCCATGGTGACGGATTACGACTGCTGGCATCAGGAGCATGACGCCGTGTCGGTGGAGATGGTGATCGCGAACCTGCGGGCCAACGCCGAGCTGGCCCAGCGGATCGTGCGTTTGGCGGCGGAGCGGGTGGGGGCGCAGCGGCCGAGCAGCACGGCGCACCGCGCCCTGCGCCACGCCCTGATGACGCCTCCCGAGCACGTGCCCGCCGCCACCCGCGCCCGCACGGAACTCTTCACCGCCCCCTACTGGGGAACGGCCGCGACCGCCGCCAGCGAGTCTCTCTGAAGCGCCCCTCAGCCGCCCGGCACCGGAGGGCCCCTCGGCCGCCCGGCACCGGAGCGGCCTTCAGCCGCCCGGCGCCTGAAGCTTGAGGTTGAGAGCCTCCAAGGTGGCGCGCAGCGAGGGACCGTGGCGTTCGAGGGCGGCGGCGGCGGCGGCGGCCTCCAGCCCGCTGGCGGCCATGAGCAGGGCACATTTCACCGACCCGCCGCTCTCCGCCAGCAGGGCCCGCCCTCGTGACCGCTCCACCGCCGCCAGGTCGGCCAGGATCCGCAGGGCCCGATCCTCCAGCTTGGTGTTGCTGACGGACACGTCCACCATGCGGTTGCCGAACACCTTGCCCAGACGCACCATCACCCCCGTGGAGAGGATGTTGAGCGCCATCTTCGTGGCGGTGCCAGCCTTCAAGCGCGTGGATCCCGTGAGGAGCTCCGGTCCGGTGACCAGGCGGATGTCGATGGCGCCCGGCATGGGGGCCTGATCGGCGGGAACGCAGGCCAGCGCGATCGTCAGAGCGCCCAACGCCTGGCCATGGCGCAAGGCCCCCAGCACGTAAGGGGTGGTGCCCCCGGCGGCGATGCCCACCAGGGCGTCCGCGGCGCTGAATCCCCGCTCCCGCAGGTCGGCGACGCCCCGCTCCTCCCGATCTTCCATCCCTTCGGAACTGCGCAGCAGAGCGGGGGCTCCGCCCGCCAGCACCCCCTGCACCAGCTCGGGCGGCGAACAGAAGGTGGGCGGGCATTCCGCCGCGTCGAGGACGCCCAGGCGGCCGGAGGTTCCGGCGCCGAGATAGAAGAGGCGCCCTCCCTGGCGCAGGCGGCCGGCGATCGCCTCAATGGCCTCCGCCAGTTGGGGGGCGGCCCGTTGCACGGCCCGCTGGGGCTCCAGATCCTCTTGGCAGAAGAGGTCCACCAGGGCATCGGTGGGGAGTTGGTCGAGGGCTTGACTGGCGGGATGGGCCATCTCCGTCAGCAGATGCCCGCGGTTGAGCTCGCTCACAGCAGACCCTCCAGGCGACGGCGGAAGGCCTCCAGCTCTGGATCCGAGCCGCTGGAGTCGTCCTCCCCTCGCTCCGAGCGGGCGGCGGTGGCCGCTTCCTTCCAATGGTCCACGTCGAGATTGCGTGGCGGCGGGGCGATCAGCAGACGGTCCTCCTCGCTCTGGGGCAGGAACCCCGCCGGCACGAACCGCGCCTCGTAGCCCGCCTGAGCGCAAAAGAGTTCCACCTCCTCCCGGTCGATGCGCTCCACGGTGGGCATGGGAAAGTCCTGGGCCTCCAGCAGACCCGCATAGCGCTCCGCGTCGTCGGCGTCCTCAAAGAGCAACACCACCGTGCGACCGGCCAGCTCGATGGAGTGGATGCCTTCCTCGTCGCTGCCGGCATCAAAAAGGAGCACGTGCACGGGCATGGCTTTGGCTTCAGGGTGGCCCACGACGGGAGAATGGAGGCTGGGTCAGTGTCTCACCCGGGGGCCGCGAGCTCCCCCAGGCGTCGATAGAGGGCTTCCTCGGCCTCGCTCAAGGCTGCGGGCACCATGATGCGCAGCTCGATGATCTGATCGCCCCGCTGGTCGCCAAGGGGCAGGCCGCGCCCCCGCAGCCGCAGGAGGCGACCGCTGGAGGATCCGGGGGGAACGCGCAAGCGCACGGGACCTTGCAGGGTGGGCACGAGCTTCTGGCAGCCCAGGGCGGCTTCCCAGGGGGTGAGCTCCAGGGTGAAGAGCACCCGCAGGCCATCCACCCGCAGGCCCTCGGACGTGCGCACGCGCAGGTGGAGGAAGTGATCGCCGCCGCCGGGGGCCAGGCCCGGCAGGCGCAGACGCCAGCCATCCCCGGCCAGCGGAGGCGTCCACACCTCCACCAGAGTGCCGTCGTGCAGCTCGATCTCCACGCGTTCGCCGGCCACCGCCTGCTCCGGGGTGAGCTCCACCAGGGTCTCTTCCGTGATGGCGGCGGGCACGGGCGGTGGCGGCGGGGGGGAGTGGGTGACCGGTCCCGTTGCCGGGGCGGGGTCCTCGGCGGCGGTGCCGTAGAGCTCATCGAGATAGGCCTCGAAATCGGGAAAACCGCGGGCGAAGGGATCCGCCTCCGCGCCAGCGGCCTCGCTCCAGGGCTCCTCTCCGGCTTCCCAGGCCTGGCGACGACGTGGATCGGACAGCACCGCGTAGGCCTCGTTGACCCGTTTGAAGCGCTCCTCCGCCACGGGATCGTTGCCGTTGAGATCGGGATGCCAGCGACGGGCCTGCTCCCGGAAGGCCCGCTTGAGCCGTGCCGCGTCCGCCCCGGGCTCCAGGCCCAGCACTTGCCAGTAGTCCACGCTGTTTGGGCGACTCATGGGCCAGGGGTCACAACGGTCCCCAGGGATCGTCGTCCTCCCGCCGCCAGCGCGAGGCCCGCTCCCGATCGCGGTCGGGGTCTCTCAAGCGGTCGCGATCCAGGTCGCGGTCGCGATTGAGGTCCCGGGAGCGGTCGCGATCCCGGGAACGGTCGCGATCCCAGGCGCGGTCGCGGGGTGGCGGACTTTCGCGGAACCCTCCCCCCCCCGGGGCGTAGGGCGGTTCCGGGAACGTGCGGTCGGACCGGCCCCCGCGTCCCTCCCAGCTGTCCCAGTCGTCGTCGTCAGAGAAGAGCTCATCCTTGAGGGAGCCGAGAGTGTTCTTCAGCCCCTGCAGGGGACCGCCCTCGTTGCGCTGCTCGCTGAGCAGACGGCGGTTGAGGCCGAAGAGCGCCTCCTGCAACTGGCTCACGGCCAGCTCCAGCTCGGCGTCGTCCGCCTGGCTGTCGGCCAGCAGATCCTGCAGTTGCCGCACGGCCAGCTCAACGCCGCGCTGTTGCCGTTCCGCTCCATAGGGACCCAGCTCCAGGGCGGCGTCCCGCAGGCGGCGCTCCGCCTGGGAAACCAGGGTGAGGGCGCGATTGCGCCGATCGATCACGGCCCGCTTGCGGCGATCCTCCGCCGCCTTGCGCTCCGCCTCCTCCAGCAGGGCCTGAATCTCCTCCTCGCTGAGGTTGGAGCCCCCCTGGATGGAGACGCTCTGCTGACGGCCGGTGGTGCGGTCGGAGGCGGACACCTGCAGAAGTCCGTTGGCGTCGATGTCAAAGGAGACCTGCACCTGGGGCACCCCGCGGGGGGCGGGGGGAATGCCAGCGAGGCGGAAGCGTCCGAGGGATTTGTTGTCCTCCGCCATCTGCCTTTCGCCCTGCAACACATGAATGTCCACCGAATTCTGATTGGCTTCCGAGGTGCTGAACACGTCGCTGCGTCGCACGGGAATCGGCGTGTTGCGGGGAATGAGCACCTTCATCAGGCCACCAATCGTTTCCAATCCCAACGAGAGGGGGGTGACATCGTTGAGCATGAGGTCACGCAATTCACCCGTCAGGATTCCGGCCTGCACGGCGGCACCGATGGCCACCACTTCGTCGGGATTCACCGATTGACAGGGGTCGCGGGGGATGAGGGTGCGCACCATTTCTTGCACCATCGGCATGCGGGTCGCCCCGCCCACCAGCACCACATCATCGATGGACTCCGCATTGAGATTGGCATCGCGCAGGGCGCGCTGCACCGGACGCAGGAGGCGATCGAGCAGTTCCGGGCAGAGAGCCTCGAAGGTGGCGCGCTCGAGGGTGGTCTCGATGTGGAGGGGGCCTTCGGGGCCGGTGGCGATGAACGGGAGGGAGATCGGGGCGCTGCGCACGCCGGAGAGCTCCTGCTTGGCCTTTTCCGCCGCCTCGCTGAGGCGTTGCAGAGCCTGGCGGTCGCGGCGGAGATCGAGCCCGTGCTCCTTGAGGAAGGCCTCCGCCACCCAGTCCACGATGCGTTGGTCCCAGTCGTTGCCCCCGAGCTGGGTGTCGCCGCTGGTGGCTTTGACGTCAAACACGCCGTTGGCGATGCGTAGAAGGGACACGTCAAAGGTGCCGCCGCCGAGATCGAAGACCAGCACGCGTTTGACCGTGGTGCGATCGAATCCGTAGGCCAGGGCGGCGGCGGTGGGCTCGTTGAGGATGCGCTCCACGGTGATGCCCGCCAGTCGGCCCGCGTCGCGGGTGGCCTGGCGCTGGGCGTCGTTGAAGTAGGCGGGGACGGTGATCACCGCCGCTTCGACCGGTTCGCCCA
>VGQX01000005.1 GCA_016882305.1 Cyanobacteria bacterium K_Offshore_surface_m2_239
TGCCGTTGTTGCCGCAGAGCACCCGATCGCCCTTGCTGAGCGTGTTGATGATCCCCGCTTCCATGGCGGCCGTGCCACTGCCGGTGATCACCAGCACGTCGTTCTTTGTTTGGTGCAACCACTGCAGCTGCTCGGTGGTGTGTTTGACGATCTTCTGAAAGTCGGCGCTGCGATGGCCGATCGGATGGCGCCCGAGCGCCTGCAGAACCGTCTCCGGCACGGGAGTGGGGCCGGGAATCATCAGTGTGAGCTTGTCCTGCATGGGGCGGAGAGGGGCGATCGGTGCCGCGGGGCAATCCCCCAACATAAAAAACGACTTCCCCATCGTCGCACCCATGCCTGCCGCTTCCTGTGGCTACACGCTGCCGGTGTGGGTGGCTGCGGCGGCCCGGGCCTCCGTGGCTGTGCTGAGGGGGGAGGCCTCCCGCCCCGCCTGGCCCCTCCACCTGCTCCAGGGGGATGACGCCGCCCCCGCCCCCGTGCCCGTGGGGGCCGCCGCGCCTCTGGGGGAGGGCTGGGCGTTGGCGGCAGCCGTCTGCGATCCAGGCGACGGCTTGGATCTCACCCGCGGCCTGACGGTGTGGGCTCTCACGCGGTGGGAGGAGCGGTCGGGGGAGGGCGAGGACGACTGGCTTCGTCTGGAGGCGGGCGCGGGGGTGGGGGTGCACGCCGACAGCGGCGCGATCTGCGCGTCGGCCTATGCCCGTGCCTTGCTGGCGGCCAATCTTCGTCCGCTGGTGCCGACCGGGCTTCGCTTGCGGTTGCGATTGGTGTTGCCGCGGGGGCGCCAGCTGGCGGAGCGCACCAGCAACGCCGCCTTCGGTGTGGTGGAGGGCCTGGCCCTGATCGGCACCCGCGCCGAAGCCCAGGCCAGCGCCGATCCCGTCCAGCTCGATCGCACGCTCGACGCCCTGGCGATCCGCCTGGCCGCCCCCGACTTCGACGGCGACCTCATCCTCGTGATCGGGGAGAACGGTCTCGATCTGGCCCCCCGGCTGGGGTTGCCCGCCGACCGTCTCCTGAAGGTGGGCAACTGGCTGGGGCCGGTGCTCGTCGCGGCCGGCCAGGGGGGGGTGCGGCGCCTGCTGCTCTTCGGCTATCAGGGCAAGCTGATCAAGCTGGCGGGGGGGATCTTCCACACCCACCACCACCTGGCGGATGGTCGCGCCGAGGTGCTCACGGCCCTGGCCGCCCTGGAGGGCCTCCAGGGCGAGGCCCTCCAGGCCTTGCATGACGCCCCCACCGTGGAGGCGGCCCTTGCGAACCTCGAGGCCCGGGATCCCCCCCTCGCCGCCCGCCTGCGTCAGCGCCTGGCCGCCACCATCGAGCGCCGGACAGCGAGCTACCTGGAGCGCCACGCCGCCAGCGGTCCTCGGGTGGGGGCGGTCCTCTTTGATCGCGGGCGGCGCCTCTGCGCGGCGGGTCCCCTGGGGGCGGAGCTGCTGGCGGCCTTCTGCGGCGCCTCGCGGGGGGACGCCTAGGGTTGGAGCGGTGGCCCGTTCAGGCCCAGGAGCCTGGCCTGGCGCGCATCTCCTTCCATGTGTTCATTCCCATCCCCTGCCACCGTCTCCCTGAGCCCGGCCCTGGAGGCGGATCCCGTGGGTCCTCTGGCGGAGGCCCTTAGCGGCAGTCGCAAGCCAGGCATTGTGATCCTGGATTTCGGCTCCCAATATTCCGAGCTGATCGCGCGGCGCGTGCGCGAAACCGAGGTCTATTCCCTTGTGCTCCCCTGCACCACCACCGCGGAGGAGTTGCGACGGCTCGGTCCCCGCGGCGTGATCCTCGGCGGTGGGCCCAGCTCGGTCTATGAGGAGGGGGCGCCGGTCTGCGATCCCGCCCTTTGGGAGCTTGGCGTGCCCGTGCTGGGGGTCTGCTACGGCATGCAGCTGATGGTGCAGCAACTGGGCGGCAGGGTGGTGGCCGCCGGCCGGGCCGAATACGGCAAGGCGCCCCTCCATGTGGACGATCCCACCGATCTGCTCACCAACGTGGAGAGCGGTTCGACGATGTGGATGAGCCATGGCGATTCGGTGGAGCGGCTCCCCGAGGGGTTTGTGCGTCTGGGCCACACGGAAAACACGCCCGACGCGGCGGTGGCCCATCACGGCCGCCGGCTCTATGGCGTGCAATTTCATCCGGAGGTGGTGCACTCCACCGATGGCATGGCCCTGATCCGCAATTTCGTCTATCACATCTGCGATTGCGCTCCGGATTGGACCACGGATGCCTTCATCGATGAAGCCATCGCGGACGTCCGCGCCCAGGTGGGAGACAAGCGGGTGCTGCTGGCCCTCTCCGGCGGGGTGGATTCCTCCACCCTGGCCTTTTTGCTTCACCGGGCGATTGGCGATCAGCTCACCTGCATGTTCATCGACCAGGGCTTCATGCGCAAGGGTGAGCCGGAGTTTCTGGTGGATTTCTTCGATCGTCGCTTTCACATTCAGGTCGAATACATCAATGCCCGCGAGCGTTTCATTTCCCGTCTCGCTGGCGTGACGGATCCGGAGGAGAAACGCAAGATCATCGGCGCGGAATTCATCCGCGTCTTTGAAGAGGAAAGCAAGCGGCTGGGACCGTTTGACTACCTGGCCCAGGGCACGCTCTATCCCGACGTGATCGAATCCGCCGGCACCAACATCGATCCCAAGACCGGGGAGCGGGTGGCGGTGAAGATCAAAAGCCATCACAACGTGGGCGGCTTGCCCAAGGACCTGCAGTTCAAGCTGGTGGAGCCCCTGCGGCGCCTCTTCAAAGACGAGGTGCGAAAGGTAGGTCGCAACCTTGGACTGCCTCAGGAGATCGTGGGCCGCCATCCCTTCCCGGGGCCCGGCTTGGCCATCCGCATCCTCGGCGAGGTGACGGCGGACAAGCTCAACATCCTGCGGGACGCCGACTTGATCGTGCGGGAAGAGGTGCGCGACGCCGGCTTGTATGACGCCATCTGGCAGGCCTTCGCCGTCCTCCTGCCCGTGCGCAGCGTCGGCGTGATGGGCGACAAGCGCACCTATGCCTTTCCGGTGGTGCTGCGGTTCGTCTCCTCGGAAGATGGCATGACGGCCGATTGGTCGCGCCTTCCCTACGACCTGCTGGAGCGGATGTCCAACCGGATCGTCAACGAGGTGAAGGGGGTCAATCGCGTGGTGCTGGACATCACCAGCAAGCCTCCGGGCACGATCGAGTGGGAGTGAGGCGCGGCGCGGGGCTGGTCAGCGTCCCCTGGCCTCGATACCATCGGGCACCTCGATCAGGCCCGCAGCACCGTGACTCCCCTTGTTGCAGGCGCACAGGACCCCCAGCAGCTTCAGCGTCGCCTCCAGCGCGACACGATCCAGTTCCAGGGGAAGACCGTCTACCTGAACCCCTTCCTCTACTGGCGCCGCTTTGACGCCAACACCGACCGCTGGTTGCGGGAACCCGGCCAGCTCCCGGAGGAACAGATCCTCGCCAACCGTCGGCGCTTCTATCCCGAACTCGATTGGGACAATCTCGATCCCGAGGAGCTCCAGATTCGCGACGGCTCCGTCGAGATGTTCATCAAGAGCCTGGAGCTGATCACCACCTTCAACCCCGAGCTCACCCCCGGCCAGCTCCTGGAAGTGGAGCGCAAGATGGCCGTGACAAAGAAGAAAGCCTTTGAGCGCTGGGTGGAGCGGGCCCTGCAGCGCCGCGAGCAGCGGGTGTCGCGCGATCGCCGCCGCTTCGATCGGGAACGCTGGCTGCGGGGCTGGCTGGAATGGCTCGCCCTGCCCTCCACCCGCTCGGCCTTGCTTCCCTTCACCGGTCTGCTGGTGGTTGCCGTCGCCGCCGGCTGGTGGCTGGGCAGCCATCGCTTCTGTCCGCCCACCGTGGCCTCTCCCGCCGTGGAGGCCCCCGCCCCCTGACCGCTCGTCCTGCCCGGCGAAGATGGCGCCAGACTGCAAGCACTCTCACCCCACCCCCTGCTGATGGCAGCCGACCCCTTTGACGCCCTGCGCCTCACCCTCATGCAGGACGTGCTGCCGGTGGGCCTGGCGATGGTCGACCGGGTGCGCAAGGGAGGCCCCAAGGAGGCGCTCGCCGCCTTTGATGGACGCAGTGCTGATCCCTTGGGCAGCCTGCGCCAGGAGGGCGAGCCCGCCGCCCGCACCCTGCGCGACACCTTGGATCGCCTCCAGCCTGGCCTGGGCAATCCCGTGCTGAAGGTCGAAGTGCGCGATGTGCCACCGGAGCCCGCCGCCACCCCCTCAGCCGCGGC
Source organism: Cyanobacteria bacterium K_Offshore_surface_m2_239 (assembly GCA_016882305.1). Classification (GTDB taxonomy): domain Bacteria; phylum Cyanobacteriota; class Cyanobacteriia; order PCC-6307; family Cyanobiaceae; genus Cyanobium. The sequence continues at coordinate 4,235 of VGQX01000005.1, forward strand.
CAGCGACGACGGGGGCCGCGGCCTGGATCCGGGGAAGGACGATCCCGAGGAGCTTCAGGCGGCCCTCAGCCGCATCGCCGGCCGCTTGGAGCGACTTGAGCGCCTCCTGGAGGTGCGCTGAGCGATCCCATGGCCCCGCTCGTTTTTCCGGGTCGTGCCCGCCGCACGGGCCTGGCCCAGCAGGGCGCCTGGCTCATGGCCCTGGTGCTGCTCTGCGGGGGGGCCATCGTGGCGCGACTCGCTTGGCTGCAGGTGCTGCACGGGGCCGAGTTTCGGGTGATGGCCGATGAAAACCGGATCCGCTTGATTCCACGCCATCCCATCCGCGGCCGCCTGCTCGATCGCCACGGTCGGGTGTTGGCCACCAATCGGCTCACGTACACCCTCACCGTGCAGCCCCGTTTGGTGAAGGAGGGCCGTTGGACCAGCCTGCGCGATCGGCTCGCCCGGCTGCTGGACATCCCGGCGCATGTTCTGCAGAGCCGCTATGCCGCCGGCCTGCGCGCCGACGATTTTCAGATCGAGCTCGCCGGTCCCCTCACCACCGACCGGGTGCTCCGTTTCCGGGAGCAGGCCGGCCAGCTCTATGGCGCCGAGGTGGCCGTGAATGTGTTGCGGCACTACCCCCATGGCCCCCTGGCAGCCCATGTTCTCGGCACCACGAGCAGCATCACGGAAGAGGAGTACAAGCGGCTGCAGCCCCAGGGGTATCGGATCAATGACCGCATTGGTCGCAGCGGCATGGAACGGGCCTACGAAACCACCCTGCGCGGTGAATGGGGAGGGCAGCAACTGGAGGTGAACGCCGCTGGCCAGGTGCAGCGGGTGCTGGGCGACAAGCCCGCCCGTCCCGGCAAGGATCTGCGGCTCACCCTGGACCTCGACCTGCAGCAGGCCGCCGAGCGGGCGCTCGACACCGTGCGCAAGGGGGCGATTGTGGCCATGGATCCCCGCACGGGGGCCATTCGCGCGCTGGCGAGTCGACCCAACTTCGATCCCAATGTCTTTGCGGATGGCCCGACCCAGCGCCAGTGGAGCGACCTCAACCGCCCGGAAGCCCCCATGCTCAACCGAGCCTTTCAGGGCTTTCCCCCCGCCAGCACCTTCAAGATCATCACCACGATCGCCGCCCTGGAATCAGGGCGGTTCAAGGAGACCTCCACCGTGCCGACGATGGGCAGCTTCTGCTATGCCGGCCAGTGCTACGCCGACCACGGCGCCTTCGGCAGCATCGGCTTCCCCATGGCCCTGGCGGTGAGCAGCAACAGCTTCTACTACCAGGTGGGATTGGCGGTGGGGCCGGAGCAGCTGTTCAAAGCGGCCCGGCGCCTGGGCTATGGCAGCCTCACCGGCATCGAGATCCGGGATGAGGAAACCCCGGGGCTGCTGGGGGATCCGGCGTGGAAAGAGCGGGTGCTCGGGGAACCCTGGACGCCGGTGGACACGATCACCTCGGCCATCGGCCAGGGGGCCGTCACCGTCACCCCGTTGCAGATGGCGCGGCTCTACGCGGCCGTGGCCAACGGGGGGTGGTTGGTCACGCCCCATCTGGTGGAGCAGCCCGCCGCCCGGCGCCCGATCGGCCTGCGTCCGGAAACGCTCCGCTCCCTGCGGCTGGGGCTGCGCCAGGTGGTGACCGAGGGCACGGCGCGGATTCTCAACGACCCCACCCTTCCCCCTGTCTCCGGGAAGACCGGCACCGCCGAAGATCCGCCACGACCTGATCACGCCTGGTTCGGGGGCTATGCGCCGTCCGACGATCCCGAGCTGGTGATCATCGCCTTCGGGGAGAACAGCGGCGGCTATGGCGGCACGGTGGCGGCACCGATGGTGAAAGCCTTGATGACCACCTGGTTTCGCGACCGGCCCCGGCCGCTCCCGCCCGCGCCAGCCGCCCGCTGACCGCCTCCCGCCGGACCGCCTCCCGCTGACCCCTGCCGCCCTGTCCCGCTTCAGGCCACCGGGGCCATGGCACGGGACGCCACCACGGAGGTGTAGTAGTTGCGCAGCTGCTGGGTCGCGCCCGCCCAGTTCCAGCGCTCCGCCTCTTCCCGGGCTGAGGCCCGCAGGGTGCGACGCGCTTCGTCATCTCCCAGGAGGCCGTTCACCGCCGCGATCAGGGACGGGGGATCATCCGGGTCGTAGAGGCAGCCATTTTCCCCGTGGCTGACGATGTCGGGAATGCCGCCGCGATTGGCCCCGACCACCGGGCAGCCGGCGGCCATGGCCTCCAGGAGCACCAGCCCAAGGGTTTCGGTGGAGGACGGAAAGAGGAAGGCGTCGCCGCTGGCATAGGCGGAGGCCAGATCCTCGCCAGCCAGGTAGCCCACGAAGGTGGTGGCCGTCCCCTCGAACAGCCGTTCCAGCTGGGCCCGGTAGGGGCCATCGCCCACAAGGGCCAGACGCGTCTGGGGGAGAGCCGAGAGCACGGGGCGGATGCGCTCGATCTGCTTCTCGGCGGAGAGGCGGCCGATGTAGAGCAACAGATTGCCGGTGTCCTCGTGCTCTCCGTGCAGCCGGGCCCGCATGGCGTTGGAGCGCAAGGCGGGTCGGAACAGATCGGTGTCCACCCCGCGCTGCCAGAGGGCTGTGTGCTGGATTCCCTTGGCGGCCAGCTCGTTCACCATCGCGCTGGAGGTGCAGAGGTTGAGCTGAGCCTGGTTGTGGGCGGTCTTTAAAAGCTCCCAGAGCAGCGGCTCCAGCATCCCCATGCCGTAATGCTCCAGATACTTGGGCAGGTGGGTGTGGTAGCTGGCCACCAGGGGGAGGCCGCGGGTGCGCGCCAGCCAGATGCCCCCCAGCCCCAGGACGGCGGGATTCACCACATGCACCAGGTCGGGGCGGAAGCGGTCGAGCGCTTCGGACACCGCCGGGCGGGGGAGGGCCAGCTTGAGCTCGGGATAAAGGGGCAGGGGCATGGCCGGCACGCCCACCACTCGAGCGCCGAGGAAGGTCTCCGGCGCCCCCTCGGGACAGAAGATCAACACCTCATCTCCCGCTGCCACCAGATGCTCCACCGTTTTGGTGAGACGGGTGACGATGCCGTCAACCTTGGGCAGGAAGGTTTCTGTGAAAAAAGCGATCCGCACAGAGCAACCCGTCAAGCCGGTGAAGCGAGGGCGGCAGCCTGGCGTCGGGTCCAGGCTGACAGACAGGGGATGCGCGAGCGATCGCAGCGGTCCGCCCAGCGGCGCGCCACATCCACCACCTCCGTCAGAAGACCATCATCCAGCGTGGTCGGGCTGAGACCCAGCTCGATGAAGCAGCGATTGTCCACGATCAGATCGTTTTCGACAGCCTCGTTGCGAGGGTTGGAGAGGTAGTTGATTTGGGCGCCGGTGAGGGCTGCCACCTTCTCGGCCAGGTCAGCAACGCGGTGGCTTTCGGTCATCTGGTTGAAGATCTTCACCCGCTCGCCATGGCTGGGGGGATTTTCCAGGGCCAGCTGCACGCAGCGCACGGAGTCACGGATGTGAATGAAGGCCCGCGTCTGCCCTCCCGTGCCATGCACGGTGAGGGGATAACCGATCGCGGCCTGCATCAGAAAACGGTTCAATACCGTGCCGTAGTCCCCGTCGTAGTCAAAGCGATTGGTCAGGCGTGGATCCTTCTCCGTGAGCGCGGTGTTCGTGCCCCAGACGATGCCCTGGTGCAGATCGGTGATGCGAATATTATCGTTCTTGTTGTAATAAAAGAACAGCAGTTGATCGAGCGTCTTGGTCATGTGATAGACGCTGCCTGGATTCGCGGGGTGCAGAATCTTTTCTGTGAACCGGCTGCCATCCGGTTGGGGCACTTCAACGGTCAGGTAGCCCTCGGGAATGGTGGCGCCGCGATGGGAGCCATAGCCGTAGACCCCCATCGTTCCCAGGTGAACGATATGGATGTCCTGGCCGCTCTCCACGATCGCCGCCAACAGGTTGTGGGTGCCGTTGACGTTGTTATCAACCGTGTAGCGCTTCGTGCCGCTGGACTTCATCGAATAGGGGGCCGCCCGCTGTTCGGCGAAGTGCACCACCGCATCCGGCTTCTCCTGGCGCAGGAGCTCCAGCAGGCGTTCATAGTCCTTGGCGATGTCCAGATGCTCGAACCGGATCGGCGCTCCGCCCACCTGTTCCCAAGCCGTCAGCCGATCGCGGACCGTGGCGATCGGTGTCAGCGACTCCACCCCCAGATCAATGTCGATCTTGCGCCGACTGAGGTTGTCCACGATGACCACATCGTGACCCACGTCCGCCAGATTCGTCGCACAGGGCCAGCCGCAGAAACCGTCGCCGCCCAGAACAAGGACCTTCACGCCGAGACTCCTGAATGCGCGGTGCCTGACGATGAAAGCTACTACAGGCCTCAGGTCGGGCCAGCGCCCTCAGCTGATGCGGCTCGCCACGGCCAGGAGCGCCAGCACCAGCAGCAGCCCGCCAATCCACAGGGAGCGGTTGCCCCGCATCCCCTCTCCGGCCTCCATGACGACCATCCGCGGCTCCTTGGCGAAGGCGTTCAGCTTGCCGCCGTCTTCTTGAGTAACCTGCATGGCCGAGTTGTCAAGGTGTGTCAACCCTATGGGGGGTGGCCGGATCTGGTGGCAAGCCGTTGCGGACTCGGCATGGTTCGTCACACAGCGTTGGCTCTCGGCTCAGGTCCCCACCCGCCCCTGGAGCGGCGAGCTCGCCGCCGCCTCGGCGCGCATCGGCAACCGGCCCGCCAGATGGGCCAGGCGACCGGCCCGGGTGGCCAGCGCCATGGCGTGCGCCATGGCGGCCGGATCGCCAGCCAGTGCGATGGCGCTGTTGATCAGCAGGGCGTCCGCCCCCATCTCCATCGCCTGGGCGGCCTCGCTGGGCACGCCGATGCCCGCGTCCACCACCACAGGCACCCGGGCGTTCTCGATGATCAGTCCGATGTTGGCGGCGTTGCGAATGCCCTGGGCCGAGCCGATCGGGGACCCCAGGGGCATCACCGTGGCGCAACCCGCCTCCTCCAACCGCTTCGCCAGCAGGGGATCGGCGTTGATGTAAGGCAGCACGGTGAAGCCCTCCCGCACCAGCTGCTCGGCGGCGGCGAGGGTGCCGAAGGGATCGGGAAGCAGATGGCGCCCCTCGGGGATCACCTCCAGCTTCACAAAGGTGTTGTCTTCCTGCCCGGCCAGCTTGGCCAGCTCCCGACCCAGACGGGCCACCCGGATGGCCTCCTCGGCCGTCGCGCAGCCGGCGGTGTTCGGGAGCATCCAGATCCGTTGCCAGTCGATGGCCTCCATCAGCCCAAGGTGGCCCTGGGCCTGGCTTTGAACCCGACGCACGGCAACGGTGACAATGGCGCAGTCACTGGCCTCCAGGCTGGCCCGCATCAGCTCCAGGGAGGGATATTTTCCGGTGCCGGTCATCAGCCTGCTGGCAAAGCGCCGGCCGCCGATCACCAGCTCATCCCCGGAGGCATCCCCGGACGGACCAGACCGGAGATCTGCTGGAGCGGATGGGGTTGGCAAGGGGCACATGGGAGGGAGTCTTTCCCATCACAACCTTCTAGTGTGCGTCGGCAGCCGTTCGATCGTGATGCCTCTGCCGCTGGCCCTGGCTTCCTTCCTTCTGGCGGCCAGTCCCACGCCCGCCCCCACCGGGGAGGTGTTCTTTCCCTACACCACGCCCGTCGTCGCCCCCGAAGTGACGCCCACCCAGGGGGTGGAGTCTTATGACCCGGTGGGGCGGGCTCAGCTCATCGCCGAGCGGATCCCTCGCACCTGGCGCGGCAGCTATCGGCCCTTCGGGGGCGGCGCCTCCGTGCCGGCGGTGCTGCAGCTGCGGCAGGTGACTCCCCTCGGCCAAATGGTTGATCTGCGGGGCGAGATCAGCCTGGCGGGCCGCACGAGTCCCGTGCAGGGCAACATCAACGCCAAGTCCAATCAGCTTGACCTGCTCATCCTCGGCACCAACATGTCAACCCTGCTGGAGCCTGGCGGTGAGTTTCAAGGCCAGCAGGGCCTCTCCCTCAGCGGCTGGTTGCCAGATCGGTTGACCACTCCAGGGGGACGCCTGCAGCTCAGTCCCGGCCCCGCGCCCAGCGCCGCCTCCGGATCGGGCGGAGTGGTGCGTGGTCTTTGGTGAGCGTCTGAAGGAGGCCAGCCGACTCAGCACCACTCAGGATCCGGTGGCTTCAGCGGCTCAAGCGGCTGGCGGGGTGGCGACACCAGCCCGGCGATCCAGCGACTTGAGGCGTTTGCTCGCGGTTTTGTTCCCCGGTTCCAGGGCAAGAGCCTGGGTGTAACTTTGGCGCGCCTCTTCTTCCTTGCCCTGTTTTTCCAGAGCGAAGGCCAGGTTGTTGAGCGCCACCGGATAGTTCGGCTGGGCCTTGAGCGCGGAGCGGTAGTGGCGGATGGCCGCAGGGAGCTTGCCTTGGGCGGCCAGGGCAAACCCCATGGCGTTTTCCATGAGGGCGATGGCCTCCGTCGGACAGCTCTCGGCTTGGGATTGCTTGAGGGCGCTTTTGAGGGTGTCCGTGGCCTGGCCGTACAGGCGCTTGCGCAGCTGCACGGAAGCCAGCTCATAAAGGCTGGCGGCATCCAGAGCGTTCCCCTCAGCGGTTTTGGCGCCTCCCAGCCGGGAGAGGATCACCTCCTCGCGACGCACCTTCAGGATTTGCCGCGCCACCACCACGGCGGCGATGGCCAGCAGCCCGATCAGGCCAAGCAGGTAGGCATCGGGCAGGAAATCGGCCATGGGGAGAGGAGCGCCCTCAGGGCAGGGCCGTGGTCACAACGGTGCTGAACGCGGCGGGATCCGCGATGGCCAGCTGGGCCAGCATCTTGCGATTGAGGCGGATGTCAGCCTTCTTCATCCCGCCGATCAGACGGCTGTAGGTGGTCTGGTTTTGCCGGGCTGCGGCATTGATCCGGGCAATCCAGAGGCGGCGGAAGTCACGCTTGCGCCGACGCCTGTCGCGATACGCATTGCACAGGGCCTTCATCACCCGCTGATTGGCAGTGCGGAAGAGGCTGCCGCTGCCAGCGCGGAACCCCCTGGCCAGCCGAAGAATCTTGTTGCGGCGTTTGCGGGCGACGTTGCCTCTTTTGACGCGGGTCATGGCTCAGTGAAGGGATGGAGTGTCGGTCGGAACGAAAAGGGCCGGCGGGGCGGCCCGGCTGGTTCAGGCGTAGGGAAGCATCAGGGCGACGTTGTCGCTGTCGCGTTCGTCCACCACGGCCATGGTGCCCAGGTAGCGCTTGCGCTTGGGGCTCTTGTGATCGAGGAGGTGGTTGCGGAAGGCCCGCCGACGCACAAACTTGCCGCTGCCGGTGGCCCGAAACCGCTTGGCGGCCGCTTTGCGGGTTTTCAGTTTCGGCATCTCAGCCTAACGCACACAAACAAGCAGAGTACGACGCGACTTCCCCCCCTTCCAAGCCCTCCGCCCATGCCCCCTCGAGTTCGCCCGCGCCGGAGCGCCGTCGCCGCCCCTTTCCCCAGGGTGTTGGCGACCCCCTGGATTCTGGGGGCGACGCTTCTGCTCAACGGGGGCTGTCGCGCCGCTGACCAGGCCCCCCGTCTTCAGTGGCCCGTCGCCGCTCCCCCGCCGATTCAGGCCGGGAATCCGGTGATCTGGGTGGCCCTGGCGGCGCGCTTGGGGCCGTCGACGCCCTCAGCGGCCCAGGGAGCCGCCCCGTTGCGGCTGCGCGCCGCCAGTGGCTCCCTCACCCTCGAGGACGAGGCCGGGCAGCGGCTCAGCGCGCCGGAGGTCACCCTCCGCTGGCGCTGGGAGCCCCTGCCGCAGCCCTTCCTTGTGCGTCGCCGGGTGCTCGGCCCCTTCGCCAGCCACGAAAGCGCCGAAGCGGCGGCCCGACCCTGGGTCGAGGCCGGTCTCCAACCCGTGATTGCCAAGCCGGCCGACTGGGAGGTGTGGGCGCCCGCAGAGGCCGCCGATCCTCCGGGACGCTCCTCCCGGCTCCTGGAGCGCCGGGAGGAGCGTCGACTCGTCCTGGCGTCGGAGGGGCCCAAGGGCCCCCGGGTCTGGCGAGGACCGATGCGGCTGTTGGCGCCGGCTGGCCTGCGCTGGGGGACCGGAACCTTCCGCGGCCCCTTTCGCCTGCTCCCCGACGCCCACGGCGGTTGGAGCCTGGTGGAGGAAGCCCCCCTGGAGCGCTACCTGGAGGGGGTGGTGCCCCATGAGATCGGCGCCGGATCGCCGCCGGAGGCTCTGGCGGTCCAGGCGGTTCTGGCGCGCACCTGGGCGGTGCGCAATCGCGATCGCTTCCGGGCGGATGGCTATCACCTGTGCGCCGACACCCAGTGCCAGGTGTACAGCGATCCCGGCCAGGCGAGCACCCCCGTGCGTCAGGCCATCGCCAGCAGCCGCGGTCAGGTTCTCGTCGCGGCGGATCAGCCGATCCACGCCGTCTATCACGCCAGCAACGGCGGCGTGGCCGCCGGGCTGGAGGAGGCCTGGAACGTCGACCCCGTGCCCTATCTGCGGCCCTTCGCGGATGGGGATTCCGCTTTCGCGGCGCGGACGCCCCTCCCCGTGGAGGGGGCTGGCCTCGCGACGCTGCTGCGCCAGGGGACGGGGGCGTACGGGGCGGACCACCCCCTGTTCCGCTGGCAGCGCGCGCTGACCGCCGGCGGGGTGGAGACCGCCCTTGGGGCCAGGGGGCTGTCGGTGGGCTCGCCCAAGAGCCTGAAGGTGGTGGAGCGGGGAGCCAGCGGGCGCGTGCTGGCTCTGGAGGTCGCGGGGGCGAAAGCGACGGTGGTGCTGCGGCGTGATTCCATTCGCCGCGCCCTGCGGGAGCTGCCGAGCACCCTCTTCACGATCTCCGCCTCCCAGCCGGGTGTCTGGCTCGTGCGGGGAGGCGGATTCGGCCATGGCGTCGGCCTGTCTCAGGCGGGCGCCATCGACCTCGCGCGCCGGGGCTGGACCATGCCGGCGATCCTGCGGCACTACTACCCAGGGGCGGAGCTGAAGCTCCTCGGGGCGCTGGGGCCCCAGCCTCCGTCGCCGCCCGCCTTCTGAAGAGCGACGCGGGTGAAGAGCGACACCGGTGCGGAGTGACGCGGCATCGGCAAGGAAACGGCCCCGCTCGCGTGGGCCGGGTTTCCACGTTTTAAGCTGCCGTCAGCATTGGACGACCTATGGGCGGCGATAGCGCAAATCATCGCCGCCCCAAGGCTGCTCTCGTCCTGTTGGCTTGTTTGATCGCTGGAGCCTTTCCCCACTGGCTGGCTCCGGCGGCTCGTGTGGTTCCTGGCCTGGGCCTCGCGGCTCTGCTGGCGGGGCACGTGGGCCGGGTGATTTTTTTCCGACCCGAGTCCTCACCTGCGTTGGAGTCCGCGGCCCCGGGCTTCTCGGAAGCCGTTGATCTCTCCCCAGGGGCGCCCTCCGGCCGGCCCGCCGTCGACGTGGTGGTGGCGGCCCGGGATGAGGAGGCCGTGATCGGCTCTCTCGTGGAGCGGGTCCTGCGGCTCCGTTGGCCCGCCGATCAACTGAGGCTGTGGGTGGTGGATGACGGGAGTGAGGACCGCACCCCCCAACGCCTGGCCGACCTGCGGGACCGTCATCCGCAGCTGAGGGTGCTGCGGCGCGAACGGAATTCAGGCGGCGGGAAGTCGGGTGCGCTCAACGCGGTGCTCGCTGAATTGCGGGGGCGGTGGATGTTGGTGCTCGATGCGGACGCGGACCTGCCCGCTGATTTGTTGGAGCGGGTGATCCCCTATGCCGAGATCGGAGGCTGGGGGGCGGTGCAGCTGCGCAAAGCCGAAACCAACGGAGCCCTGAACTGGCTCACCCGTGCCCAGGCGATGGAGATGGCCTTTGACGCGGATATCCAGGAGGCGAGGCTGGCTCGGGGCGGGGTCGCGGAACTGCGCGGCAATGGCCAGCTGTTGCGACGGGACGCGGTTCAGGCCGCCGGTGGGTTCAATGAGGCCACGATCACCGATGACCTCGATCTGAGTTTCCGGTTTTTATTGGCTGGCCTGCCGATTGGCGTGCTCTGGAATCCGCCGGTGAGCGAGGAGGCTGTGACGACCATCCCCGCCCTCTGGCGCCAGCGTCAGCGCTGGGCGGAAGGGGGCTTTCAGCGTTATCTCGATTACAGCGATCAGCTGTTGTCGGATCGCCTCACCTCGTCCCAGCGATGGGATCTTGGCGCCTTCCTCATTCTTCAGTATCTGCTGCCTGTGATGGTGGTCGCCGACCTTGTCGCGGCCCTGCTCACCAAAACGCTGCCGGCGTTGTGGCCCTTCCCGCTGATCATGCTCACCGTCTCCGGTTTTTCCATCACCAGCGGCTGCAGACGACGCGGGGAGGGACCAGAGCTGCCGCCGCCGACCCACGCTAATGTCTTGTTGACCGTTATTTATCTTCTTCACTGGTTCGCCGTGATTCCCTGGGTGATGCTGAAGATGGCGCTGTTGCCGAAAAGTCTTGTCTGGCAGAAAACAAATCATGCCGGCGTGGCTAGCGGTTCGGGATCGTCCATTCCCGTTTGCTCAGATCTTGTGATCACGCCAACTGGACAAGCCCTCGATCTGGATGATGACATTGTGATCTGAATGCGCAGGGAACGAATAGGAGCGATCCTTTTCCCCCTATGTGATGAGAGTGATGGTTGCCGATCGACACAAGATGACCCGTTAGCGGATTGTCAAATCATGCCTTGTTTGAAGCTAGCCGGTTTCTTTCGAGACGAGCCATCCGCGTGGATCATCCAGAATGGGGCCCTTGGACCCCCCTCTTTGCTTTGCAGACGACGATGAAACGTTCCGCTCAACCTCTAATCTCTGTCATCATTCCAGTTCTCAATAGTCGTGAAGTCATTGAAACGGCTATCAACTCGCTTGCTGTTCAGACGTTTCGCGGTTTTGAAGTCATTTTGTCGGACGGCGGCTCCGTGGATTGCACGGTTGAATATGCCTTGAAAACACTGGCCTTGCATTGTATTGAAGCGTCGGCGATTGTTGCCAAAGGTTCATCAATTTATGGAGCCATTAATCACGCTGTTCGTTTGGCCCGAGGACAATGGGTGTATGTCCTGGGTTCTGATGATACGCTTTACACTCCAACTGTTTTCGATGAGGTTAGCCGACGTCTGGTTGTTACGTCTGCTGATGTTGTTTATGGCGATGCCTGGTTTGAGGCCAACGGTGGCTTTGTCTATGGAGGACCCTTTTGGCTGAATCGGTTGGCTGCCCTCAATATTTGTCATCAGGCCATCTTTTATCGCGCCAGTCGAATCGCGCAAGTTGCGCTCACGTATTATGAAAAATATGAATTGCTTGCTGATTGGGATTATAATCTCAAGTTGTTTTCCTGTTGCCGCTTTGAGCATATGCCATTGTTGATCAGCCGCTTTTCTTGTACGGGGCGATCTTCTACCAGGACCGATGAAAGGTTTGAGGCGGACCGCTATGCGAACATCGTCAAGTACTTTGGTTGGAGAGCTTACTTTCTCCTGAGTCCTGATTGGTTGTCCCGGGGGGTGGCGCCACGACCTTCCCGACTCAACACGATCGGTCTCGCAATGAATCGCCTGGTTTATAAGATCTCCAGAACTATCTCGCCTGAACGTCAATCTCTTAATTTACGTCAGCTAGTCTTTGCCGGATCGCAGCTTCCCTTGAACCTTCATCCGCAGGGAACGCAACCCCAACGTCCACCAAAGCCTATGGGGGCGTGAAGTTCGTAAAGTAAGCGATAGGCTTTTCTGTGGATCCACCAGTTCCTGGCGGAGGCTGGCTCAAGGCCGATGGAAAACCATAGACGCGCTAGATGCTCCCTTGCCAACGTGAGGTTGCCTGGCTCCCTCCAGGCCTGCGTTGTTTCTAGGATCCAAGAGGTGATACTGCAGCATTCGTCAAGATAATTGTCGCGTTGAGAACGGCGAACCGTGTTGGCGTGAAATCTATAGTAATTAAGCGGTTTTGCTGCATAGGCAAGCGAATGTTCTCGCATGATACTTACCCAGAGGATAAGGTCTCCACCGAGCTTGTAATCAGGCTTGAGAAGATAGGGGCTTGTATAATGTTGACGTTGAAAAACAACCGCACTTGCATTGGGGATGATATTTTTTATTGCCGTAAAGCTGAGGGCAAAGTAAGTTCCGTCAACGCAAAAATCATGCCTCCAAAGATGACTGCTAATGTGGTCGGTCCATCCCTTGAGTTGGGCTGTGACTGCCGAATTTTCATTGATGCTAAATGATTGGCAATAAGCCATGGCGGTAGCTGGATCTTCCAGTTTTGCCACCAACGTTTCCAGGAAGTCTGGCGCCGCCACATCGTCTGATTCGGCGATCCTAATCAGTTCACCTCTGGCCAGGCTAATGCCTCGATCCCATTGCGCAAATGTCGAGCCAGAGTTGACTGGGTTGATCACCAGTTGATAAGGATAATCGCGGAGATGGCTTTTAATGACTTCGACGGAGTTGTCGGATGAGCAGTCATCTAATATGATGAGCTCGAAGTCCTGATACGTTTGTCCAATCACCGACTCCAACCTTTCTTTGAGGTAGAGAGAGTGGTTGTAATTTGGAATGATAACACTGACCTTCGGCACCATGTCTGCCTTTTCTCCAGTGGCTTGCATTGTTGTACGAGAGCATGCTTTTGTGTTGATCATCTGGAGCGTTGCTCGCGTGGAGCCTAAGACCTAATCGATGGAATGGGTTCATCCCTTGAGAAAATAGTATCAGGGATTTCTCGATACCTGGGTCCTCTGGTCACGATGGATTCGTTCTCATCGCGCCCGCAGCGATGCACCCGCAGCGAGGCACCCGCAGCAAGGCACCAGGGTCGCCGCTTGTGTTCTCCGCCGATCCCAGAGGATCCTGCCCCCACGGCCATCCCCTGCCGCACAAACCCTTGGGATGGCCGTGGGGGCGGCCAGACCTGTTCAACCTCGCCTCAGGGCATTCGCGCTTGGGCAGGACACCAAAGGAATGCGATCAGACTAAGGGCTGATCGCTGTGCTTGACGATTATTCTTTATTGCCCTCCATATCAACAACTTGTCCGTTGAAGAAATCAGCCAGCAGCAGCGTTGATTCCTCTAATAAACGGGCCTCCGCTTGCGTTTGCGTCTTCTCTGGAATTGCCCCATTGACATTCGCTTCAATCTGGCCCTCAGGGCCAGGGGCGGGCAGGGGGGCCTCTGTGGCCAGCGGCTCTTGCTGCTTGGGTTTGGGGGCGCCTTGGACTTCCCGGAAGGCAATGCTTGCCTCCGGACTCTTGTCGAGCTCGTCCAGAGGGGGAGGCTCTGCTGGACCAACCGCCTGTGGTCTATCGCTGGCGGTGGCGGTGGCGGTCGCAGGGAGTGCGGAGGCGGGAGGGATGGGCGGAACTGGGGGTGCAGGGCTTGACGCCATCGCATCGCGGACCGCGCCATCGGAGTGCTCGTCGCGGTCGCTGGCTTCGAGCGTGACCTGCCGAGGGCTGCCGAGAGCCGCCTCCATCGCCTTTTCAAGCAGGGGCAGCCGGCTTTGCACCATGGTGATCCAGGTGCTGGCCACCCTCACCACAGCGCGCCGCTCATCCAGCCGCTTCAACCTGGCCTGTTGTGAGAGCAACATCCGCGTCGAGGGAAGCTGAAGCCCGGCCAGGATCCGCTGCCAAAGCTCGTCCAGTCCCGGCGTCGCCTCCGCCTGCGAGATCGCTGGAGCCGGTTGAGCCGGAGCCTGGGTCCTGGTCGCTGCGGGAGGCGTGGACCTCCGCGGCTGCGCGGGAGGGCTGGACTCGGCAGGGCTGGGGGGCTTGCTGGCGAGCGGTGCCGCCGCCGCCCTCGCCGGTGATGGGGGCGTGACTTCCGCCAGAAGCCCGAGCAGGATGACCTCCAGCCAAAGCCTGGGTTGAACGCTGTGGCGCAAGTGCTGCTCGCTTCCCTTCAAGGCGGCATGCCACTGAATCAGCCGGTCTTGGCCGATTTTCCCGGCCAGAGGGGCCAGTTCGCCGCGCAATGGCGGAGACACGCTGGTCAGCTCCAACCGTTCCGGCGCCACTCCAGCCAGGAGCAGATCCCGCAACAGGGCAACAAACCCTTGAAGCACGGCGTTGGGGTCCCGACCGCGATTCAGCAGATGCCGTGAGGTTTCCACCACGCCAAGAGGGTCGCCAGCGGCCATGGCTTGCGTCAAGGAGAGCAATTCTTCTTCCGGAACCGCGCCGATGAGGTCCCAGACGGCATAGGCTTCGATGGGAGGCGGCAGCAGGCTGAGTTGGTCCAGAAGGCTCTCCGCGTCCCGCAGGCCGCCCTGTGCTCGCTGAGCCACGAGGTGCAGGGCCTCGGGGGTGATGGCGATCTGTTCCTGGTCCGCGATCCAGGACAGGTGGTTTTCCAGCGCCTCCAACGGGATGCGACGAAAATCGAAGCGCTGACAGCGAGACAGGATGGTGGGAAGCACCCGCTGGGGATCGGTGGTGGCCAACACGAACACCACCTGGGGTGGGGGTTCCTCCAGGGTTTTCAACAGGGCGTTGAACGCCGCGGTGGACAACATGTGACATTCGTCCACCACATAGACCTTCCAGCGGGCCTGCACCGGTGCGAAGCGGGATCGTTCGATCAGCTCGCGGATGTTGTCCACCCCTGTGTTGGAGGCGGCATCGATCTCGATCACATCGAGGGCATTGCCTGCTGTGATCGAGAGGCAGAGCTCACAGCGACCACAGGGCTCGGCTGTGGGGCCGTCGCTGGTGACGCAGTTGAGCGATCGCGCCAAGATGCGGGCACTGGAGGTCTTTCCCGTGCCCCTGGGGCCACAAAACAGATAAGCGGGAGCGATGCGTCCCGTCTTCAGCGCATTGGCGAGGGTGGCCGCGATCGTTTCCTGGCCGACCAGTTCGGACAGGCGCTGGGGGCGATATTTGTGGTGGAGTGGCTGGTAGACCTGGTCCATGGACGCCATTCTGGCCCATGGTCCAGGATGCGGTGGCGCAGGCGGGTGGTTGTCATAGCGTGCAAGCGAAGTCGCTGGAAAAATTGGCCCAAGCAGAATTCGACATTCATCAGACCAAGTCTTCGGTTTTTTTGGTGACAATCTGCCTGAGTTTCTGTGTCATCAAGATCTCAGCAAAATCTATTTGATCTTGACAGTCCTGGCGCTATATGAAATCATTTTTCACATGTGAATCTCGACCAGGCTGGCATGCGCTGCGAGAGCTCCATACCAAAAACATCGATGCTCAACGTGAGCAACCCTTAATGTCCAGCGGCATTCTGCATGGTTCTTCTGGCTTAAGCTTGGAGAATAAGTTTTATTCAATTCATGAATCAGCTGCCAGGTTGTCGACATTGCTTGCTGATGAACCTCGAGAACAGACTGCGACTTCTTTTCGACGATCTTCCCTTCAGGATATTGCATCAAAATAAAAATCATCTGGTAGCAAATGAGCTAATGCTTTGGTTGTTGACCCATCCAGCAAACGCAGTTATTTGGGTGTTCTGAAGAACTTTGCAAGATGAAATGTATTGTAGCAAAAGTGAATTAGTCATGGCAGTTTTTTCAGAAATTTATAATGCGTGCTAATTTAAGCTTTTTCGTAGACCTTGTCTTCCTGTAGCGAAGATCAATCTCCCAAAAACTGGAAGACTTCTCAGCTTTTGGGAGGACAAGTTATGCATTGAGAGGAACACTCATGTGAAAAGAACATTCATGGTGAATTTTTCCGCAGCTTTTGTTTGAGCCAAAACTTTGTATAGGCCAAAAGAAGGTCTGAACGGTTGTGAAAGCGAAAGAACTCAATCCAGTCTCCAATGATTCGTGCTTGTGATGCGCGACTTCTTGGAAGAGTCGTCCACGGAGAATCAAGGTAGATTGGTGCCCTTGCTGGTACGTTCGTGATGTCTTTCGGGTGTGGGAGAGAGGCAAAGGAAAGATGGGAAAAATAGTGTGGAAAGCGATCTTTTCGTAAGAACGTTACTTCCAAAAGCCTTGGAACATTTGTCCCTAGAACTTTTGGCGGGTACATGCCCAAGGCAATATTAGGATGGGCATGAACACAGACGAAATTTTTATCTAGTTTTTGCAGAAGCGGTCTCATGACTTGGTGAAAGACTCGTGGTCGAGTGAAGCCAACAGCAACTCGATGCAATTCAAGGATGATGATACGAAACTTTTTAAGCTGCGAATCGTCGGTGGCTAGCAGATTTCTGTATTCAGCCCCTTCGATATCCATTTGCAGCATTTGATTATCGCTGTCGGCCGGAAGCGCTGAGATCCATTGGCTGATCGATAGGCTGTCATGGCCAGAATCTGTGTCAAGCCATTTTTTCGTGAACGTCTGCATGCCGTCGATGATGGGAGTAGAGAACTTGTCTGCATCACTGCTTGCATCAACCAAATCGCTGTGAATTCTGTGAGATTGTGCCAATTCATCCTCGAGAAACTTGAAGTTGTTGACGCCTGGAGAAAGACATCTGCTGATACCCTTAAGGTCATCCGGCACGAGGTAAGCACCATCGCCAGAGCCTCCTGTTCTAATCAAAGGATAGGGAGAAATCTTTGGAATTAGTATCTGTAGGGCCGAAAGGGCTTCTTCTGGGGTGATTGGCCTGGTGTCATCCAATGAATTCTTCTTTAGATCAATGCCAAAAAAACTGAGCCATGTCGCTAGCTATGATTTGACTGCCATAATCAATAGTAGCTGATGTTGGAGGAATTTTTGTGCCCGTCGGGAACAGTCTGGCCGCAGGCACCTGGTCGCACGTGAAAACAATATTTCATCTTACTATGCTGGAAAAATGTCTTCAGTCATGAGCTAACACTGAATAGCAAAGTTCGCTTGTCCTGCCCTTCTCGCTTTGCATTTGCTGCTCAATGCTCAGCTGCTGCATGGCAGCTGGAGTGTTCTCAGGATCGCTATATGTTCATTGGGGTGGTTGGGAATGCATTTGCCCATTAGTGCCTTCAGACACCTCAATGGATCTACAAGCCTTGTGTCTTCCCTTGTGATGAAGTCCAACCCCGCTGTCGTACCCGGAACAACTCCTAAGACCTTCCTCGACAATCAGGGGACAGAAAACCAGTCATGCAGTATGATTCCTGAAATCTTGTGTGTCATTGAAACAATGACAAAATGAATAAAGTGCCCTTTTTTCGCGGGCTCAAGCTAAAACTCTTCAGACGGGAGGAGAGTCCAGACGTTTTTCTGGATCGAGTTAAAGGGGTCATACATGTTGGTGCCAATACAGGGCAGGAAAGATTGATTTATGAATCAAGACAGCTCAATGTGTTTTGGGTTGAGCCCATCCCAAATGTCTATGAAATTCTTTGACAAAACATCAGAGATCTCCCCCGTCAGCGAGCGGCACAGGCTTTGTTGCTCGATCAAGATGGAGTTCAAGTTACTTTGAACATCGCAAATAATGAGGGCGCCTCTTCATCTGTGATGTCACTCAAAAAAACATCAAGAACTATGGCCTGGTGTTACTTATGTTGACGCTCTTGAGCTTACTTCCTCTACTTTTGGGACCTTGATTGATCAGTGTCAGGTAAATATTAGTGATTATGATTCCCTTGTTTTGGACACACAAGGTTCCGAGCTTCTGATCCTAAAGGGTTCGATCCCAATGCTGTCTAAAATCAATTATGTTTTGATCGAAGCGCCAGATTTTGAAGCTTATGAAGGCTGTCCTCGGTTAGAGGACTTCAACCTGTTTATGAAACAACATGGTTTTCGCCTGGTTGCCAAGCGAGCTATTGCTGCCAGCTCGAAAGATTACGCCTATTATGATGTTCTCTATCGGAATAGGTCTAATAAATAATAGGTTTCCTTGGGTTGGCGGCGCAGATTTGTGATGTCCTCCCATGGGAAAGATTGATTCTATTTCTCTGCTCGCGTTTCCAGCGCACTCTCTATTCTTGTCTGCAGTTCTTCGACCTGGCTTAGCTGATCTGCCAGCTTCTGGGCTGCAAGCTGAAGCTGTACAAACTGATCGTCAGGACGATCTTTCCCATTCGAGCCCCAGCGTAGTTCGGCGCGGCTCAGCTCCTCCTCCAGGCGTGCCTGCAAGCTTCGCTGCAGACCCTTGAGCTGCTCGATGCTCGACCATGCCAATTCACGGCCCTTGTCCAGATGCTCGGGCTCCACTGTGATGCCATGGCGCAACAGCATGCGTGCGCCGGTGAGCACGGCGGCAGGTATGAACTGGCCGATCGCCAGTGCGCCCAGACTGCCGGTGTGGAGCCAATCCTCCACTTGGTTGCTGCGATGACGTCCGGTTTTGCACCAGTGAGCGAAATGCTCGCAATTATTGAAAAGGAGGTTGTAATTCTGCTCTCCAAGTCGCCCCATCGCTCGACGCACCGTCACCCCGGCCGGCGAACAATTGCCAGGGGGGTAGTCCACAGTCGTCATGGCGAGACCCCGGCTGAAGTCCTCTCTGGTGCTGCGCAATATCTCCCTTCCCTCCAGGTAGTGCGCCACCGTGCCGTCCCCCAAGTCGATTCCGTGGTGCTTGAAGAGGCCGTGTTGGCGGGGAACTTGCAGATGGTCAGCTGCGGCCACGTGCGGCACGGTGCGGGCTCATTCAGCATCGCCCCTGCCGCTTGTTGGCAGAAGGGTGCGCAGGTGGGGATTGCCGACGTTCACGCTGTGGCTTGACTGCCGTGATCGCGATGATCCGTTCGGCCATTGACACTGGGGATGGGGAGCACGTTCGAGCGGCTGCGTTGTTCCACCAGATCTCGCGTGACGGTGAAGGTTTTCACATCGCGCCTGGAGGGGAGGTCGTACATCACCTCCAGCATCAATTCCTCCACGATGCCCCGCAGGGCACGGGCACCGGTTTTGCGTCGGTGCGCCTCGGCGGCGATCGCTTCCACCGCGCCGGGCTCAAAATCGAGACGGACATTGTCCATGCTCAGCAAGGTCTGGAATTGCTTGACCAGGGCATCCCGGGGTTCTGTGAGAATCGCTTCCAAGGCTGCAGTGTCCAAGGGTTCCAGCACAGCGGTCACCGGCAGGCGGCCGATGAATTCCGGGATCAAGCCGTAGCGAACAAGATCGTCCGGCTCAAGGTGACGAAGCACGTCTGCGGCGTGGCGTTCCTTGCCTGTTTTGGGTCGACTTTGACCATCCGCCGGCAGGAAGCCAATCGCATTGCGACCCATCCGCTTCTGCACCACATCCTCCAGGCCAACGAAGGCTCCCCCACAAATGAAGAGGATCTGACTGGTGTCGATTTGAATGCAATCTTGATAAGGATGTTTGCGACCTCCCTGGGGTGGCACGTTGGCCACCGTGCCCTCCAGCATCTTGAGCAGTGCCTGCTGCACACCTTCGCCGGAAACATCTCGCGTAATCGAAGGATTTTCACTCTTGCGCGCGATCTTGTCGATTTCGTCAATATAGATAATCCCCCGCTGTGCTTGCTCCACATCCAGGTCTGCTTTCTGCAGCAATCTCAACAAAATGTTTTCGACGTCTTCGCCGACATAGCCAGCTTCCGTGAGGGTGGTGGCATCGGCGACGGCAAAGGGCACATCCAGAAGTTCCGCCAATGATTGAGCCAGAAGTGTTTTGCCGCAGCCCGTGGGCCCGATCAGCAGAATGTTGGATTTGTGCAGACGCGTGGCGCTGCGATCGGTCTCTCCCTGACCGTCACCCTGCCAGGCGAGGCGTTTGTAATGGTTGTAAACCGCGACAGCCAATACTTTTTTGGCTTCATCTTGTCCGACAACCTGCTGGTCGAGGCAGGCCTTGATCTGCTGGGGCTTGGGGATGGAGGCCAGGGTGGGGGCTGGCTTGGGGGTCTTCCTCTGGGCTGACTTGCGGTTTGCCTCGGCGGAAGGTCGTGCCCCGTGGGCGTGACCCTGACCGTCCACCAGCTCCTCGTCAAGGATCTCGTTGCAGAGATCGATGCACTCGTCGCAGATGTAGACACCCGGACCGGCGATCAGTTTGCGGACCTGA
This sequence comes from Cyanobacteria bacterium K_Offshore_surface_m2_239, assembly GCA_016882305.1. Lineage (GTDB taxonomy): Bacteria > Cyanobacteriota > Cyanobacteriia > PCC-6307 > Cyanobiaceae > Cyanobium. The sequence continues at coordinate 24,120 of VGQX01000005.1, forward strand.
TCCTGGGACTTGCCGCAAAAGGAACACTTCAGATGGGCGTCGAACTTGGCCATGGACGTGGTCGATGGGGGGGAGCGTACGGGGCGGCCCCGCTTTCAGGATGCCTTCAGGTGACCGCGAGTCGGCGGACCTTAAGGATCAAACCGGGGTGGGCAAGGGAATCCCCTCCACGACCCTGTCGATTAATCCATATTCAACCGCCTCTGGCGGCGAAAGGAAATAGTCTCGGTCGGTGTCTTCGGAGATTTTCTCCAAGGGTTGGCCAGTGTGCTCAGCCAGCAGGGAGTTGAGGGTGTCCTTGAGGTAGAGGATTTCCTTGGCCTGGATTTCAATGTCCACGGCCTGGCCCTGGGCACCCCCCAGCGGTTGGTGAATCATGATGCGAGCGTTTGGCAGCGCCAGGCGTTTGCCTTTGGTGCCGCCGGACAGCAAAAACGCTCCCATGCTCGCCGCCAGCCCGTAGCAAATCGTCACGATGTCCGGGCTGACTTGCTGCATCGTGTCGTAGATGGCCAGTCCCGCCGTCACAGAGCCCCCGGGGGAGTTGATGTAGATCTGAATGTCTTTTTCTGGATCCTCCGCCTCAAGGAAAAGCAACTGAGCCACCAAGGAGTCGGCCAATTGATCGTCAATTCCAGTGCCGAGAAAGATGATCCGCTCCCGCAACAGGCGTGAGTAGATATCAAAGGCCCGTTCCCCTCGGCCGGACTGCTCAACGACCGTCGGCAGCACCCCTGGAGAGGCGCCAGGGCTGGGGGAGGTCAGAGCAGCCCAAGGACGAGGACCTTGCCAGCGGCTGTGGACGGGGTGGGGCAGAACCCCGCCAGGGCCGGGGGGGAGGGGGGCGGAGTCGGGGTGGGCCAGGGTCACACGCGGGGATCTGGTAAAGAACTGGGAGCTTCAATCTATGGGGTGCGACGGCTCGCCGCCGCTGGTCAATCGTCCGCCTGGTCCGCCGACTTGCCACTCGTCGTCGTTCTGCCCTTGGCCTTGCTGGTTTCGGCCTTGCTGGTTGGTTCCGGCTTGGCCGCCGGCCCGTCCGTGCTGTCCGCCTCCTCAGTCCCGCCGGGCTCCTCGGCGACGGGGTCCGCGGAAGTCTCTGTGATGGTGGAATTCTCCTCCAGCCAGTTCAGGAGCTTCTCCTGCAGCAGTTCGTCGCTGACCACCTGCCGCAGGCGCTCCTCATCAATGTCAGACGGTTGGCCCAGTTCTCGGCGCAACTCGGTGGCTCGGGCGGAGATGTCGCTCTCCGACACCTCGATCGCCTCCGCGCTGGCCAGGGCGGAGAGGGCAAGGCTGCGCCGCAGACGCTTTTCCGCCTCGGGTCTGGAGGTTTCCATCAGGCTGCGCACCACGTCGTCCGTGAACACCTTCTTCACATCCATCCCTTGCTGGGCGATCTGACGTGCCGTTTGCTCGACGAGCTGCGCCATCTCCTGCCGCACCAGCGTTTCCGGCAGTTCCACCTCCAGCTCCGCCACCAGAGCCTCCAGCAGGGCTTCGTGCCGATTGGCGCGATGGCGCCGTTCCGCATCCGCCTTCAGCCGTTCCTCCAGATCGGCCTTGAGGTCCGCGAGGCTGCTCTTGTCGCTGGCCTGCTGGGCAAAGGCATCGTCCAGGGGAGGGAGCTCCCGGGTCTTCAAGTCCAGCAGGGTGATCGCGAACGAGGCCTCGCGGCCCGCCGCCGCCTCCTCCTGGGGATAGGAGGCCGGGAAGGCGCAGGCCACCTCTCGGCTGGCACCCACCTCCAGTCCGACAATCCCCTCCACGAACCCTGGAATCATCCGGCCCTCCTCCATGTCCACATCCATTCCCTCGCTGCTCCCGCCCTCGATCGGAGCGCCGTTGTCGACGTACGCGCCGCTGAAACGGACGCGCGCCACATCGCCCATCGCCGCCGGCCGACCTTCCACCGGCACCAGAGTGGCCAGCTGACGACGGGACTGCTCCAGAATCCCGTCCACCGCGGCGGGATCGAAGGCCACGGGCACCGCCTCCGCCTTCAGCCCCGTCGTCGCCCGCAGGGTGGGGCTGGGTTCCACGTCCATCTCCAGCGTCAGCACCAGATCGCTGCCTGGAGCGAAGCGATCGAGCACGGCGTCGAAGCCTTCCCGCAGCTCCGGCCGTCCCAGAGGGGCGATGTTCTCCTGTCGCAGGGCATCACGCCAGACGCTGTCCACCAGGTCTTCCAGGGCGGTGGCCCGGATCCGCAACGGTCCGAGCTGTTGAATCAACACTGACCGGGGCACCTTCCCTTTGCGAAAGCCCGGCAGCTTCACGCTGCGGCTCAACTTTTCCACCGCGGCGTCGTAACTGGCCTGGCAGCGTCCCCCGGGGATGGCCACTTCCAGGGCCACACGGCAGCCGGGGCGGGATTGGCTGCTCACTTTCAGGCCGGAGGCCTGACCGGTGGAGGGGCTGGCGGCTGGGGTCATGGACGGGGCCGGACGGCGGGCAATCCCTCATCCTAAGAAAGTGGCTCCGGAGGAAGTGACTCCGGAGGAAGTGGCTCTGGATCCATTGAGAGCGTATTCTTGGCAAGACGCTCAGTCGAGTCGATATACCCAGCTATCCTTGGCACCTTGGCCAGCTGTCTTTGGGCCAACCGTTCTCAGAGCGCTTGGTTCGCTGTCCACACGGGATCTCCATAACCGACCGTACCGGTCCCTTCCGGTGATCCAGCCCGCGCCTGCGCCTCATCTCTTGCTCAGCAGACCAGGACGATCCACTTTCCATCAGCCTTCCCACCCTTCTTCCGTCTCCTCCTTCGGTGACCACCCTTTCCACATCCGGCCCTGATTCCCAAGCCAACAGCGCGACCCGGGGCGGCCTTCCCTCCCGTCCCCTGCGGATCGGTCTTCTGGGGGCGACCGGTGCCGTGGGCCAAGAGATCCTTCATCTCTTGAAGGAGAGGCGCTTTCCCGTGCGAGAGCTGCGCCTGTTGGCTTCGCCTCGCTCCGCGGGTCAGGAGGTGATGTGGGGGGACGAGCCGTTGGTCGTGCAAGCGGTGGACGCGTCCAGTTTCCAGGGGCTCGATCTGGTGCTGGCCTCCGCGGGCGGGTCGGTGTCGCGGCAGTGGGCCCCCGAGGCCGTGGCCAACGGAGCGGTGGTGATCGACAACTCCAGCGCCTTCCGCATGGATCCCGAGGTGCCGCTGGTGGTGCCTGAGGTCAATCCCGCTGCGGCTTTCGCCCATCGCGGCATCCTGGCCAACCCCAACTGCACCACGATTCTGCTCTGCCTGGCTCTGGCCCCGCTGGAGGCCCGTCGGCGCATCCGGCGGGTGGTGGTGAGCACCTACCAGTCCGCCAGTGGCGCGGGCGCCCGGGCGATGGAGGAGCTCCGCCAGCTCACCCGCGTCGTTCTGGACGGCGGCACCGCCCAGAGCGAGGTGTTGCCCTATTCCCTGGCGTTCAATCTATTCCTGCATAATTCGCCGTTGGAAGAAAATGGCTACTGCGAAGAAGAGCTCAAAATGGTGCGGGAAACCCGCAAGATCATGGGCCGACCCGACCTGCTTCTCAGCGCCACCTGCGTGCGGGTTCCTGTGTTGCGGGCCCACTCGGAAGCCGTGAACATTGAATTCGAGGCCCCTCTGGCTGTGGAGGAGGCCCGCGCTTTGTTGGCCGAGGCTCCCGGTGTCACCATCATTGAGGATCCGGCCGCCAACCGCTTTCCCATGCCCACCGATGTCACGGGGCGGGATCCGGTGGCCATCGGTCGTCTCCGACAGGACATCAGCCACCCCAATGCCCTGGAGCTGTGGCTGTGTGGCGATCAGATCCGCAAGGGGGCGGCCCTCAATGCGATCCAGATCGCCGAACTGCTCATGAACGGTCAGGGAGGTTCCCCTTGACGCGTCGTCCCTTGGAGCGCTCCCCGCGTTTCGGTCGCGTGTTGACCGCCATGGTCACCCCCTTTGGTTCGGATGGGACCGTGGATCTTCCGTTGGCGGAACAATTGGCCGACCATCTGGTGCGCCATGGCTCCGACGGACTGGTGGTGTGTGGGACCACCGGTGAGTCTCCCACCCTCAGCTGGGACGAGCAGCACGCTCTGTTCACGGCCGTGAAGGGCGCCGTGGGAGACCGCGCGGTGGTGCTGGCCGGAAGTGGCAGCAACTGCACGGCCGAAGCCGTGGAGGCCACCTGCGCCGCTGGAGCAATGGGCGCGGATGCTGCTCTGGTGGTGGTGCCTTACTACAACAAGCCTCCGCAAGCCGGCCTGGAGGCCCACTTCCGCGCTGTCGCGGAAGCCGCCCCGGATCTGCCCTTGATGCTCTACAACATTCCCGGGCGCACGGCCTGCCATCTGGAGCCGCGGACGGTGCAGCGACTGATGGATTGCGCCAATGTGGTGGCCTTCAAAGCGGCCAGCGGCACGACGGAAGAGGTCCAGCAACTGCGAGCCCTTTGCGGCGATCGATTGGCCATCTACAGCGGCGATGATTCCCTCACCCTGCCGATGCTTGCCGTGGGGGCTGTTGGCGTGGTGAGCGTGGCCAGCCACCTGGTGGGAGACACCATTCAGGCCATGATTCAGGCTTTTCTGGCGGGAAAGAATGAGGATGCTCTGGCTCTTCATCAACAGCTCTTGCCGCTGTTCAAGGCATTGTTCTGCACCACCAATCCCATCCCTGTGAAAGCCGCTCTTGAGCTTCGCGGTTGGGCTGTTGGGTCTCCGCGTCTGCCCCTTGTCCCCGCTGACAGTCAGGTCCGCGAACGCCTTTCCTCCATCCTTGCTGCCCTGCGTCCCACCTGACGCCAAGGCTTCGCAACAAATCAAGTTTTACCCGAGTTCTTTTTTCATGACCAGTTCCGACGGCAACGCGACCAAGCCAATCTCCAAAGATGCCAAACCACCAACCCTCCGGGTTATTCCTCTGGGGGGATTGCATGAGATTGGAAAAAATACCTGTGTTTTTGAGTATGGCGACGACCTGATGATGGTGGATGCCGGCCTCGCTTTCCCGAGCGATGGCATGCATGGCGTCAATGTCGTTTTGCCTGACACCAGCTACCTGCGCGAAAACCATAAGCGGATTCGCGCCATGATTGTAACGCATGGCCATGAAGATCATATTGGCGGCATTCCTTATCACCTCAAGAATTTTAATATCCCTGTCATTTATGGTCCCCGACTGGCCCTCTCCATGTTGACGGGCAAGATGGAAGAAGCGGGCGTCACCGATCGCACAACCCTTCAAACGGTTGCTCCGCGCGATGTTGTTCAGGTTGGACAGCACTTCAAGGTGGAATTCATTCGTAATACCCACTCCATAGCCGACAGCTTCAGCCTGGCGATTACAACTCCTGTGGGTGTCGTTGTCTTCACGGGGGATTTCAAGTTTGATCACACCCCTGTGGATGGCGAGGTGTTTGATCTGCAGCGCATGGCGCAATACGGCGAGCAGGGTGTGCTGTGTCTCTTCAGCGATTCCACCAACGCCGAGCTGCCCGGATTCACCCCCCCTGAGCGGGCGGTTTTCCCCAGCCTTGATCGTCATTTTTCCAAGGCGGAAGGGCGGGTGATCGTCACAACATTTGCCAGCTCGGTGCACCGGGTTTCCATGGTTCTTGAATTGGCCATGAAGCACGGACGCAAAGTGGGCCTGCTCGGTCGTTCCATGCTCAACGTGATTGCCAAAGCTCGCGAGCTGGGCTACATGCGCTGCCCGGACGAGCTGTTCGTGCCCATCAAGCAGATTCGCGACCTGCCGGACCGGGAGATCGTTCTTCTCATGACGGGCAGTCAGGGCGAACCTTTGGCGGCACTGAGTCGCATCTCCCGCGGCGAACACCCGCAGGTTCAAGTCAAATCCAGCGACACCATCATCTTCTCCGCCAGTCCTATTCCCGGCAACACGATTTCGGTGGTCAACACCATCGATCGCCTGATGATGCTGGGCGCCAAGGTGGTGTATGGCAAAGGGGAGGGCATTCACGTCTCCGGCCATGGCAGCCAGGAAGATCAGAAGCTGATGCTGGCCCTCACGCGTCCGAAGTTCTTTGTGCCTGTCCACGGGGAGCATCGCATGTTGGTTTGCCATTCGAAGACGGCTCAATCCATGGGCGTTCCCGCCGACAACATCCTGATCATTGACAATGGTGATGTCGTCGAACTCACGCCTGAGTCCATCCGGCGCGGCGAGGCGGTGAAGGCCGGGATCGAACTGTTGGATGCGTCGCGCAACGGCATCGTGGACGCGCGTGTGCTCAAGGAGCGCCAGCAGCTGGCGGAGGACGGCGTGATCACCCTGTTGGCTGTCATCAGCACCGACGGTGTCATGGCGGCTCCGCCCCGGGTCAATCTGCGCGGTGTGGTCACCACCGCCGACCCGCGCAAGCTCTCCATTTGGGCTGAACGGGAAATCCGCTGGGTGTTGGAAAATCGCTGGAATCAGCTCTCTCGCAACAGTGGCGGCAAAGCGCCGGATGTGGACTGGGTGGGCGTGCAGCGGGAGGCCGAGGTGGGCCTGCAGCGACGGTTGCGCCGCGAGCTGCAAGTCGATCCACTGATCATCTGCCTGGTCCAGCCGGCTCCCGCCGGAAGTCCCGCGTACAAAGGGCAGGCTGACGCCGAGCCGGACACCCGACCCGCGCCCAAGGGGCGGCAGGGGTCCCGCGACCGCGGCCGGGAGGGTGGAGCCTCCGAGGCGCGTCCACGCCCCGAACCGGTGATCAACGCCGCCAAACCCGCCGCGCCTCCGGAGGAGCCGGAACTTCCCAACGGCCGCACCCGGCGCCGTCGTTCGGCGGCTCTGGCCGGTTGAGCTCCGCTCAGCCGATCTTGAACAGCAACAAGGAGGTCCTCAGGTCCTCCTCGTCATCTGGCGAGAGCGCCTCCTCGCTGTTCCGCGTTTTGTCCAGCGCGGGCTCCTCGACGCTGGACGCCAACACCAGGTCCACTTCCTCGGCCAGGGCTGGATTGGCCTGGTGCACCTCCACCAGCTCAGGTTCCTCCACCACCTCTGGAATGAGAGGGCGCGGGGTGAGCGAGGGGAGAACACCGTTCTGCGCGACGGCTGAGGGTGGCGCGTCTTCGGTCGGGGGTGGCGCCGCGTCTTCCGCAGTGGTCTCCACCGTCGCCTCCGGGGTGGTCGCCCAGGGCATCACCGGCACGGTGATGTGCAGGGTTTCGTTGCTGGACGGGGCCGCGGCGGGTTGAAAGGGGTCTGCCGCCAGCCCCGGGTCGGCGCTTGTCTCCGCGTTCCGGCGCGCCGTCGGCGGGGCGACCGCTTCGTCCACCTTGGCCTCGGGTTGGGGTTGGCCGGACGGCGCCCCCTCGCGGTGCAAGGCAATCACGGGCGCCCCGTTGGATCGCTCGGGGGCGGCGGCCAGCTCGTTCGGATGGGGGGGGTCTGTTTCCGGAAGAAACAGGGAGGGCCGTCCCCGCGGCTCCTCGTCGTCCTCCGTCTCCTCCGCCACGAAGGTGGAGGAGAGGGGCTTGTGGCACTGATCCAGCCCGTCCTCAGCAATCTGCCGCAGCGAGGATTCCGCGTCGCTGTTCTGAACCACGAGATAGAGGTCCTCCGCCGCGTCGCGGTCGCCAAAGCCATGCAGGAGGGTGTGGGCCATCAGCAGATGCATGCGGTGACGCAGACCTTTGATCTCCCCGTTCGCGTTTCCCCCTGGCAGTTCGCGCAGCAGAACGGTTCCCGCCTCCAACACCGTGTCCCAGCGACCCTCGCAGTACGCCTTTTCGATGGCCTCGTAGCGACGAAGGGCCTCAACGCCGCTTAGGGAGCTCTCCATGGTCGGTTGGGGATGCGCTGAACTGAGTCAGTATCAATTTGCATACATTCCAGCTGAGATGCCAGCCTCTCGTTAAAACATGCCGTCCTGATCCGTTCTTGAGGGGGAGCCGCGCCACAAGGCTCTCCAGGTCCCGCGCCGGCAGGCTGCTCCCCCAATGGCGTCGCAGCCAGGCCTGCAGGATTCGCCTCTGGTTGGCCGGTTGAAGCGCCACCAAGGCGCAACGATCCAGCGCGTACTCCCCCTCTCCGGACTCCCGATCGGTTGCCAAGACCCCCAGCGCGAGGGAGACCAACTCCTCTTCCTGGTCCAGGTCTTCCGCCAGCCGTTCCGCCGTGTTGGCCAGCCGTGTCGTCGCACCCGGATGCAGCTCCTCCAACACCGGCAGCACCTCGGCCCGCAGTCGATTGCGGCTGAAGCGGAGATCGGCGTTGCTGGTGTCGATCCAGACGGGCAACCCCTGCTCTTGGCAGATGCGCGCGGTGTCCTGCCGGCTGAAGCGAAGAAGGGGACGCGCCAGCAGACATCCCTCCCCCAGGGGGCGGGACGGCCGCAGCGAAGCCAATCCCTGGCGGTGACAGCCCCGGGCGAGATGAAGAAGCAAGGTCTCCGCCCGGTCGCTGGCGGTGTGAGCGGTGACCACACGCTGGCAGCCGAGCGCCTCGGCCTGTCGCCGCAGGCAGGCGTAACGCCACTCCCGCGCCTTGGCTTCCGTGCTCGGCCCAGGTTCCGCCTGATCGCGCCAAAGGGGGAGCCGCTGGGCGGCCGCCCAGATGGCCAAGGCGTCGCCCTGGGCCGCCGCCTCGGCCCGCCAGCCATGGTCGCCATGCCAAAGGCTCAGGGTCCATCCATGACGCCCGCGCAGATCGCGCAGCAGGCCGGTGAGGGCCATGGAGTCCTGCCCTCCCGACACGGCCAGCAGCAGGTGGGCTCCCCGCGGCAGCAGGGTCGGATGGCGCAACAGGTGCCTGTGGAGCCGGTCCTGGTCCGGCCCCCAGGGAGCGGGGGCGCGCGTGGGGTCGGATGGGAGAATCACACCCACAATCTCGATAGCCTCAGATGTCGCGTCACTCCAGCCTGCCTGCGCCGCTCCGGGACGCGATCCGCCAACAGCGGCTGCTCAAGGTGATTGCCGGCCTCACGAATCGCGATCCGATCGCCGTGGCGAAGATCGCCCGCGCGGCTCAGGCGGGGGGAGCGGATCTGCTGGATCTGGCCTGCGATCCCGCCTTGGTGGACACCATTCAATCCATCGCTCCGGGATTGCCCCTGTGCGTCTCCGCCGTCGACCCCGAGCTCTTCCCGGCCGCCGTGGCGGCGGGGGCCGCGATGGTGGAGATCGGCAACTTTGACGCCTTTTATCCGCTGGGACTGCGGTTTGAGGCGGCAGACGTCTTGCGCCTGACCCACCGCACCCGGGAGCTGCTGCCGGAGGTGGTCCTTTCCGTCACGGTTCCCCATGGTCTTCCCCTCGATCAGCAGGAGCAGCTGGCTGTGGCCCTGGCTCAGGCTGGCGCCGACTGGATCCAGACCGAGGGAGGCACCAGCGCGCGGCCCATGAGCCCCGGGGTCCTGGGGTTGATCGAGAAGGCCGCCCCCACCTTGGCCGCCACCCATGCCATCAGCCACGCCCTCGCCGCGGCGGAATGGTCCCTGCCTGTGCTTTGCGCCTCGGGCTTGTCCGCTGTCACGGTGCCCATGGCCTTGGCGGCCGGTGCCGCTGGCGTGGGCGTTGGTTCCGCTGTGAATCGTTTGCGGGATGAGGTGGCCATGGTGGCTGTGGTCCGCGGCCTGCGGGAAGCCACGGGCTCCGCCGTTGCCCCGGCCAGGCGCTCTGCCTATGGTGTCGACAGTCACGCGTGAACGTCATGGCCAGCTCGCTCCTCTGGCTTCTGCAGTGGCCCGTTCGCGCGGTGGTCCTTCTGCTGGTCGCCAAGCTGCCCCTTGGGGTGGAGCTGGCGAGTTTCCCTGTCGCTCTGATCTCCGCAGCGGTGATCGGCCTGCTTGGCACCTTGTTGATGGTGCCGTTGAAGCTGGTCCTCGGACCCTTTTGGGCGATCGCCTCGCTGGGCGGTCTGATCAGCCCGGTGAGCTTTGTGTTTGAGTGGTTGATCGCCATTATCCTGTTTGGTTTGGCGGCCTGGCTGGTGCAGGGGTTCCGCTTGCGCAACGGCCTTGTCAGCGCCGTGCTGGGCGCTCTCGCTTACAGCTTGATCAGCTATTTCATCCTGCGCGCCCTCGGTCTGGAGGTTCCCCTCACCCGCGCCATGGCCTTGATCACCGGTTGGCCCCTGCCGGTCTGAACCTCGTCGCCAACCCACCGGTGGATGTCCCCACAGCTCGAGTTGAGGACGCTTGGGGCTGGAGCGAAGCCTCCCTTGGCCGCTCTGGCCCCCAATCCGGTTTCCTGCCCCTAAACGGGCGCGGTAGGGGGATTCTCGGGTCAAAATGGTCCGATGGTGTTCCATCTGCACGCTCCCTACACCCCTCAGGGGGATCAGCCGGCCGCCATTGAGGCCTTGGTGGGTGGCGTCGACCATGGCCGTCGCTACCAGACCCTGCTCGGAGCCACGGGCACTGGCAAAACGTTCACCATCGCCAACGTGATCGCCCGCACCGGACGGCCGACGCTGGTTTTGGCCCACAACAAGACCTTGGCGGCGCAGCTCTGCAACGAGTTGCGGGAATTCTTCCCTCGCAATGCCGTTGAGTATTTCATCTCATATTACGACTATTACCAACCCGAAGCCTACGTGCCGGTTTCGGATACTTATATCGCCAAGACAGCGTCAATCAATGAAGAGATTGACATGCTGCGCCACTCCGCCACGCGCTCGCTGTTTGAGCGGCGCGATGTCATCGTGGTCGCCTCCATCAGCTGCATCTATGGATTGGGCATCCCCTCGGAGTATCTGAAAGCGGCGGTGAAGTTTGAGGTGGGCAGCACGCTTGATCTGCGTGGGTCCCTGCGGGAACTGGTGAACAATCAGTATTCTCGCAACGATATCGAAATCAGCCGTGGCCGCTTCCGGGTGCGTGGCGATGTGCTGGAGATCGGTCCCGCCTATGAGGATCGCTTGGTGCGCGTGGAATTGTTTGGTGATCAGGTGGAGGCGATTCGCTATGTGGATCCCACCACGGGTGAAATCCTGCAGAGTCTGGAGGCCATCAGTATCTATCCCGCCAAGCACTTCGTCACCCCCAAGGAACGACTCCAGGCCGCCATCCAGGCCATCCGCCTTGAGCTGGCGGAACGCCTCGCCGCGCTCCATGAGCAGGGCCGGCTCCTGGAAGCGCAACGACTCGAGCAGCGCACCGCCTATGACCTGGAAATGTTGGAACAGGTCGGTTATTGCAATGGAGTTGAAAACTATGCGCGCCACCTGGCCGGACGTCCCGCGGGCTCCCCGCCGGAGTGCCTGATTGATTACTTCCCAGACGATTGGTTATTGGTGGTGGATGAGAGCCATGTCACCTGCAGTCAGCTGCAGGCGATGTACAATGGTGATCAAAGTCGCAAGCAAGTGCTCATCGAGCACGGCTTTCGTCTCCCCAGCGCCGCCGACAATCGCCCCTTGAAAGGGGAGGAGTTCTGGGAGAAGGCCCATCAGACGATCTTTGTCAGCGCCACCCCTGGCGATTGGGAGCTCACCCAGAGCAAGGCCGCCATCGTCGAGCAGGTGATTCGCCCCACGGGCGTTCTCGATCCGGTGGTGGAGGTGCGACCCACCGAAGGGCAGGTGGACGATCTCTTGGCGGAGATCCGCGAGCGCGCCGCCAAACAGGAGCGTGTGCTGGTGACCACCCTCACCAAGCGCATGGCGGAAGACCTGACCGACTACCTGGCGGAACATGGTGTGCGCGTGCGCTATCTCCATTCCGAGATCCACTCCATTGAGCGGATTGAGATCATTCAGGACTTGCGCAATGGCGAGTACGACGTGCTGGTGGGCGTGAACCTTCTGCGGGAGGGTCTGGACCTGCCGGAGGTGTCTTTGGTGGCCATCCTGGATGCCGACAAGGAGGGATTTCTGCGGGCGGAACGCTCCCTGATCCAAACCATTGGCCGCGCCGCCCGCCACGTGGAGGGGAAAGCCCTGCTGTACGCCGACAACCTCACGGACAGCATGGACAAGGCCATTTCCGAGACGGCTCGACGGCGCACCATCCAGGAGGCTTACAACACGAAGCACGGCATCACGCCTCAGCCCGCCGGCAAGCGCGCGGGCAATGCCATCCTGGCCTTCTTGGAAGTGTCGCGACGTCTCAACGACGAGCAACTTGTGGAGGCCACGGAACAGGCCGAGCAGAATGCCGTTCCCCTCGACACCCTTCCCGAACTGATTCAGCAGCTGGAAGAGAAGATGAAGCTCGCGGCGAAAAACCTGGACTTCGAGGAGGCGGCCAATCTGCGGGACCGTGTCAAGAGCCTGCGGCAGAAATTGGTCGGAAAAGGGTGAGCGTCTGAGGATCAGACAGCCTCTGGCGCCTCTGTGCCTTCGACCCGATGGTTCGTGGCCCCTCCCAGGCCGAACGCCGCATGGACCACCCGCAGGGCCCGCACCCCATCCGCCTCGGCCACCACACAGCTCGTGCGGATTTCGCTGGTGGCGATCATCTCGATGTTGATGGCCGCGTCCGCCAGGGCGCGAAACATTCGAGCCGCCGTGCCAGCGGTGCAGGCCATGCCCGCGCCCACGGCGCTGACCCGGGCGATGGCTGGACCCTCCTCCACGCAGGCCCCGGCCCACTGCCGCAACAGCGGTGTCAGGGCGCTTTGGGCGCCGGGGCGATCGCCGCGGCGGAGGATGAAGCTCATGTCCCGGCTGCCGCTCCCTGACCCCGTCGGCGCGCTGCGCAAGCGTTCGGATTGCACGATGGCATCCAAGCTGATGCCGGCGTCCGCCAGGGCGCGGCAGATCGTTGCCGCCGAGCCCGGCAGATCGGGCACCCCCTTCACCGTGATCTGAACTTGATTGAGATCCAGGGCCACCCCACGCACGGCGGGGGCCTCGGGATCGCTGGGCAGCGGACCTTCCCGCAGTTGAGGCTCCCCCAACTCGAAGGCCGCCGCCGCCGCCCGCAGGGCCTTCCTTCCCTGGCGTCCATCGACCACGCAGCTCACCTTCACCTCGCTGGTGGCGATCAGCCGCAAATTGATCCCCAGGCGGGCCAGGGTGTCGAACAGTCCAGCGGCCACGGAGGGGCGACCCAGGATGCCCGCGCCGGAGATGCTGATCTTCGCCATGCCCCCTTCCATCGTCAAGCTGGCCCCCTCCGCGTTGAGATCTGCCAGCAGGTGGCGACACACCTGGCCGGCGTTCTCCCGCTCGGACTCCGCCACGGTGAAGGCGATGTCATTGCTGTTCTCCTCGTGGGTGGACTGCACGATCAGATCAACGTTCACCCCGGCGGCGCCCAGGGCCTCAAACAAACGGGCCGCCACCCCCGGTCGATCGGGCACGTCCGAGAGGGCCAGCACGGCCTGGTCGCCTTCCAGTTGCGCCCCATCCACGGGCTTGCCCAGCTCCAGTCCATCGCTGCCCACGGGCCGGCTGGCGCCGCTGGTGAGGGCGGTGCCCGCATCCTCCGTCCAGCTGGAGCGCACTTGCAGGGGGACGCCGTAGTTGCGGGCGATCTCCACGGCGCGGGGATGGAGCACGGAGGCGCCCAGGCTCGCCAGCTCCAACATCTCGTCGCAGCTCACCTGCGTCATCAGCTGGGCATCGGGCACCTTGCGGGGATCGGTGGTGAGTACGCCGGGCACATCGGTGTAGATCTCGCAGACCTCGGCCCCGAGAGCGGCGGCCAAGGCCACGGCGGAGGTGTCCGATCCGCCCCGACCCAAGGTGGTGATCTCCGGGGTGCCCGAGGGGCCCCCGCTGGTGCCTTGAAACCCGGCGACGATCACCACAAAGCCCTCTTCAAGGCGTCGCCACAACCGCTCGGTGCGGATCTCCAGGATGCGCGCCCGGCCGTGGGCCGATTCCGTGATGATTCCGGCCTGGGTGCCCGTCAGCGAGACCGCCGGCACGCCGAGGCGATGGAGGGCCATGGCGAGGAGGGCGATCGACACCTGTTCGCCGGTGGCCAGCAGCATGTCCATCTCCCGCTGGGGCGGCGCCTCGTTGATCGCCTGCGCCATGGCTGTCAGGTTGTCGGTGGTGTGGCCCATGGCGGACACCACCACCACCAGGTCATGGCCGGCCTCCCGACACGCGGCGATGCGTCGGGCGACCGCCTGGATCCGTTCCACGTCGGCGACGGAGGTGCCTCCGAATTTCTGGACGAGGAGGGTCATCCGCGCACGGCTGCAGGTGAAGGACAACTTATCGAGAAGGGTTCGCGGGGAGCAGCCAGGCCTCGCGAAAGGTGTCGCCAGGGTCTCCGCCGCGCTTGAGCGCCGCCTCCGCCTCCAGCAGTTGCCGCAGCAGGGCCAGCAGGTGCTCCTCGCTGCGACCGCGGATCTGCTTCCGCAACACATACACCCGCTTCGGGTTGCCGATGCCGGCCGCCTTGGCGATGGTCGCCACGTCCTGCTCCCCTCGCGCCTCCAGCAGGGCCACCCACAACCAGCCGCGGATCTGGCTCGAGAGGGAGGCGACGATCCGCAGGGCCGGCTCGCCCGCCGTCAAGAGGGAATCCACCAGGGCGATCGCCTCCGCCGGTCGGCCGGCCAGGAGCGCCTCTCCCACAGCCAGGGCCGTGCTGCTTCGGCCTTCCACCAACGCGCTGACGGCCGCCGCCGTGATGCGCTCCCCTCCGTAGACCCGCAGTTTCTCCAGCTCGCTGGCCAGGCGCGCGCTGTCGCTGCCGATGGCCTGGGCCAGGGCCTCGGCGGCCCGATCCTCCAGGGTGAGCCCCAGGGCCTTCGCCGCGTTCCGCACCAGCTCCAGCTGCCCCGCCCCGTCCCAACTGGCGGGCAAAGGAAAGCTCCGCTCCTCCGCCACCGCTCGCAGCGCCTTGGTCGTGCGGAGGCGGGCATCGGGTTTTCCGCCGCTCACCAGCACCAGATGGGTGTGTTCGGGGATGGCGGGCAGACAGGCCTCCAGCGCCTCCGCCAGGGGTGGGGGGCAGACCCCGCAGAACGGGCTGCGCTGGAGGACCACCACGCGGTTCCCGGCCCCGAGGGGCGGGGTGCGGGCCTCCTCCAGGGCGCGGCGGGCCTGCTCCCCGTCCTGTCCGTCGAGTCGGCTCAGATTCATGGCGGCCCAGCTTGGATCCAAGGCCTCGCGCACCAGTTGCTCCACGGCCCGGCCCCGGGCGGCCTCATCGTCGCCCCAGTAGAGGTGGATCGGCATCAGGGCCTGACGTGAACGATTTCGACCATCCGATCTTCTCGGAAAGCCTGCGCCGCATCCGCGCCTGGCTGGGGGACACCGGCCTCTCCGGCTTGGAGCGCGATGTTTTGGAGCGCCTGGTGCACAGTGGCGGCGATCTCAGCCTGGCTCCGGACCTCCGCTTGAGTCCCGGCGCCTGTGTCCTCGGGGCTGAGGCCCTCGCCGCTGGCGCGCCGATCCTCACGGACACCGCCATGGCCGCCGCCGCAGTCAGCCCCATGGCCCGTCGCACGTTCGGAAACCCGGTGCGTTCGGTGTTGGATTGGGCTCCTGCTGTGGCCCCGTCCGGCGGGACCCGGGCGGCGGAAGGCATGGCTGTCGCCCTCGAACGCCATCCCGGAGCCGTGGTGTTGATCGGCAGCGCTCCAACGGCCCTCGAGCGTTTGCTGGCGCTCACCGAGGGGGGCGGTCGGCTCCCACCGGCCTTGGTCATCGGCATGCCGGTGGGCTTTGTTGGGGTGTTGGAGAGCAAGCGGTGTTTGGCGGCCAGCGGTCTGCCTCAGATCCGACTGGAGGGCAGCCGCGGAGGGGCCGCCCTGGTGGCCGCGGCGGGCAATGCCTTGCTGCGGGGGGCCTGGCTCGCCCGGCCGCGCTGACGCTGTCGCCCTCTGTCCTCAGAAGCGCAACGGCTGCACCCACCCAGCGCCCGCGGCGGGTCACCCTCTGGTGCTCACCGACCAGGGCCGCCTCCACCACGGCACTGAATCGGTTCTTGGCGTCCGGCAACGTCCACTGGGTGACCACCGGACATCAGCGGTGTCCTCACTCTTGAAAGTGGTGGTCACGAACCCGCTCCGGTGCCGCAGGGTACGCTCCATGCTTCAGCACTGACTCGTTAGCACCTGGGCCATCAAGGGGGCTTTGGCAATGGGAGGTGTTCCAACACCTGGCGCCTCAACGTGGTCAAACTTTTGTTTAAACCTGCCGCTCACCTCACACTTAGGTCGGCAGTCGCCAGATCCGTTCCGCAGCATGTCCACCGGCGAAGGATTGGCTGTAGGCGGCAAAGGCTTCAATCGGAACAGGGCTCCGATAGGCCCCGATAGCCTTGCGTTTGCTTTCCATGTGTCGTTGCTCCAGTCGTAGCACCTCGGCCTTCATCCCACTGCTCCTTCTGGTGAGTTCCTCCGCGCCCCGGGGGCTGAAGACATAGGGAGCATCCTCATAAAAGGCTACGGGCAGCCCTTCCTCCGCCAGTAGTTGTGCCATCCGGTGGGCGAGTTGGTGGTCCACGTGGTTGCCCACGGCGAGCGGTGCGAGGACCAGGGTGGTTTCGGTGAGGTGGATTCGGGAGCGAAGAGAGGCGATCAGTGCCCGGGGCAGAGAGCTTTCTTCGGGGTGCAGGCTCCCGAAGATGTGCTCCGGCTCGGGATAGCGCCACCCCACACCATCGGCGCGGAGGCGGTAGAGGCAGTCCTGATGATTCAGGTCGATGGATGACACCCCGAGGATTGCGAGGGCTTCTTGGTCCCGCTGCCGTCGGAGTTCCGTCAGGTCCAACGCACCAAACCGCTGGTGATAGGCCTCCGCCTGGGGTGACAAGAGGGGGCCCGGGTGGCCCGTGAACAAATTGACCACGGTGACCTCCCTGCCCAGCTCCTGCCATCGATGGATGGCACCGCCCAGGGAGAAACAGGCGTCATCACGGTGGGGGGAGATGACAAGGCAGGGGCTTGGTAGGGCGGCTTCCATGACGTCAGTCTCCGGGAACGAGGGCCAGGATGCCTGCACAGAACAGCTCGTCCACCAGGGCAAGATCTGTTGTACCGAGAGCGGTGATCACGTCGTCCGCCTTGCGGCCGAGGATCCCGTGGATCAGGGCGTGTTTGTGTGGAGGGAGAACTTCGTTCGCCAGATCGGAGATGATGGCGCCGCTGAGGTGGTTCCAGGAGCGCACCAGTGGTCCCAGGCGGATCGTCAGCTGCTCAGAATCGAGAGTTTTGATGGACGCCTGTTCCTTGTGTTCGAGGCTGGAGAGACAGGCGGACAGATCTTTCATCATGGTGTCATGACAATAGTTCTTCATGATGAAATCTCTCCCCCTTGCGCAGGCCTTCTTTATCGTATCTCGGCCTACTGTGCTGTCGTGGACAATCCGGTCGCCAACTTCATTGTAGCCTTTGCGGGCGCCGAATACCATGGCTTCACTTTCGATGACATTGATCCCATTGTTCTCCGGCAGAACATGTCGCATATTGCCAGATCCGTTTGTGTAGACAGGGCAGCCATGGAAGACAGACTCTAGAACGTAGATTCCAAATGCTTCCGGAACAACGTTGTAGGAAAGTCCGAAAGTGCAGGACTGGAAGATCCTGAACAGCTGTTTCCTTGGTAGCCTGGGCATTGGAATCAACAGATCCTTCAGTCTGAGTCCCTCTTGCTTCAACTGGTCATGCAAGCGCAGGGCCCATGGGTTGGTTGGATCCAGGAGATAGGTTTCAAGGCTGGCTAAGTCCACTTCAGTCACGAGTAGCCGTGCCTTGCGGCCCTGTTCCGCGGAAACGCGTGATAGATAGAGCATGATCTCAAGATGGGCAAATTTATCGCTTTTCCCTGGCTGAAGGGAGTGGCCGAGGAGAACGTCCTCTTTCATTGCCTGTTCCACCGCGGGCGGCAGTTGACTGAGTGCTTTGCGATCATCCTGATCTAAACAGGAGGTAGAGAGCCACGGGAGGCCTAGTCGGATTGACTTGACAGAATAGTAAGTTCTTGCATCAATACGCCATCCATTTTGCCAGCGGGGCATGGCGAGAAGCCCTTGGAGTACTTCGGCTAAGTAGAGAGAGTTTGCAAGGTAAAGATCAACATCAGTATTGCTGCTCCATATGCCCACATTCCTTGCCATACCATGAAAGAAGATCACGTTGTGCCGAGCATTTTTCTTGCTTGGAGGGCAGATCTGGACACCGCCGTCGCAATAGAGGGCTAAATCCACTGCGTTTGATGTGAGGTTGGCAAGCCTTCGGGCCTCCTTCATGGCAAAGGAAAGGCCGTTTTGAGTGGTCTTGTCTTGAATGGTCTCAACGTATGAAATGGAAGAGAGGTTGTAGCCAAATTCTTCTAGGGCCTCCTCCAGTAGGGCATTGATGGTGTGTGGGGCACCAGGTTTGGGGTTCGTGGAGGCGTGATAAAAAAAGATATTGGCATTTCTCCCTTGGCCCGTGGCTGGGGCCCATTCTGCCGCCTGCTGTTCAGCAACCTTTCCGCTGGAGAGCTTACCCATCGCCTTGATGGAGTCGATGGTGCAACCAGACATCTTCGACCCGAATGAATGATTGGAAGACGTTACAAGATTAAATGCTGATGATAACATCAAAAGTCATCTTTCTTTGGAATTTGGTCCTCTGGTGCCTCGGCGCAATGCGTTGGCCAGCGTCACGGATATCCTTTGATCATTAGATTCGCCGTACCACTGAAAAAGACTGGGCAGCATCAGTTCTTTATTTCGTGGCAGCAGGTCCCGGAAGCTGGTAAGAAACCGAACGGGTCCGTACTCAAGAACCGTGAGCCGAGGACAACGGCTCTCCCATGTCCCAAGGGGCTCAAGCGCGATTGGTTGCCGCATGATGGCCCAGAGGTGCTGCGGATCGAGCCTGTTCACCATGGAGCCTGTTGCGCAGGAGTACCAGGGCCCCCTTCCGGGCCTGGTGGGCAGAGTGTGAAGGTCGGCGGCGAGAGCCTCGAAGGCTGGTTCCAGCAAAGGGGTGTGGAACCCGTAGTTCACCCCGATGGAGACACAAATCATGTCCCGTTCAGTAAACCAGGCCAGCACCTCCTGGAAGTACCCGGTGGGGCAGGCGGCCAAATGTGCCCCGGATCCCCCCAGGAAGCTGAAGATGGGTGCGTTATCAAAGGAGGGGGGAAAGATGGTGGGGATGGGGCCATTCACGAAGTAGCAAACCACTGGCTCTGTGGTGGTCTCGATCACGCGACTCATCCTCAGCAACCATCCCAGCACATCTCGCTCCGTACAGACACCGGAGATGGTGGCGGCAACAAGTTCCCCCAAGCTGTAGCCGATCAGCAAGTCGGGCATAGGGGCTTCGGCCAATACCGCCCGGGTCAGGAGCAGGGTGTGCAGATAGGTGGAGAGGGCGGTGCGAGCCAGGGGGGAAAGCGAGGGGGGAGTGGCGATTCCCTGCAGGAAGGGGAGGAGCGGGGGGAGTCCCAGGTCTTTGAGGATGAACTCAAGGACCCCATGCTCTTGAAGCAGCAGGGGATCCCGGCCATGGACGGCAGCCAGGGGGCCGGGCTCGAAGGAGCCGAGGCCAGGAAGCAGGATCCACAAGTCCTGAGCGGGAGGCCGTTCCACGCAATCCCCTCGGAGCAATCGTTCAGCAGACAGTTCATCCACGACTCAGAGACAGTTGAACGACATCCCAACGAATGCCCTTTGAAAGCGCAGCATTAACTGGTATTCGACCAGAATTCTAACGACCGGAGCCGGGCTACTTCCACGGCGCGATGTCTTGATCATTCACATTCAGATATTTTTCTACAAGTGATCACCACTGACCAGGCGATTCAGGATGTTTTGGAAGTATCCTTGTAGCTCCTCAGGGAGGAAGCGATTGGCAATGCTGCCTTATCTCTACTTCAGAGAATTGGAATCCTTATCGGTTAGCCCATACGATCACGCGGCAGCTAGTGTCGCTGATCGATAGGGAAACATGGGGAAAAGTCGTTGCCATTCTTCCTGCGGAGTGGCGGTTCGGGATCCACCATCTTCGGCAGATCTGTAACCATGTAGGAAATCGGCAGAACTTATGCTTTTTGTCTCGGCGCCACACGTATGGCTGCGGTCTGCGTGGTGCCTGACAAGCCTCACATG
This sequence comes from Cyanobacteria bacterium K_Offshore_surface_m2_239, assembly GCA_016882305.1. GTDB lineage: Bacteria > Cyanobacteriota > Cyanobacteriia > PCC-6307 > Cyanobiaceae > Cyanobium. Next base: position 44,045 of record VGQX01000005.1, read on the forward strand.
GGGGTGGATATTGAAGGACTGTTCGGTTGCCTGCATGGGCTACTCATTGAGGATCGTATTCTGATGCAGGAAGAGATGGAGAGCCTGGTTGGCTGTGCCAGCGGTGAACGGCCACGTCTCCAGACCAAGCTTTGGACGCTCAAGGAGTCCTTGTTGAAGGCCACGGGACTTGTGTTAAACCGACCTATGGGTCGTGAGGGAATTCGTTTGGATGGATCCTTGCCTGAGAAGGCCGAGATTCCGGATTGGAATGAGGCTGGCTGCCGGGTCTTGGTTTCAGGGCAGCAAAACAATGGGTACTGTTCTGAATTCATCATCAATCTTCGCAAGCCTGAAGGTGGGAAGCTTGAGCGAAGTGATTTTTTTGGGGGAGTTAGCCTACAAAGCCTTTCTTACTTCAAGCCGATGCTCAGATCCTGCCAAAGCAAATACAAATATTCTGTGTTACAAGATTCAGTGCCGATTTAGGTAGCCGCCTTCGGCGTGGATGAGTTCATTGAAGCTTCCTGATTCTACGATAAGTCCATCTTTCATCACAAGTATTATATCGGCTGATTCAATCGTGCTTAGACGGTGAGCTACCGCAATCCGGGTGATAGGAAGGTTGTTGAGGGTATCGGTGACCACCGCCTGGGTTGGTGCATCCAGAGCACTCGTAGCCTCATCAAGGATCAGCACGCTGGGATCGCCGACCAGGGCTCTTGCCAGGGCGATCCTTTGCCGTTGCCCACCCGAGATATTGGTGGAGTTTTCTGTGATTACGGTGTCAATTCCGTTTTCCAGACGTTGAATTCCATCAGCAATTGAGGCGAGTTCACAGGCGTGCATGACCTTATCAAGATCGAATTCTCTCCCAGCTTTTATAATATCAAGAATCGAGCCAGAAGGGAGGGGAGTATTCTGCATGACAACACCAATCTGCTGGCGATAGGCGCGGATCGACCACTGGCTGAGTTCAAGGTTGTCTACAAGTATCTGGCCAGATTGGGCGACATCAAATCCGAGAATGAGTCGCAGGAGTGTCGACTTCCCGCAACCACTGTATCCCGTAATCGCGGTGTATTTCTGCTTATCAATTTCAAAGGACAATCCCTTGAGAACTGGGTTTTGCATTCCGGGATACTGGAAGTAAATTCCAGACCCCCTATAGGTACCTTGCAATTCCTTCCGGATCGCATGAGGATTGTAGCCTACCTCAGGAGTTGAGTAGAGAACCACTTCTGCCCTAGCCCATAGACTTTTGACTACCGATAATGTACTGGAAAGCTGAAGAGCAGCTTGTGAAAGAAGTGTGTTGAAGCCGGCGTAGGCAACAAGGAAGCCAACAACGCTGGCAACAAGAAGACTATTTCCTACAAGAAGGGTGTTGGGAATCATCAGAACAACAGAGCTGATAACGACCAGGTTGCCAATAGGATTGATTGACTGAGAAAGGATGGTTAATAGACCTGTATAGTACTGCATCCGCTGATTGGTAGAAGTTAGTCTAACCAGTGACTTCATCCATTGGTAAAAAATAAAGGGCTCTGAGCCGGTAGATCGAATTTGCGGCAATCCAATGACTGATTGCAGAGAAAAATTGGTTATCTCTGCAAATTGATCAAATAAGGTTACCAAAAAATTTCCTTGTTTATTTGAAAGGTAAAAAACAAGAAAAACACTAATCAATGCAAATACAAGTGCAATAGAGGCTAGCCTCCCATCATAGGAAAACATTAAAAAGAAAAAGGAGAATGAAAACAATATAGATATGAGTGATGACATGAAACCAGCAGATAAAATCTTTCTTGCCTGAGTAATTGCAGTGACTCGCGAGGCAACATCAGAAATAGAATATTTATAAAAGAAAGGGATAGGTAATTTCATCACCCTCGCCCAGGTAGCGGTTTGCAGCCGCAAGTCAACAAGGGATTCAACTTTGAGCTGGGCAAGTTTTGCATACGCGTTTGCTACAACACTTGCAACAAGAATAAGAAATACAAGAATAGCCGTGTCAATTAATAGCCTTTCATTCGATTGAGGGAGTACAGTCGCAACTAAATAATTGACCACCATAGGTACAACCAAAGCAAACAGAGTGACAATGACAGAGGAAACCAAGAACAGAAGAAGAGTGTCGACACTTGAAGAATATGTAAATTTCAAAACGTCTATCGCACCATTAATTGTATAGGGGAGATGCGCATAAACCTCGTAGCATATCTGCCTACATTGGGATAAAAGTCTCTTGCTATCCTTGATGCGATAGATGGAACCCGTCCCAGTATTGTAGGCAAAGGATTGAACACCATTCCTAAATACGACATAGATTGATTCGTCCGAGTTCGATTCAATTAATAAAACTTGAGTACGCTTTTTTGTGAGGTTATCCGGCACTTCTACCTCACGGAAGCAAACATCATTATTGGCAAGAAACTCACGTAGGGAGTTGGTTGTCAGGTCATCAGGCATCTGGTCCGTCGACAACCGCTGGAGAGCGAAGTTTAAGGCTAGAAATCGGTCAGAGCAATTTTGTGGCAATACAGATTGCTGAAATGCGCTCGATTCAAGTGACAGAGCAGATTCAAGCGCCTTAGAAGAAAAGACTCTGTCTTTCATTTTACTTGAGAGTCCTCAGATAGAAGTAGATTCAAGTAGTATCCAGGGACCTCTGCAAGCTCTTTTGGATGGCCTCTCTGGACAATTTTTCCGCGTTCAAGAACAATAACCTGATCGCTCAATTGTGCGGATAGCATCCTATGGGCAACCGTGATTAATGTTCTTTCTTTCGACTTAATCACTGAAAGAACCTCTGCCTCTGTGCGATCATCCAGGGCACTTGTTGCTTCATCCATTAATATGATCGATGGGTCTCTTATTAAAGCTCTTGCGATCTCAATTCGTTGCTTTTGACCGCCACTAAGATCTGAACCATTATCTCTCAGCATTCGATTAACACCATCAGGGTAAGAATCAATCTCTTGGCGGAGCTTGGCGTCGCAAAGAGCCTTATAGGCATCGAGCTGATCAAATCTAGGATCCCAAAGTGTTACATTCTCAAAAATAGTTGCTCGAAATAAGAACACGTCCTGAGCCACATAGGCCATGGACGTTCTGAGCTGTAGATCTGGAATTTCTTCCCACGGCTTTCCATCATAGAGAAGAGTTCCTTGATCATGACTATAAAATCCAGCAATCATTTTTAGCAACGTACTTTTTCCAGATCCACTTCCTCCAACAATGGCCAAGTGTGTACCTGCTGGAATATTAAAGTTTAAACCAGAAAAGATTGGATCCTCAGCCTCAGGAAAGCGATAGTGAATGTTCTTACCTTCAATGTGGCCAATAAGGCGAGGATGGGATTGGGATTCATTTGCAGAGAATGACTGTACTCTTGGATCCTTATCATTGGCAATCACATCCGAAACACGACCAGAAAGGCCCGTCAGTTGTTGAATTGTGTTGGCAAAGTCAGAAATATTTCCCAAAGGGGCCACAACGCTTCCAAGAAGAAACTGGAAAGCAATCAGTGATCCCAGAGTAAGTGATCCATCAAGAATAAGAAATCCACCAATAATAACAATGGCTGCTTGAGTTGCAAAGGTGGACACGTCGCCTAAAACCGCAGTAAAAGCAACATAGAGGCTTTGAATCTGCTGACCATTCACACCAACGGAGAACTTGTCTGACCACTTATTGAAAAACTCGTTTTCTAGCGCAGATGCTTTGATACTTTCAATGGTTGAGATGCCACTTGTACCAATACCATCCGCAAGAGCTTGAACCATCGCAAGCTTTCGATTTTCACCTTCGCGCCGCTGGGTAATCTGTGCGGTGACCAGGAGATTGGCAACAAGTATTAACAATGAGATAACCGTTAATTTGACAGATATTAGAAGGGTGAAGAATAGAATAGTGAAAGCTCTTAAAATGCTTAGGCAAAAAGCAAGCAGTTTCGAAACTGCCATTTGTCCAATCTGCATGCCCAATGCCAACCTTGCAGAAGCTTCAGCGGGTTGGTTTGAGAGAAAGAAATGAAATGGTAGGCGGAAAAGCTGGGTAAATACCGTAACACTGACACGTCGTATAAAGAGACTTTCAAGACGCCGAAGAATAAGCATCTGAAAGGCTAAAATGGAAATAATAAGTATGGAGGAAATCAGAAGAACCCAGCTGATTGGGACGGCAAAATTAAGACGGTTATTGATTAGATAAGAATCAATAAACTGAGAAGTTGCACCGGCGATGATTAGCTCAGGAACAATAGAGGCTACGCAGATGGGCATAAGGAGAAGAAGCGGTATCTTGTACCGGCTGAAAATATCTATAATCCAGGAAAAGGATGAACTAGGTTCTGTCAATTTTCCACTAGTTGTTGTCATGATGCGTCTGTTGCGATGCCTAGGAACTTACGAAGTACAGGGATCACTAGCTGAATAGGTGTTTGTGTATCAGTCGTTACTTGGACGTTTACAGTATTTCCTAGGCGTGTCGGAAAGGGGGGCTCTTCTCCCGAATTCCAGAGATAGCATTCTTCTTTTGTTTGGGAGTTACAGGCTTGAGTCTGGTCTTTATGGATTTTTTGAAGCTTTACAACTACGCGAAAGGGAACTGATTGGGATGTATTGACCAATTGACCAACTTCTTGGATACCTGTCTGTGCGCTAATTTCCTCTAGGCTAGATGGAGAGGTGTCGACTCTTTCTACAGATGCAATAATCCCACCGTACTGGGCTCTGGAGATGCCTGATGGGGTCACCAAGGCCTTCATGCCAGGAAAGATTTGTGAAGCCTGCTTGGCATTGAAATACGTGGTGATATAGGTTGGAAGTATTGGATTAGAAGTTGTATAAAGAAAGGCGCTTGATCCTGTTGTAATGGTCTGTTGATTTCTGAAGCTGGTATTAACTACGTAAAGATCCGTGGGAGCAATCAAATAGGCTTTGTTGAGATAGTCAAAAAGGGCGACTCGTAATGCTAGTAGATCGTTCTTTATGTCTGTATCTGATTGCAATAGCTTTTGTTGGGAATCCTGTATGGACTGCAATAAGGAGATAAGCTGACTGTTAGCCGTTATTAGATTTGAGCGAAGTCCCAAGACTTGAGAAGAAGCCTGAAGATATAGACTTCGAGGTACCCATCCAATCTTTGCCAGTTTTTCAAGAGTCTTTTCCCAATCTAATTGTTGTGCTACCTGTTCGCGGACGACCTCCTGTTGGCCCGATTGAAGCTTGTAGGAACTAATGTAGTTCTTCAGTAGTGTCTTTAACCTTTCTTCGGACTTTAGGCGAAGTCTTATAGATGTTGTAGTTTGCCTAAGTTTAGAAGCCAGCACTTCGCGATCGTTTGGAGAATCTATAATAGCTAGAACAGTTCCTCTCCGAAAAACGGTATCTATATCTTCATGGTTCTGAGGATAGAATTCATGTGCAGAACCTGATTCTTTGGGAGAGAGAGTGATCTTTGTAATGGTAGACAGGATTTTGTTAACACTAGATCTGCTTAACTTGCGATTTCTAATTTCTCCTTGAAGAGCAATTGCTTCTTCGTCGAGGGAATCGCCATTCCAGAATTTACGCACCCTAATATTGATTGGTGATTCCTTATTTGAGTTGGGAGACACCTGATAAAAAATAGTGCCCGTTGCTCTCGCGGGCAAACTTGATAGACCTCCTGGCGGGACAATGACACCTAAACCTTCTACCTGCATGGGGATTCTGGCGGTGTTCGACCAAACAACCCCTAGGGCTGCGATACCAATAGCAATCCATAGACTCGTTCGTAGGGGAGCCTCCAGCACTTGTACAGGTTGGGGACGATTTTCCTTGGGTTTAGGCTTTGATTCAGTCATGGGTTAGCCAATCAACGAGAACGTGGAAAGCTCAGACGTCATACAAATAACAGTCATTTATTGACCTATGGTCTACCATTCTTAAGCTGCATAATAAGAACATCGGAAAGGCTAACTCCCGTGTAGTCAGGCCAAGTAGAAGTGTTCCTGTACAGACGGTTGATTGAATTATTGTGTAGCTCTATGGCTGATGCGAGAGATGTTGTTGAATCAGAAAGGGATTTGATACTAAGGACCAAGGGTGTAATGGTGTCAACTCCAACGGAATATCTTACCCTATAGATTGCAGTTGCATTCTTTGCGGCTTGAACAGCTCTCTTGGCCGAGAAAATAGAGATTTGTGAATTTCTATAGTTGGTAAATGAACTTGCCGCATCAGCGCTAATCTGTGCTTTCTGTAGCCGAGCTGTATCTAGGGCTTGTTTAGCTAAGCGCTCTTGACTTCTTGCTAAAGATAAGTTCACCCCACCGTCATATAAGTTCCAGGTTATATTTGCTGACAAAGTGAGAGTGGTATTTAATTGCTTATTTATAGAGGGACTTAGGCCCCATAGTTCTTGTGCAATAATGCCTTTGTTGGCTAAAATGCTTGTGTTAGCATTTAGACTGAATGAGGGCAGATACGAGGCAATGATCTTCTTTGCATTCCAGCCTAAAGACTCAGCAAGCTTAGCAGATGCTTTTATTTCTTCCCGCATCTTTAATGCCATATCAATAGTTTGATTCAGCGATTGATCCCAAGAACCAATTGGCACAAACTGATCCTGAGGAACAATGTACTGATGTCCTACCTGCCCCAGTGCTTTTCCAAGCTCATTTTGGGCATTATCTAGGGAAAGATAGGCATCAATGAGTGTTATAAGATCTTGATATAGTTGTGTCTTTTGCTGCTCAATATCAGCCTGTGAAGACAAACCGGCTTGTTTATTCTTGCGAATCTGATTTAGTATGGCAATATCTGTTTCAACAATACTAGAGAAAGCTTTAATTAACTCGAGCGCTTTTTGAACACTTGTATAAGCAAGCTGAGTGTTGAGTATGGTATCACGTGCTGCTATAATAAAGAGTAACTTCTGTTGGTCTAGTGCCGCTGCTTGGGAGCGAATTAATGGTTGCCGTGTTGCTAGATACGGGTACCAAGACAGACCCAGGGAAGTGCTAAGTAAAGAATTGTCGGTATATGTTGAAGATGGCGAAGGTTGTGTTGATAGGCTGGGCTTATTCAGTGGATAATTTGACAATGTTTGCCATGAGTATCCGCCCAAGGCTGATATCCCAACAGAAGGATTCCACTGACGCTTAGCACTAGCAACTAAGGCATCCTGGGACTGTATTGACTCAAATGCAACGTCTAATTGTGGATTATTATTGACAGACTCAATAAGTAAATCTCGGAGAGTTGCTTGCCGAGAACCATCGAAAAGATTCTTTTGAAAAAATTCAAGTTGTTTGATAATATCTAGCCAATCGTCCCCGCTTTCAATACTTACCAGCTTCAATAATTCCGAAGTATTGATAACACTCCCGATTTTTATGCCTAAGCCTGTATTTATTATGATTCTAGGCAGGATATCTTTGGTGGCTGTAGTATCTCCATGTGTCTTGCCTGGGATAGCAAGTGCAGTCGAAACTCGAAAGACCAGGCATATAGCTACAAAGGCAAAGCTGAATCCACGAATCCAGATTGTATAGCTCTTAGTCTGGATACGCATTTGGCATAAGTTCGTTGCATCCATAAGGCAGTTATGCAATTTATTGTATGAACTTATCAAGGTGGAAGCTGTCAGCTAATGGCGCCTGAGGCAATTCTTTTGCGGCAAGTGATCACTTGGTTCTGAAGACAGTTTGGCATGATATTTGTCCAATTACTGTCTATGAATTCAAGGCACTCTTCTTGGCTATTGCTGGAATGAATGGTGATCCAGCCTGCCGGCGGGGCAAGCTTAAAGGACCACAAAGCATATTGGCCTTCCTGGTTCTTCACTACACGGTACTGATGGCCTTGAACGTGCCGCTGTAAATCGTTACGCATGAGACTACCTTGAGCGATTACTTACTATGATAGCATAAAAATCGCACATGGCTGATTCAATGAAAATAGATATAAATCTTTGTGAAAGCCTTTGTCGAGATGGAGCAATAGTTCTCCCCGATGCTTTTACCGGTGAATCGGTTTCCACTTTGTATCGTGGCATCTCTAGGGATCTTGAGCTGATTAGTCCCTTCAAGGCGATGATACACAATAGTAGTGGTCCTGGGATGACTACTAATATCTGGCGGACTACGGAAATTGAGGAATTCAATTCCCTCTGCAATAGCCCTGAAATGATTGATCTTGCGAGGCAACTGTTTAATGGAAAGTCTTTTCGTTTCTTGCAAGACACTTGGTTTTTGCGACCCGCAGGTTGTGAAGTCTCTATTCCTTGGCATCATGACAATATCATTGAAGGTGATCACTACTCAATTTGGATTAGTTTGACTAACCATTCACCTGGCGATTCGCTTTCATTTGTTGCGGGCTCCCATTGCGATGGAGAAAACTATATGCCGCAGTCATACTTTGTTGAAGGACTTGAAGCCAGCTCAGAAGTTGAAGAGTATTACCAACGCTACAATCGGGCATCCCCTTCAAATTTGTCGACTGTATTTACCCCTATACCTAGTGATCAGGAGCTTTTGGCGACCCGGAAAATTCTTTCTTGGCCAACAAAGCCAGGTGATTGTATTATTTTTAATAGCCGTTGTCTTCACTCACTGCCCAGTCATGACACCGCCCAGGAAAGAGTTGGCTTTGTCACTCGATGGATTCTTGATGGTAGTAGGATAGCTTCCCATGCCCATGACACCGTAAAGGCTATTCACGATGCAGGACTCGGCCAAGACCTTTCCGTGCAGGATGTTATTCATGGCGAATTATTCAGACGTTATTCATAGCCTGAACTTTGCAAAAGGGCACCTCGAATAATGCGTGTTTTTGGCTTGCAACCTCGGATATAAAAAAGCCGCCTCGGGGGCGGGAAGGCATGAATCTTCGCACGATTCTTTC